>CAMAWF010000038.1 GCA_945861895.1 Rhizobium sp. Q54
CCTATAAGCGAACGTTCTCTTGCTGGTGCTCTTGAACCAGACATCCCAGGCCCGCGTGATGACGTTGCCGATCCTTTCCTCGTAGGGGCGGAGAACCGGGCGGATGGAACCTTCAATCGGCAGCGGCATATCGGCTGGTCTCCGTGAGCGTTGGATAAGTATCGATTGCGCCGAGACAAATTACAAGGCAAAAATTGCACGTAAAATTGCATATTGACATACGAGAGCGGTTACGTATAATGCTCATTATGAACAGGCTGTCCCTCGAAACCCGCGTCCAAATCCTCGCGTTGCTCTGCGAGGGGGCTTCCCTGCGGTCGATCTCTCGCTTGGCAGACGTGTCGATCAATACCGTCTCGAAGCTGCTGGTTGACGCTGGGAAGGCTTGCACCGCCTTCCATGACGATAAGGTTCGCGGCGTGAAGGCTCGCCGGGTTCAGGTGGATGAAATCTGGAGTTTTACTGCGGCGAAGCAAAAGAACGTAGCCGCGATGAAAAAGCCGGTCGAGGGCGCTGGCGATACTTGGACGTGGACTGCGCTCGATGCCGATACGAAGCTGATCATTTCTTGGCTGGTCGGCGGTCGTGACAGCGAATACGCGATGGCCTTCATGGACGATTTGAAGTCGCGCTTGGCAACCCGGGTTCAACTGACCAGCGACGGCCACAAGGCTTATCTGGAAGCTGTTGAGGGTGCATTCGGTTCAGACATTGATTACGCGATGCTCGTGAAGGTCTTTGGGCCGGGGCCGGAAGGCCAGCGCCGCTACAGCCCAGCGGAGTGCATCGGTTCGGTGAAACATCGGGTTGAAGGCAATCCCGATCCCAAGCACGTTTCAACGTCCTATGCCGAGCGGCAAAACCTCACGATGCGGATGCACATGCGCCGCTTTACCCGGCTCACCAATGCATTCTCTAAGAAATTTGAGAACCACATGCACATGGTCGCGCTCTATGCCGTCTGGTACAATTTCGTGAAGCAGCACAAGAGCCTTAAGGGCCTGTCGCCTGCGATGGCCGCTGGTATCAGTCAGACGCTTTGGAGCATGACCGATCTGGCCAATATGGTGGACGCGACGCTACCCAAGCACGGCCCGCGCGGGCCGTACAAAAAGAGGACCACTTGAATGCGAATTGCTTGGCTGGTCGTCGGTCTGGGCGCGATTGCTGCTATTGCCTATTTTGGCCGATATCAGATGGCGCCCGTATTGAATGAAACAGAGGCTGCCGTCTTCGTGCTGGACCGGTGGACTGGGGTTGTATGGGCCTGCCCGCGACCGGACGCGAGACAGCCCGGACCAGCCTGCGTTCGCTTCTTTCCTCGACCAAATTCAAACTGAGACACTACCGAATATCGCTCCCTTGGGTGAAAAAAATCGTTGAATCACTTACTGTAATAGTTCGCGTTTCAAGGGAGCATTTTTACTTAAAATCCCTTGGGGGTAACCCCGTTCGGGTTCGAGTCCCGACGCCCGCACCATCGATCATTCATCGATAGCGCAAATCGATTTGCAGGTCTGACGGCTGCGCAATTGTTCGCTTTTCCCTGCGGATGGGCACACGACGCGGCCCCGCGCATTGTCAAGTTCTTGACTGACGGCTGCGGCCCCTTCTGCAAGCGTAATATTGCGCGAATAGCGAAAAAGGGGGCGCCTTGTTCATCAAGTCACCGGCGGGAGAGTTCCCGATCACAATCGAGCGCTTTGAAATCGATCATGCTGAGCTCGTGATTGTAGGACGCATGGGCGTTTGGGATGCACGTACGCACGTTTCGGCTAGAGATTTTCTCTCCGTCCTCTGCAAACTTTTTCTCTCACCCGCAGTGCTTCTCTACGCATTGAAGGCGCCTTTCCTCGCGGTTCGCCACAAATCGAGCGCGCCGCAATAACGGGCGCCAATAACGGGCAATGGCGGCGATGCACCGGCGCGCGATGACAAGAGCCAGCGTCAAGGGAGGACGAGTGTGAGCATGGACGATGAAACCCGCTACAGCATGCTGCCGCAGGTAGCGAAAGCGTGGAATTTTCCGCTGTTCGAGGCGATCACGGGCCGCCGTTCCCGCAGGTTCGGATTCGGGATGGAGCTCAGCCACGGTCCATTCACCTACAAATCGGACAAGCAGCCGATGCCTCTGAGTGAGGCAGAAACGGCGATGCTTGTCGCAGCCGCGACAGGCGTGACCGGCGCCATCTTATGCGAAGGCGAGTTCCAGGGCGGCATGGTCAAATCGGTCGGCCGGCCGCACCCGTCCGCCGTCGGTTCCCATCGCACCGAGCTTTTTTTTACCAATGACGACGGCGTGTTCTTGTTCCGTGGAACGGAACAAAAAATGACAAAAATGAAGGAATACGAGACGGTAAACGATCGCGACAAGATCCTGGATTTTTATCGCAAGCATACAGTCCGGTTGTCCGACAAACGTCTCGACCTGCCGCGCAAGACGCCGGGCTTGTTCCATCACAATCTCTGGGTGACCAACAAGCCGGGTTCGACGTTGTTCATGCCGGTGACGGACATCAGCAAGGACCTGATCCGGCTGATGATCAATATGTGCGACCCGCGCGGCGGGCGCTATATCGATGGTGGCGGATACTACATCGTCGACGAGCGCAAAGGCATGCGTGCCGCAGGTTGCGAAAAATGGGCGGCAAAAGGAGTTCTCGATAAGAACAAGCCGCTGCCATTAGGCGCGCTCGAAAAGATCATTGTCAGTTGGCTTTGTGCCGAGGGAGCAATGATGGGCACGCTCATGCAATTGGCCATGGCGGCAATGGGCATGGGTGGCTGGATGCATGGTGGATTTACGCCGCTGGTCGTTATGGGCGGCACCCCGGTGTGCAAAGGGCTCGGATTCCGTTTCGTGCAAGGCAAGGATGAACCGTTGCCGAATGCCGTCGGTCTCGACGGCTATTTCGAGGGCTTTTGTCCGCCCTATTTCAAGACAATGGCTGACGCGGTGGATGCCGCCGTCAAGGACATGGGCGAAAGCCTGGACGAGTGGGAGCGGCGGGGAATGGTGCTGCCGCACACCATCACCAATGCCGAATTTCAGAAAGGCGTGCCCGGCGTGAGCGAAGAAGGCGTCGCATGCGTAAAGGACATCTGTACCTACATTTATGAAACCTACGGAAAATTCCCGGCCTTCAACGACACGATGCATCTGCTCTACTTCATCCAGGCGCATCACCTCGATCTGGAATTCTACGACAAGTACTTCAAGAAAGGCGCCTATCTGCAGACGCATGTCGATCACTTCAACGATTGGCACGCGGGAACGAACATCAAGTATCGCACCAAATAAGCTTTCCTTTCGCTGATCTCGGAAATCGGGAGACGAATCCGCTATGACAAAAATGCTGAGGCGCTCGCCGCATTACGGCCAACACCTGGCGCACGGCGCAAAGACGTTCTTCGACTTCGCCGGCTGGGAAATGCCGACGCACTTTTCATCGCTCGAACAAGAGGCGGCAGCCTGTCGCAATGCCGCCATTCTGTTTGACGGGCACGCGATGGGCGAATTGCACATCAAGGGCAAAGATGCGCTGAAGGCAGTTCAGAAGCTCTGCGCCAATGACCTTGCCAAGGCGCGTCCGGGGATGTTCGTGTACACGAGCCTCTGCACGGAAGCCGGCGGAATATTCGACGACCTTGTCGTCTTCTGCCTGGCGCCGGACCATTATCTGCTCACGATGGCGGCTTTCAACACGCACAAGACTCCGGCCTGGGTCGAGAAGCACACGGCCGGCATGGATGTATGCGTGATGGATTTATCGGCCGGGACGACCTGCATTGAGATTCAAGGGCCGAAGTCGCGCCAGATCATGCAGAAGATCGCGGAATTCGACGCGTCGGACAAAGGATTGCCCTATTACCGTTTCGTCAACGGCAAGATCGCGGGCATCGACTGCATGGTCGCCCGATTGGGCGTGACCGGCGAGCTGGGCTACGAGATTTTCTACGACCCGGGCCACGCCTGGACGATGTACGACGCTTTTGTGAAGGCCGGTTCGGGGGAGGGAATGGAACTATGCGGAAACCGGACGATCGGCATGTTCCGGCTGGAAAAAGTCTATCATGTCTATACGCGTGACATCGACGAGACGACCAATCCCTATGAAGCGGGACTCGGCTGGACGGTAAAGCTCGACAAGGGCGACTTCATCGGCCGCGCGGCGCTTGCCAAGATCAAGGAAAAAGGCCCCGCGCGTAAACTTGTCGGCTTCGAGGTCGGCAACCAGCCGGTCACGGTGGCGAATAAGAGCCCAATTAAAGTCGGCTCCGACACCGTCGGAAATGTCACCGTGGTCGGCTTTAGCCCCACGCTGAAGAAGGCGATTGGTCTTGGATACGTGCCAGTGGCGATGGCCAAACCTGGAAATCAATTGACATTACAAGGCGATTCCGGAACGCTTTCGGCGAAGATCGTGGAAATACCTTTCTTCGATCCAAAGGGGGCGAGGATTCGCGGTTGATCGAAAGCGATTTGCGGTCCGCGATCGAGGTGTCTGGTCGCGGACGCCTTAAGAGCACAGCCTCGGAACTGGCGTCGCGTACGGTCGCATACCGGGGCGATCGCCAGCCCAGTATTTTTGCGCACCTCACAAGTCATCAAATCAAACGGGTGGTCGGCCGTGGCCGCCGGCAAATGCTTCTCCCGGGGGAAGCGCTGTTCGCGCAGGGCGAGCGTCACGACGGCGTCTTTCTTATTGAGAGCGGTCTGATCCGGACGTTCTACGCCTCGCCTTCCGGGCGCGAGATCACGCTGGCGTATTGGCAGCCGGGCAACATTGTGGGCACGCCACAAGTGCTCGGGTCCGGCATCAACATGTGGTCGGGAGTAGCGGTCGTAAAATCCGAAGTGCTGGCGTTCCGGGGAAAAGATCTGCGCGAGTTGATCCGCCGCATTCCCGAACTTGCGATCGCGCTTATCGAAGCGCTTGAGTTCAAGGGAAAGTGTCTCTCCGCCATGGTGCAGATGCTCGGCACACGGTCGGTATCCGAACGGTTGTCGATGCTGCTTGTCAATTTGGCGGAACTTCATGGCGTGAGCGAAAAGGAGGGTGTCGCCATCGGCGCCCCGTTCACTCACGAGGTACTCGCGCAAATGGTCGGCGCCACGCGGCAGTGGGTGACCATGACACTCGATCGCTTCCAACGCGAAGGGCTGATCCGGGTCGGCAAACGCAAGACGTTGATCCTCGAGCCCGATCGCTTGCTGATGCCGGTAGAGGAGTGAGGGCCGAGCTCTCCGGGCGCAATTCCGCCTTGCGAATTGTCAACTTATTGACAGACAGCGACGATACCGCCAGTCAGATTTACCGGTGAAATTTCGCAACGCTTGATCTGGGTCAGGTGGCGCAAGACCGCCTTTGCTCAACGGGTGATGAAACGCCCGCTCACCGGGGAGGTTATGTCATGGCAAGGAAGAAATCTTATCGTGGCTCGAAGCGCGCCGCGGATTGCTTCAGCCGTCGTCAGTTTCTTGTTCGCAGCGCCGCCGGCATCGCCGGGGCAAGCATGAGCACGCTCGGTTTTCCTTGGGGCGATTTGGCCTACGGGCAGCAGCTAAAAGGAAAGCCGGTTAAGTTCAATGTCGCCGTGCGGCCGGATTGGACGCAAGGTTGGTTCGGCGTCGTCAACGAAGAGAAGCAGATTTGGAAAAAATATCTGCCCGAGGGCAGCGAGGTCACGTTCAGCCATCCAATTCAAGGCGGCATTGTCACCAACGAGCTGATTGCCAACAAAACGAGCATCGGCCACAACGGCGATGCCCCCGGTCTGATTGCGACATTTCAGCGCGAGCGCGCGGACATTCGCGCGATCGGTCTCATCGGCAGTTCGCCGAGCGGCTATCACTGCTATCAGATCCTCGCCCGGACGGACGCGCCGGAGTTCAAAGACTCCAAGGAAGCGATGCGTTGGTTCGATGGCAAGGTCGTGGCTACCCCCAAGGGAAGCTGCTCGGATCGTTTTTTCCAGGACGTGTTCAAACGCGAAGGCATCAAGCCGAAGGAATACCTCAATCAACCGATCGGTGTGATCACGACCAATCTGCGCGCAAAGAAGATCGACGGCGCGGCAACATGGGATCCGCAGGGCGCCGCCGTAAGCACGATTGCAGGCGAGGGCATCGCTCGGATTGTCGCGACCGGCCAAGCCTGGGGCGAAAGGGATTCCGGTACGATTGTCGCGCGCAAGGATTTCATCGACCAGAATCCGGAGGTTGTGAAGGCCTGGCTGAAGGCCGAGATCGAAACGCAGATCTGGTACTACGATCCGAGAAATCACGCCGAAACGCTGCGCATCGCCGCGAAATACGTCCCCGGATTTGCCGATAAGGCATTGTGGTTCTCGCTCGCCGGCCTCATTCCGGAACCTTATTTCGGTGGCCCCATCCGCGATGAGAAGCTCTTCGTCTGGAATGACGAAGTAAGGGCGCTGCAAAAACGAGTGATCGACTATCTGGCAGAGGAAAAGGTCATTCCGTCGAACCAGCTGTTGCCCGGCGCGATCGACGATAGTCTGGCGCGGCAGGCGATGAAGGAGATGAATGTCTCCTCGCCGCTCACGCGCATCAAGGCTGTGCCGATTGAAAAAGGCTTTCCGCTGCTTAACGACACGAAGCGGATAGAGGAGTATGCCAACCTGTTCAAGATTTGAGACGGGCGGCGAGCCTAGCAGCGCAATTAACCGCGAGAGAAAATGGCACAGCTTGTTGTCGCGGTTTCCAAGGCTGAAATTGCTATCGGCGCAAAGGTCTCCCGGACGGTGCGCGTTCGGCGGATGTTGCGGAGCAGCCGCCCATACCTGATGTTGCTTGGCGTCGTGGTATTTTTTGCCAGTTGGTACCTGTTTGTCGATGTCTTCAAGGTGTGGCGGTTCAAGGAGTTGCCCGGGCTTGTCCCCAGTATCAAAGAATGGGTGAACCCCAATCCCGTGTACGGCGTCTCGCTGTTCACGGCCGAATACTACGGGCACATTTGGGCGTCGGTTTATCGCGTGATGAGCGCATTCATCCTGGCGACCGTTCTCGGAATTTCGGTCGGAATTCTGATGGGCTGGAGCCGTATTTTCTACGGGCTGACCTTTCCCATTCTGGAAATACTGCGGCCGATTCCCATCCTGGCCTGGATACCGCTTGCGATTCTTCTGCTGCCCGGACGGGAGCTGCCGATCATCGGGTTGACTTTTCTTGCCGCCTTTTTCGTGACAATTCTCAATACGCTTCTTGGCGTGAAATCGATTGACGAAGTATTTTTTCGCGCGGCGCGGTCGCTCGGATTCAGCGAGAAAGCCATCCTCTTCCACGTGGTTGTGCCGGGTGCGATGCCCTACATTTTCGTCGGCCTGCAAATTGCGATGGGGGCCTGCTGGTTCTCATTGGTGGCGTCCGAGATTGTCTCCGGTCAAGCCGGACTGGGATACAAAGTTTGGGAGACCTATTACTACGTACAGTTTGAAACCATGGTCATTGTCATGTCGACCCTGGGATTGCTCGGCTATCTGTCGAGTGCCCTGGTGCGGATGTTGGGCAATCGGCTGATGCGCTGGCGCGCCCGGATTCTGGCGGGGGCATGATGGCGCACAGTTCGGCGCAAGGTGGCGCCCTTTCCATCCGGCATGCGGGAAAAGTCTACAATCCCGACGGCGAAAACACCGTCGCACTGGAGGACGTTTCTTTTGAGACGAAAGCCGGCGAATTCTGCGTGGTTGTCGGCCCGTCCGGATGCGGAAAAACCACTCTCCTGAATACGATAGCAGGGTTCGACCAACTCACGTCGGGCGAGATCTATCTCGATGGCGAACTGCTGACCAGCCCGGGCAAGAGTTTGCATCCGGGAGCGGATCGCATGGTGGTATTCCAGCAGGGCGCGCTGTTTCCGTGGAAGACCGTGTTGTGGAACGTGACATGCGGCCCGATCCAGCAAGGCAAGATAGATCGGAGCGGCGCCGAGAAGCAGGCGCGTGAGCTGCTCTCGCGGGTCGGTTTGAAAGGCATCGAGGATCAATACCCGGGCAACTTGTCAGGCGGAATGAAACGCCGCGCCGAGATCGTGCGCGCACTGATGAACGACCCCAGAGTGCTGCTGCTGGACGAGCCATTCCGGGCACTCGACGCCCTGACCAAGAGCGTGGTGCAGGAATACTTGCTCGAACTTTACGATCTGACGCCGAAGACAATCTTTTTCATCACCCACGATGTCGAGGAAGCGGTATTCCTCGCGGACAAGATCGTTGTCATGACTACCCGGCCGGGGAAGGTGCTGAAGATTGTCAACGTCGATATCGAACGGCCAAGAAACTACCGCATCCTTACTTCGGAACGCTTTCTCAAGGTCGAGAATGAAGTGCGCGCGGCTATTCACGATGAGGCGCGCAAGGCATTCGAAGCCGGCGAGCGGGAGCTGGCCTAATGGCGGACATTTCTCCCAGTTTGGGATCGGGCTCCGCACGCCGGACGATTTTGGGCCGTGCGATGTTTGCGATCGCGAGCCGACTTAATCTGAATTTTTTCCTTGGCGTCCTGTCGATTGGGACGATTGGATTGTTGTGGGAGTACGCGCGGCCGCTCGGGTTGCCGCTGATCAGCAATTTGCCTCCGCCTTCCGAAGTCGTCCATGCCTCGCGGAGGCTGCTGTTATCCAATCTTTATTGGGACGGATGGGCGCTTAGCTTGCGCCGCATCACCCTTGGGTTCCTTATCGCGCAGCTCGTCGGCATTCCAGTCGGACTGTTGATGGCGATGCACCGCGCATCGTTCAATACGATATTTCCGATCGTTGAAATTCTTCGTCCGATACCACCAGTCGCATGGATCCCGGTCTCCATCATCTTTTGGCCGACGCGGGAACTGAGCGTGCTGTTTATCGTTTTTCTCGGCGCATTTTGGATCGTTCTCCTCAATACGATTGGCGGCGCTTCCAATATCGATCCGAACTATAAGCGCGCCGCCATTTCGCTCGGATCGACGCGCCGCGATCTGTTCTGGCGAATTATTTTGCCGGCCACGGTTCCTTCCATCGTTACCGGGATGTCGGTTGGCATCGGCATTGCCTGGGAAATGGTCATCGCGGCAGAAATGGTCGCCGGGCGGACGGGCCTCGGTTACCTGCTGTGGCAATCGTTTGAAATTAACGCCATTGCCCAGTGCATCGTTTGCATGATCTCCATCGGTATTGCCGGTTACGTTTCGTCCGAGATCATTCGCCTGTTTGGGAGTTTTGTCGCTCCATGGCAACGGCAACGTTGAGCGAAGCATGCGGCGATGACAACAACGCAGCTTGCAGAGAAGGCGAAGGACGTAAACGATCGCGATCGGGAATCCGTTCTACGTGAACTGATCCGCGAACAGGCGCCGCTGTTCCTGCTGACGATGGGCGCTGGATTTGCCGCCGCTTATTGGCAGCATGGATTCCTGCCCGGCGGCGATGTCGCGTTTCCGCTTGCGGGAGTTCGGGTGCCGATTTGGCACCTTGTCTGGATGGGTTTTTGGACCGGCTACACCATGGCGGTGGTCGGCGAAGCCGCCGGAATCTTTGCCTTGCCATACCAGATGTCGATCCTGCAATTTGGCAACATTTACGTCACGCCAACGACGCAACTTTTGACATTCCTGAATCCGATCGGAGCCCTTCTGGGCTTTCATCGCACAAAGCAGACCAACTGGGATTTTGCATTGTGGGTTTGCGCTGGCGGTATCGTTGGCGCCCTGATTGGGCCGTTCATCAGGCTCACTTTGCTGGCGGATCCGAAGCCCTTCACTTTTGCGGTCGGCCTCGCGTTGGCAATCACCGGCGTTCATCTTTGCGTTGCTTCGTTTCAAAGCGCGAGCAAGGCAGGCGGTATCGAGAAAAAGTTTGCCGCAGCCGCCCGCCAGGCGCGGGACGACGGCCGTTCGCCGTCCGGTTTGCCGGTGGGGGTCGGCATCGAGACGATACACAAGGGAAGTGGCCGTCTGACAATAGCCTACTGGGGCGAAAGCTGGACAATGAGCACGCCCGTGCTGTTTCTGGTTGGACTTGGCGTAAGTGCGGTGGCGTCCGCGTTGGGAGTCGGCGGAGGGTTTCTTCTGGTTCCGATTTTTGCGGCCTTTTACCGACTGCCGGTCTACGTGCTGGTCGCGGCGTCTATCCCGTTTGTATTGTCGATATCTGCGGTCAGCCTGTTCACCTATACGGCGATCGTGCCTCACTTCACCGGCGTTCGTGTGCCTGCCGAGTTCTCCTGGGGCTTGTTTGCGGCGGCAGGCGGTATTTTTGGCGCCTGGTGCGCGGCAAAAACGCAAAGATTTGTTCCGCAATCGTTGCTCAAGCTTATGCTCGGCAGCGTGACCGCTGTGGCGGGAATTCTTTATATCCTCGGCGTTTTTTTCAAACTGCCGTTCAAAATATAGGAATGAAAAATATGCGGCTACTTCGCGACATGCTGCCGTTTCTGCCGTTTATTTTTCTTGCATTGGCAGCGGTGGTGGCCACCTATCACGTGCATGTGTATTGGTGAGGAAATCAATGGCGCATCCGGACTGGAGCGGTGAACGGGAGATCGTACTCGAAGCGGTCACGAAGACCTATGGCGACGAGTTCGATGCCAAGACAGTCGTAAGCGAATGCTCCTTTGCGCTGGAGAAAGGGAAATTTACCGTTTTGATCGGACCGTCGGGCTGCGGGAAGACAACGCTGATCAACCTGATCGCCGGATATGAACGCCCTACGGCGGGTAAGATCACTTTTGAGGGCAAGGAAATTGCCGGCCCGACGCGCGACCGGCTTGTTGTGTTTCAGGAAACGGCTTTATTTCCCTGGATGACCATTTTCCAAAATGTCATGTACGGACCGTCGGTCCAACAGGGAAGGCCGGACGCTAAAGAGGAAGCCATGGCCTTGCTCGCCAAGGTCGGGCTGCAAGACTTCCATGACAAATATCCAAATCAGCTCTCCGGAGGAATGCAGCGGCGCGCCGAACTGGCGCGCGCACTGATCAACAAGCCGCGGGTCTTGCTGATGGACGAGCCGCTTCGGGGCCTCGACGCCATGACGCGGCAGCTGATGCAAGAATATATTTTGAAACTGTTCGAAGGAAGCGGCCAAACCATCCTGTTCGTGACCACGGAGATCGATGAGGCAATTCTTCTGGCCGACAACATGATCCTGTTGTCGAGTTCTCCGGCCAGCGCGAAAGAGCTGATAAGAGTCGATCTCCCGCGGCCGCGTACCGAGGCCGTCTTCGACACGCCACGCTACGCCGAGCTAAAGAGCCATATTTTGTCGATTCTTTACGGCGAGGCGTTGCAGGCGTTTGCGTCAGGTAGCCGCGCGGCGGCGGATTTGATCGAGGCATTTGAAGCGCGCCGCAAAACGGGGGCCGAATGATGCGCCTCACGCTTGCAGGATTTCTGTTGATCTTTGCGCTGCTGGGGGTGGGGGCCACGGCCCTGTTCCGGCATGCACCAGACAATCCGGTTCCGGATGAGCATCCGATCATCGCTCAACTGTTCAACAAGCCGGAAGCATATGCCGGCCGATCGGTCGTGGTTTACGGCCTGGTCGTCGAAAGTTTCTTGGACGCCGGCTTTATGCTGCAGGACGTATCCCAGAGGCCGCTCAAGATTGTGGGCGGCAACAGCATCAAGGCAAGCGTCGGGGACCAAGTCATCGTAACGGGCATATTTCACGCCGGCCCCGAGGGGCCTTACATCTCTGCGCGCTCATTGATTGCTACGCAGGTCCTGGCTGGCGGCGGCTGTTGTTGATTTATGTCGGGCTGGGATGAAACGCTTTGGTGGGCGACGTTATCATCCGGGTTCGTCGCGGCAGCGTTGAGCATCGCGACAAGCGTGCTCGACCGGCGTCAGGTTGAATGGCCCACTGAAAAGCAGCGCTTCCTCATGCATATTTTGAGTTACGGGCTTTTGAGCGTGAGTATCTTGGGATTTGTGCTGCGCGGAATGCTCGCGCCCGAATAATGTAGCCGTAGAACTGCAAGCGCAAATTTTTACACACTTTATTACTCACTCGCATGCTAGAATGCGAAAATGATATGAGAATCAATGACCTATGTTACGCTATTTGGCGCAAGTCCGGGGGGTGAGCCCGCCCGCATCAGTCGAGCTTGTGCTGTGCTAGAGCATGATCCCGAAAAGTGGGAACCGGTTTTCGGAAAAGATCATGCTCAAACAAAAGACTAGAGCTAGGCCCTGATTCAATCGGAGCCGATCAGACTCTAAGAGAACCGCCGCGATGTGGAAACGCCAGATCGAGCACCAAGCGATGCAAATGAAATCCGCCGCCGCGCTCGCGGCCGTGCTGCTCGCCGCATCGCTCGTTGGCTGCACCACGACCGAGGAAAAGCTCGCCGGTTATTATGCCGAGCCCGGAAAGTACAAGTTCTATCCATGCGCTGCGCTTGCCATTCTGGTTCCGCCGCTCAAGGAGCGTGAACAGGAATTGCGCGCGCTGATGGCGAAGGCGGAACGCGGTCCCGGCGGCGGACTGGTGAGTGCGGTCGCCTATCGCAACGATTTGCTCGCCACCCGTGGCGAGCTTATGGAAATCGAGAGAACGGCCGCATCGAAGAATTGCCCGCCGCTGCGCGTCCCCAAACCGGCGGGACGGCGGAGTTAGGACGTCTTCCAGTGAGCGCGGCGAAAATCCTCATACGCGGCTAGCGGCGCTGCGCGCTGCCGGCAGGTGCGACGTCGACGCCCACCAGGCCTGCGCGCGCAATCGATCCGGCAATCGAGCCGGAGGCGCGCGCCTCGTCGATCAGCCGGTCGATGACGACAAGCCCGGCGGCGTTTCCCTTGCGAACGATGATGGCCTGCTCGACGCCGTAGAAATTATCCGGCAGCAGCCGCACGCCCGGCGTGCGCGCGGCGAACGCCGTCAACCGCTGCCGGTTGGCGGCGTAGGCGGCGATCTCGTTCGCTTGTAGCTGCTTGAGCGCGACATCGAGATTGCCGCCGGGATTGCGGTTGAGCGTTGCGTTTTTCAGATTGCGGTGAGAAAGAAGTCGCCGGCATCGCGCTCGCCGACGCCGATGCTTATCCCTGCGCGGTCAAGATCGGCCACCACGCGCAGCGGCGAGGCGTCGAGCACCAGATAAGTGTTTTGCGCGAGCGAATAGGTCTGGCTGAAATCGACCTCGACCGCGCGCACGGCATCGTAGGCCAGGAAGCCAATGTCGCTTTCGCCCGACTTCACGCTCGCCATCACCGCCGCCACTCCGGGCAAGCCCTTGATGCTGTAGGCCGCGCCCAAGCGGCCCGCCAGCGCGCGGGTCAATTCGGCGGCCGGTCCGCGCACCTCGCCGGTGGCGGCGTCGGTGACCGCCTGCACCGGATTTTGCGCCAGAAACGTCGCCCGCAGCGTGCCGGTCGGTGTAAGATCATGCGCTTGGGCCGCTGCCGCAAGGAGACCGGCCGTCACAGCGAGTGCGATAACGCGAAGACGGATCATGCGGGAACTTTCCTTAATGGGAGCGGTTGTCAAACGTCCGCGCGCGATCCGCGCATATCGAGCCTTTGGGGGCAAGCATTGGCATCAGTCTTATTGTCAGCATTCTTATCACGTTTCTCGTCGTCATTCTGGTGCTCTATCTGGTCGATCGGCTGCCGATCGACCGCAAGGCGAAGCAGATCGTCCGTGTCATCGTCATTATCATCGGCGTATTGTCGCTGTTGAAATATATCGCGGTGTTCTGAGCATCTACAGCGCGGTTGTGCGCAGCCGCAACGCATTGCCGACGACGCTGACGGAAGAGAGCGCCATCGCGGCGGCGGCGATGATCGGCGAGAGCAGCAGGCCGAACGCGGGGTAAAGCACGCCCGCGGCTATCGGCACGCCGGCGGCGTTGTAGATGAACGCGAAAAACAAATTTTGCCGGATGTTGCGCATGGTGGCGGCGGAGAGCGCGCGCGCCCGCACGATGCCGGTAAGGTCGCCCCGCAGCAGCGTCACGCCCGCGCTCTCGATGGCAACATCGGTGCCGGTGCCCATGGCAATGCCGACATCGGCGCTGGCGAGCGCGGGGGCGTCGTTGACGCCATCGCCCGCCATGGCCACGACGCGTCCCTCGGCGCGCAATTTCTCGACGATGGCGCTCTTGCGCTCGGGCAGCACCTCGGCCTCCACCTCTGTAATGCCGAGCGTGCGCGCGACCGCCTGCGCCGTGGTGCGATTGTCGCCCGTGAGCATGACCACGCGCACGCCGTCGCCGGTGAGCGCCTTGAGTGCGGCCTGCGTCGTCGCCTTGACCGGATCGGCAATCGCAATGACGCCTGCCAATTTGCCGTCGACGCCAACGAAGATGGCGGTGGCGCCGTCCCGCCGCAGGCGCTCTGCCTCGGCATCGAGCGGTGCGCTGGCGATATCGAGTTCGGCGAGGAACTTCGCATTGCCGATGACGACCCGGCGCTTTTCAACGGTGCCGATAGCTCCTTTGCCGGTTGGGGAATCGAAATCCTGCACATCGGCGAGCGCGATGTTTCGCTCGTGCGCTGCCGCCACGATCGCCGTGGCCAGCGGATGCTCGCTGGCGCGCTCGACGCTGGCCGCCAATCTCAGCAGCGCCGTCTCGTCAAAGCCTTGCGCCGGTATGCTCGCGACCACCTTCGGCTTGCCTTCGGTCAGCGTGCCGGTCTTGTCGATCACCAGCGTATCGACCTTTTCCATGCGCTCGAGCGCCTCGGCGTTTTTAATCAGCACGCCGGCCTGCGCGCCGCGCCCGATCCCGACCATGATCGACATCGGGGTAGCGAGGCCAAGCGCACACGGGCAGGCGATGATCAGCACGCTCACGGCCGCGACCAGGGCGTAGGCAAAACGCGGCTCCGGCCCGAACACCGACCAGGAGATGAAGGCCGCAAGGGCTGCCGCGATCACCGCCGGCACGAACCAGCCGGATACCTGGTCGGCCAGGCGCTGGATCGGCGCGCGGCTGCGTTGCGCCGCCGCCACCATCTGCACGATCCGCGCCAGCAGTGTGTCGCGGCCGACCTTGTCGGCGCGCATGACGAAGCCGCCGCTTTTGTTGAGCGTGCCGGCGATCACCTTGGCGCCGCTTTCCTTGGTGACTGGCATCGACTCGCCGGTCACCATCGATTCATCGAGCGCGGAGCGGCCCTCGATCAATTCGCCGTCGACCGGCACTTTTTCGCCCGGCCGGACACGCAGACGATCTCCGGCCACCACGGCATCGAGCGAGACTTCCTCGTCGCTGCCGTCGGACTTCACGCGGCGCGCGGTCTTGGGCGTAAGATCGAGCAAGGCGCGGATCGCGCCCGAGGTCGCCTCGCGCGCGCGCAGCTCCAGCACCTGGCCGAGCAAGACCAATACGGTGATGACGGCGGCGGCTTCGAAATAGACCGCAACGGCACCTTCGACGTCACGGAATGTCGCCGGGAACAGATTCGGCGTTAACACGGCGACGACGCTGTAGAGCCAGGCTACGCCGGTGCCGAGCGCGATCAGCGTGAACATGTTGAGATTGCGTGTGAGCAACGATTGCCAGCCGCGCACGAAGAACGGCCAGCCCGCCCACAGCACCACCGGCGTCGCCAACACGAACTGAATCCAATTCGATAGATTTTTTCCGAGCAACATGTGCAACTCGGTCAGGTGTCCGCCCATCTCCAGGGCGAGCACCGGGAGCGACAGCACGAGCCCGATCCAGAACCGCCGCGTCATGTCGGCGAGTTCGGGATTCGGGCCGGTTTCGGCGCTGGCGATCTCCGGTTCCAGCGCCATGCCGCAGATCGGGCAGGCGCCGGGGCCTTGCTGGCGGATTTCCGGATGCATCGGGCAGGTGTAGATGGCGCCTTGCGGCGCTGGGGCGGGCGCCCGCGGCCCAAGATATTTAACGGGATCGGCGGCAAATTTCGTGCGGCAGCCGGCTGAACAAAAATAATAGGTGTGACCGTGGTGCTGATGGCGATGCTTGGCGGTGTGCGGATCGACCGTCATCCCGCAAACGGGATCGGTTATACGCTCACCGGAAGACTTGCCGTGGTCGGTATGATTATCGGTTGTCATTAAAAAAATTGTATATCGGAGCGAAAATCACTCCAGTGAAAAAACCGTAGCCGAAGCTTGCTACGAAACCGAGCAGCATTCCCTGCCACGTCCAAGTGAAGCCCGGCAAGAACTGCAACCAAGGCCTATGTAGGGTGCCGTCGGGTACAATCAATCCAAGCGCCAAGCATAGGGCATAAGCGATAACCAGGAAGGTTCCAAGACTTAAGGCGAGCGGTACTGTTTGCAGCCCACTGAATTCGCCGGTCATTTTACATTCTGCTGTTTTCCGCCGTGGCCATGGTTATGCCCGAACAGATGCATCAAAGGGCAGGCGAGAAGTATGATGTAGGGCGCAGCTGCCAGGACATGTCCCGTGTGCGTCCATAGAAGGTACGCGCCGAGGGCCGCAAGCGAGAGCGTGACGACCCACCCGAGCTTGGAGTTGAGGAACGAGCAAAGCGCTGTGCCCATGATTGTGGCTGTCCGTTCAGGCGCGTTTGGCCGCGTCCTGTGGGCCGTCGTTCAAGGCCAGAACCCACAGCCCGATCAAATTCACAAAGGGTATGAACGCAAGCACCGACCAGGCCGGCGAAACGCCCAGCCGTTTAAGGATCCGTCCGATGGGATAGATAACAATCGCAACGAACGCCGCGAAGATCAGCCAGTGAGCAAGGCCGAACCCGTCTCCCACCCACCAGCCATCCATCACCATGTTCATCATCACCTTAATCCTCCCTGCTGCGGGACCATGACGATGAATAAATCCCAAAAGTGGCGGTGTTACGTTGATTTACATCAAACGACGACGTCGTCGAAAATTACGCCGCGGCCGAATGGCCGCTGGCGCTCTCTGGATTCCGAAGAGCCGTCTGATATTTGCTAGGCGTATTTCTTCCGCGCCAGCGCCGCGCCCGCGCCGAGCGCTTTCAACTTTGCCGCCGCGATGTCGCGCCGCATCGGCGCCATGCCGCAATTGGTGCAGGCGATAATGCGCTCCTTGGCCACGAATTTCATCGCTTCGCCGATGACGGCCGCGACCTGCTCCGGCGTCTCGATCTCGTCGGTCGCCACGTCGATGACGCCGACCAGCACGTCCTTGCCTTCCAGTAGCGCAAGCAGTTTCAGCGGCACGCGCGCATTGCGGCATTCGACCGACACTTGATTGACGCGGCTTTTCGCCAGCGCCGGAAAAATCTCCTCGTATTGCCGCCATTCGCCGCCGAGACTTTGCTTCCAGTCGATATTGGCCTTGATGCCGTAGCCGTAGCAGATGTGCACGGCGGTCGTGCATTTGAGGCCGTCGATCGCGCGGTGCAGCGCTTCGATGCCCCAGTCCTTCACCTCGTGCATGAACACGTTGAAGGCCGGTTCGTCGAACTGGATCACATCGACGCCGTCGGCTTCCAGCGCGCGGGCTTCTTGGTTCAGCAGTTTGGCGAACGCCATCGCCATCTTTACCTTGTCGCCGTAATGCGCATCCGCGATGGTGTCGGAAATGGTCATCGGCCCCGGCAGCGTCATCTTCAGTTTGCGTTTGGTGTGCGCACGGGCGTGGCGCGCCTCCATCTGGTGCACGCGGCCCTTGAGCCGCAATTGCCCGGTGACGGTCGGCACCATCGCCTTGTAGCGGTTGTTGCGGATTCCCATCTCGACCTTGTGGGCGAAATCTATCCCTGCGACGGATTCGAGAAAGCCGTGAACGAAATGCTGGCGCGCCTGCTCGCCGTCGCTGACGATGTCGATGCCGCTGTCTTCCTGCAATTTGATCGCCAGCAATGTTGCGTCGAGCTTGCCGGCTTCGAGATCTTTTCCGGCCAAACGCCACGGCGCCCATAATTTGTCCGGCTCGGCGAGCCAGGACGGTTTCGGCATGCTGCCTGCGACGGTGGTTGGAAACATGCGGATCACTCGGGCCAGAGTTCGGACACGCGCCAATTATAGAGCCAGTCGTAGCGTGTGAGCAGTTTTTCGCCGCCCATCATCCGCATCGCCAGATTGCGCAACAGTCCTTCGGGACCGAACCGGCCGTAGATACGGCCTTGGCGGCGGGCCGCGCGCTGCACCCTGGCCGTGCGCTTGCGCCGCGCCTGTTCGTAAACCCGTAGCGCATGCGCCGGGTTATCCATGCCGCGCGAGAGGTGGGCAGCGAGCACGGCGGCATCCTCGATCGCCATCGCCGCGCCTTGGGCAAGAAATGGGAGCATCGGGTGGGCGGCATCGCCCAACAGCGCGATCGGCCCCTTGCCGCCGCGATGCGGCACGCGCCGGTCATAGAGCGCCCATTTGAGCCATTGATCGGGAAGTGCGAGCAGCGCGCGCGGCGCATCCGCCCAGTCCCAGCGCGAAAAGCGCCGTAAAACTTCTTCGCGCGTGCCGGCGGCGTTCCATCCGCGCGCGCGCCACTCGTCGTCGGCAATCGCGACGATGTTGATGAGCGCGCCCCCGCGCACCGGATAATGCACCAGATGCGCTTCCCGCCCGAGCCACAGATGCACCATTGGCTCGCGGAATTCCGCCGGCACGGCCTGCGCCGGCAGCAGCGCGCGCCAGGCGGTGCGGTGGCAGAAGCGCGGCGGCCGGTCGCGGCGCATGCGCGCACGCACGCCCGACCAAAGTCCGTCGGCGCCGATCAGCGCCACGCAACGCTCTTCCACCACCTGCATGCCGCGGCGAGCCTGCACCGTGACGCCATGCGGATGCACGGCGAAGTCGTCCACCCGCGTGCCGAGCTGAATTGCGACGTCGATCGTGCTGCGCGCGGCTTCCGCCAGCGCGGTTTGCAGATCGCCGCGATGGATCATCCAGTAGGGAGCGCCGTAGCGCGCCTCGGCAGTGCGGCCGAGCGGGATGCGCACGATCTCGCGCGCGCTGCCGCCCGCCATCACCCGTATGGCTTCCGGCGCGACGATCGAGGGCTTCAGCCGCTCGCCGAGCCCGAGATGCAGCAGGATGCGCGTGGCATTGGGCGAAAGCTGAATGCCGGCGCCGGTTTCTTCCAGCCGCTCGGCTTGCTCCAGCACAGTGGCGCGCAGGCCTGCACGCGCAAGCGCAAGCGCTGCGGTCAGCCCTCCGATTCCAGCGCCGGCGATAATGACATTGCGCGCGGGCGCCAATGCGGGGCTCAGGCGGCGGCCGGCTGCGGCAGCGCGCAGGCCGCTGGGCGCGCGGCATGCGCATCGAGCGCGGGATCGTGCCGGTACAGCGTCGAGCAATAGGGGCAGATGATTTCGGAACCCTCGCCCATGTCGAGGAACACGTGCGGGTGGTCGAACGGCGGCAGCGCGCCGACGCACATGAATTCGCGCGCGCCGATGTCGATCACCGCAACGCCCGGATCGTTATGGAAGTGGGGAACGATCCTTTCCGCCATGCCGCCGTAGTCCTTCGCCGATCATTGCCGCCGCTCTACGCTCGGCACCATAGCCATCCGCCGCTGCGATTCCTAGACATCAATATTCATAAAGCCGCAATCGGGCGGCCACGAAACAGTGTTGAATTGAAAGCGTTTTCTGCGCGCGGGTTTTCCCCATTGCAATTCCGCAGCCAGCGCGTAGGTCGTTAACATGCAAAGCTGGCCCGGATTCGTGCACGCGGGAGCAAGAGAGCCGTCGCAATGAGCGGATTTCGGATTGCGTTGTCGCTGATCCTCGCCGCCGCTTTGGCGGCGGCGGCCTATTACGTCGTGCCGCGCGGCATCGAAGCAGAAGCGCTGCTCGCCTTGCAGGACGACCCGGCGGGCATTGCCGATCGCGAACTCGACCGCACATTCAATGCCGCCGTCGCCGCGCACGAGATTGAGGCGGCGCTGGCCGCCAAGGATGCGGATCTGGCCAAAAGCTTCGTCGAACTTGCCGCCGACCGCGGCGTTGCGGTCGCGCCCACGATTGTTGAAAAGGTCGCGGCCGCCGTCGCCGAGGCCGCCACCACGGCGCACGCCGCCGAGAGTTTTGCTCGCGGCCTGGTGACGGGCGAGCCCGACGACGTGGTCGGTCTTGCCGGCACAACGCTCGGCGATCTGTTCGTGTTCGGCGACGTGCGCGATGCGGTGCGCGAAGGCGCGCGGCTTGTCGCCGGCGAGCCGGCCGACGAGCTGGTGCTGGGTTTGGCTTGCGTCGGCCTTGCGGTCACCGCCGGCACCTATGCGAGTTTCGGCGGTGCGGCGCCTGCGCGCATCGGCCTCTCGCTCGCCAAGGCCGCGCGCAAGACGGGACGTCTCGGCGCCGACATGGCGGAATGGCTCGGCCGCTCGCTGCGCCAGGTGGTCGATTGGAGCAAGCTCAAGGCCGCAATCGCCGGTGCGACGCTGGCCGATCCGGCCATCGCGGTGCGCGCCGCGCGCGAAGCGGTCAAGGTCGAGCGCGCGGGCGGGCTGCTGCATCTGGTGCGCGATGTCGGGCGCGTGCAGAGCAAGGCCGGAACGCAAGCCGCGTTCGATGGATTAAAAATCGCCCGCGGACCGCGCGAAATGGGACGCGTGGCGCTGCTGGCGGAGGCCAAAGGCGGCAAGACGCGCGCGATCCTGAAAACCGTCGGCCGCGGCGCATTGGTGCTTTCGGTTGCCACCTTCGATCTCGGCGTCTGGATCGTCGGCGCGTTGCTCACGGCGTTCGGCTTCGTGTCGTCGATGAAGGGCGCGACCGAACGCATGACGCTGCGCATCGTGCGCCGCCGCAAGCAACGCCGCCTCGCCGAGCAGCAGCGGCGCTTTGCGGCGATGACCGCGCGCGGCTAGAGCATGATCCCGAAAAGTGGGAACCGGTTTTCGGAAAAGATCATGCTCAAACAAGCAATGCCGAGCTTTCAACACGGCGGCGTCGAGATCGCTTATCTCGACGAAGGCCAAGACGAGCCAAAGGGCGAGCCGGTCGTCCTCATCCACGGCTTTGCCTCCACGAAGGAAGTGAACTGGGTCGCTCCCGCGTGGGTGGCGACGCTCAAGCGCGCCGGCCGCCGCGTGATCGCGCTCGACAATCGCGGCCACGGGCAATCGTCCAAGCTCTACGATCCTGCCGAATATCACAGCGCGCTGATGGCCGAAGACGTGCGCGCTCTGCTCGATCATTGCGCGATCGAGCGCGCCGACGTCATGGGCTATTCGATGGGCGCGCGCATTGCGGCGTTCCTCGCGCTCAAGCATCCCGCGCGCGTGCGCTCGGTAATTCTTGGCGGGCTCGGAATCCGGCTGGTCGAGGGCGTCGGATTGCCGGAAAGCATTGCCGAGGCGCTGGAGGCGCCGTCGCTCGCCGATGTCACCGACGCACAGGGGCGCGTCTTCCGCGCCTTCGCCGAGCAGACCAAATCGGACTTGAAAGCGCTCGCCGCCTGCATCCGCGGTTCGCGCCAGGTGCTCACGCGCGAACAGGCGGCAAGCATCCGCGCGCCGGTGCTTATTGCCGTCGGCACCAATGACACCGTCGCCGGTTCGGCGCAGGAGCTGGCCGCGCTCATTCCGGGCGCGCGGGCGCTCGACATTCCCGGCCGCGATCACATGCTGGCGGTCGGCGACAAGGCTAACAAAGCGGGCGTATTGGCGTTCCTTGGCCAACGCAGATGACCTATGCGCGGGCCAAATTCGGGAGGTTCGGCGGCTAAAATTATGTGTTAAAAGCACTATCTGATGGTTCGCGAGATTCTTCTTCAGGAGAAACCGATCATGGCCCAGCAGCGAACAAGGCCGAGCAAGGCGTTCGATAAGGTCGATCCGGTCTGGGCGCGTTTGCGCCAGGAGGCCGAGGAAGTGGTGAGCCGCGAGCCGGAGCTTGCGAGCTTCATCTATTCGACCATTCTGCATCACGACACGCTTGAGCGCGCCATCGTCCACCGCCTGTCCGAGCGGCTCGCGCATACCGATGTGTCCGGCGAACTGATCCGGCAGGCCTATGCCGACGCGCTCGACGACGAGCCCGGCATCGGCATTGCGTTCCGCGCCGACATCGTCGCCACCACCGATCGCGATCCGGCGACCCACCGCCTGCTTGAGCCCGTGTTGTATTACAAGGGCTACCACGCCATCCAGACTCACCGGCTGGCGCATTGGCTATGGGGTAAGCAGCGCCGCGACTTTGCGTATTATCTGCAAAGCCGCGCCTCGGCGGTGTTCCAGTGCGACATCCATCCGGCCGCGCATATCGGCCGCGGCATCTTCCTCGATCACGCCACCGGCCTCGTCGTCGGCGAAACCGCCTCGATCGACGACGATGTGTCGATCCTGCACGACGTGACGCTCGGCGGCACCGGCAAGGAGCACGAGGACCGGCATCCGAAAATCCGCCGCGGCGTGATGATCGGTGCCGGCGCAAAAATCCTCGGCAATATCGAAGTCGGCCATTGCGCGCGCATTGCGGCCGGTTCGGTCGTGATCAAATCGGTGCCGAACAACGTCACCGTCGCCGGCGTGCCGGCACGCGTGGTCGGCGAAGCCGGCTGCCCCGAGCCTTCGCGCGCGATGGACCAGATGCTATACGGAATCGACTCTTAAGGAGCCCCGACGGTGGATGTTCAGGAAGTTCGCAAGCTCGACGCCTATTTGAAGCGCCTGTTCGGCAATGCGCGCATCCGGGTGGTGCCGCGGCCGAAAAAGGACGATTCGGCCGAAGTCTATATCGGCGAGGAATTCATCGGCGTGTTGTTCGTCGATGACGAGGACGGCGAGCGCTCGTACAATTTTCAGATGGCGATATTGGCCACCGACCTGGAAGAATAGGCCGTCATTTCTCCGGCGGGCGCAGCCGCGCAATCAATCGGTCGAAACCTTTGGTGAGCGCGGGCGCATCGTCGAGCCAGTCGCGCGGAAAACGCAACGTCACATCGGCATTGCCGATGCGCAATTCATAAAGACACACGCCGGAATTTCCGACGCCCTGCCGCGAGCAGCGGGCAAGGAAACGCTCGGGCGCTTGCGCGTCGAAAATCAGGTCCTCGCCCTGATAGGGCGTGGTGTCGCGGAATGCGCGCAGCGTAAGCCCGCCCGGTCCCGGCGTCGTATTCGCGGCGAGATAGCGCGGGTAGATCGTCTTCACCCGCTCCATCGGCGGCAGCGTATTCTCGCCATTCGCGATGGTGACGAACAGGCGCTCGTTCGGATTGATCGGGTTGTCGGGCGTGGGCTTGAGCGCCGGATCGGGCGGCATGAGCGAAGGCCACAGATAAGCGAGATCGACGCGCTCATGAATGCCGGGGCGGCGTTGCACCGGCATGCGGATGGCGGCCGGCTGTACGATGAAGGCGGTGCCGGCGATGACGATGGGCGTTGCCGGGCCATCGCGCGCGATCGGCGGGTCGGGCCAGCGCGGCCACAGCACATAAGCGACGTAAGCCGCGGCGGCAAGCGTGACCGCAACGAACACCACCAGCGGCAGCGCCAGCAAGCCGCGCGCGGCCCGATACCCGCGGCGCGACCGTCCCCGTTCGCCGGCGATATGCGCCATGTCCGCTCCCTGCCGAATCGCGAGCCGAGTATGCCACGCGAGGCTAGGGCGTGGACTCATAAGCCCGTAGCCAAATGCGGATGGACGCGAGCGTGTTGAAGGCGGCACGCCGCGCGGTTCGTTCGCAAGCACCGGCCTGAGGACACCCCACTCATGGTCGCTGAGTTCATTCCGCATGATTCGAAGCCCCGGTTTGGGCAGCTTGAATCACGGCCGGTGCGACGCGATCAACAGCGAACCGGCATGTCCGAAATTACCCTGTCGGCTCAACCGGACAAATGGCGGACATCCGCACGTAAGCATTACGAAAATCTCAGATAGGATACCTTTCGATCCCAGTCCTGCATGGCCTTTCATCGGGGCAATACGATTTGGGCGCGAAGACCTGCGGTTGGTCTGTTGCTGAGGACGAGTTCGCCGCGGTGGGCCTGCACGATCGACTGGGCGATCGCCAAGCCGAGGCCAACCCCACCGGTCTCCCGGCTTCGTGATTCTTCAAGCCGATAGAAGGGATCGAACACGCGGGAGAGCTCTTGCTCGGGAATCCCGGGGCCTTCATCATCAATGACGATTTCGATCGTTTTCGGCGTCGGTTGGATCGCCACGCTTGCTGCCTTGCCGTACTTGACCGCATTGTCGAGGAGATTGCGGATCGCGCGTTTCAAGGCATCAGGCCGGCATTCGTACACAATAGGTTCGGTTAGCTCCATTTTTACGGGCAAGCCGGCATCGGCCATGTCATCGACGATGCTTTGGACAAGCGCCGCGATGTCGGTGGGACGCCGTAGCCCGGTCGTAGCCTCGTCACGGGCGAACTGCAGAGTTTCGCCGATCATCGAGTCCATCTCGGCGATGGTGGCCAGCATCTTGTCGCGCTCTTGCGGATTTTCGACGTTTTCGGCGCGCAGGCGTAACAGCGTCAAAGGCGTGCGCAGATCGTGCGAGATTGCCGCCAGCATGCGTGTCCGGTTTTCGATCAGGCCGCGCAGCCGGGCCTGCATGGTGTTGAACGCATGCGAGGCCTGACGCGTCTCGATCGTGCCAGTCTCCGGCATTGGTGGAGCATTCAAGTCATTGCCGAGCCGTTCGGCTGCCGCCGACACCGCGGCAAGCGGCGCCGTCACGCGGCGCACGGCCCATACCGACACTACGAGAATGACGATCGCCATAATCCCCATCGAGAGCAGGAACTGGCGCGAAAAGGCCGAGCCGCTCTCCGGCAGGGCGGTCGCGAAGGAGAGCCATTGGCCATCGGGCAGCGGGACCGCGACCTGCAAATCACGGAAGCCCCCGAAACCACCAAAGCCGCGAAATCCGTGCATCATCGGACCTGGCCCCATCATCGGGCCCCTGCCGCCAAATACGGCACCGTCCGGCGGCGATGCCGACACGCGCGGTTGCCGGCCCGGCGCCAGCGAAAGCTGATCGATGAGAAATTCCTTTATCGCCTGTGCAACCGCCGCGTCCTCGTCGTTGGGGACGATCGCCGGGGGCTGGGCCGAGAGTGAGACGCGAAAGTTCTGATCGCTCAAGCCGGCAACAATCCGCTCACGCCATTCGCGCGGAGCTTCCTGCACCAGCTTCGTGAGATTGGTAATGCGCTGTGCAGCGCCAAATCCGCCGACGGCCCGCACCGCCTGCTCGCGGTCCAGCGTGTAGATCCACGATCCCGCGAGCAGCGACACGATCAAACCAGCGACCAAAACCAGCAGGGTCTGGCCGAACAGACTCTTGGGAAGAAGCCGCTTCATTGCTGAGTCACCGCAGACGTGAACATGTAGCCGCCACCCCACACCGTCTTGATGATTTGCGGGTCGCCGGGATCGAGTTCGAGTTTTTTGCGAAGGCGGCTCACTTGCGTGTCGATGCTGCGGTCGAGGCCCGCCGCAGAACGACCGCGCGCCAGATCGAGCAGTTGATCGCGATTGAGCACACGCTGCGGGCGCTCGACCAATGCAATCAGCAGATCGTATTCGCCGGTGCTCAACGGCACCGTGACGCCATCGTCGCGAAGCAGCGCGCGTGAGCCGGTGTCCAAACCCCAGCGGTCGAAATGGTAACTCTTGGGTCGTTGCTCGGAATTCCCTTTCGATATTTTTTCCCGGCTGCGGCGCAGGACGGCTTTGATCCGCGCCACCAGTTCGCGGCTGCCGAACGGTTTCGAGAGGTAATCGTCGGCCCCCATCTCCAGGCCGATGACGCGGTCGACCTCCTCGCCCTTTGCGGTCAACATGATGATCGGGACGTCGGATTCCGCGCGAAGCGTGCGGCAGAGCGATAACCCGTCTTCGCCCGGCAGCATGAGATCGAGGAGGATGAGGTCTATCCGGCCGTCGGCCATGATCTTGCGCATGGCTTGGCCGTCCGCCGCCGCGCTGACCCGGAATCCCTCCTTGGTCAGCGCGCGCGAGACGAGGTCGCGGATCTCGCGATGGTCATCGACGATCAGGATGTGCGGGGCACCTTGCATTTTTGTAATATAGATCAATGCATGCTGCGTGTTTTGCGAATTATGTGTCGGATTATGGCTGCCGCCGCGCCTGACAAACTTTGTCACAAAAAACCCGGTTTCTGAAAAACTTGGGTGAAATCCGGCCTCTCCAATGCGCACAAGCAACGGACCCTCCGTTGCACAGGCATTGGAGATTCAAATGAAGAAGAAAGTTTTGGTGATCGGCGGCATCGCTGCAGCCACCTTGCTCGTCGGCGGTTGGGCTTTGGCGCAATCAGCCGGTCATGGCCCGGGCGGAATGCGCGGTATGGGACCGGGCATGCATGGCCAGATGGGGCCGGGCATGCGCGGGCAAATGGGCCCTGGCATGATGGGTATGGGCCCCGGAATGATGGGCATGAACCATGGTTCTGCGACCGCGGCGGAGCATAGCGACATTCGCGAGCTGTTCTTCAACCATGATCGCATCAAACGCACGGTGACAAATCTCCCAGACGGCATCCGCACGGTTACGGAATCGGACGATCCCCAGGTTGCGGCGACGATCAAGAAGCACGTCGCTGAAATGGGAAAGCGGGTCGAAGAAGGACGTGACCCGGGTTTACCGATCGAAAGCCCGGCACTGCGCTCGATCTTCCGGGACAAGGACAAGATCAAGAGTACGTATGAGGTGACCGAGAAGGGGATCATCGTCGTCCAGACCTCGACCGACGCGAGCGCCGTCAAGGCTCTCCAGGGTCACGCCGCAGAGGTGACCGATCTTGCCCAGCGCGGGATGGTTGCGGCGCACGAGGCCATGATGAAGAACGGCGGCGGCATGATGGGGCGTGGCATGCGTGGCGCCAAGGCCGAACCGCAGCACCAGCATTGAAACCGATAACGTAGCAGCACGCGATCTTGTGATCGCGTGCCGTATTGGCTCCAGGCCCTCTGGCCGCTTTCAGCGTCCAGAGGGCCATCACTCCAAGGCCGATGTGCTCTGACAATTGCACCCGCGAGCAATCCGTCTGGGAGGACGTCGTCCTGGTGGAAGATCGAGCGGAGGTTCTCGTCCGCTTCGACAATCCCGCGCCGCCGAAGACGCCGTTCATGTACCATTGCCACATCCTGGAACACGAGGACCACGGGATGATGGGGCAGTTCGCGGTGGTCTGAACGGAATAGATCGTCCGATCCGTGGCGGCGTTGTATCGTGTTGAGTCAAGAGAATCGGGAGAAATGAAGATGAATCGATTGGCAGCTATGGCCGTGATTGTATTCGCGCTGGCACCGCATGTTGCGCCGGCGCAAGCGCAGCAGCCCTATGCGGGCTTCGAAGCGCGGCCCATCAAGGCTTTCTCCGATCAGCAAATCGCTGATTTGAAGGCGGGCCGCGGCATGGGCTTGGCGCTTGCGGCCGAACTCAACGGCTATCCCGGACCCGTTCATGTCATCGAATTGGCCGAACCCTTGGGGCTGTCCGAAACTCAGCGGGCCAAGATGCAGACGCTGTTTGAGGCGATGAAGGCTGAGACGGTTTCGCTTGGCGAAAAGTTGATCGCGGAGGAGGCCGCCCTCGATCGGCAGTTTGCGGGAAAGACGATTACCGAGACAAGCCTCACGGCTACAATGCAGGCGATCGGCACGGCGCAAGCGGCACTCAGAGCCGCTCACCTCAAGTATCATCTCGCGACCGCTGAGGCGCTGACGCCGACGCAAATCCAGCGCTACGCCGAGTTGCGTGGCTATTCAGGCGGCATGCAGATGAAGCATCAGCACGGTGGCCACCGAAACTAATGTCCATCCGCACTTGAGCGCCGCCTTCAGATATTTCGGTCGATCTGAATTTGTCGCAATTGTCTTAAGCGAGGCTGCCCAAGGATGCGCTTATCAGGGCGTCGGAGGGCCCTCGATAGGCCTGCCGCGATAAGGGAAGTTCTTATAGTCCGTAGCCATATGCGGATGGACGCGAGCGTGTTGAAGGCAAGGGAAGCGGTTGTAGCAAGTCGGAGGCGGCCCGTAGTTCTCCGGCACGCCGCACGGCTTGTTCGCAAGCATCGGCCTGAGGATACCCCACTCATTGTCGTTGAGTTCGTACCGCACGCTTCGAGGCGACAATTTGGCAGCTTGATTCACGGCCAGTGCGAAGCGATCATCAGTGAACTGGCATGTCTGAAATTATCCTGCTAACCGGACTTATGGCGGACATTGCGGAATCCGGTGCAACGCGGACACCGATTCCAGCGCAAGGCGGACAGCAATCCGGTGATTGCGGACAGCACGTGAAGGCGGCGTAGAGCTCGCTCCCGTCGACGGTCGAATCAGCTGATCGGTCTCCCTGGCAACCAGGGAGTGA
>CAMAWF010000039.1 GCA_945861895.1 Rhizobium sp. Q54
CGGATGACCGATCGAGTTCTTCATCTGCATGCCTTCCAGCGCCTGGATCACGCCTTCGACATCTTTTCGGGTCTTGTAGCCGGAGGTTTCGATCGCCTGTTTGATGGCGAACATGTCCTCCCAGCTTTGCCAGGCATGGCTCTTGTCCATCACGCGCTTGCTGTGGAGTTCACGCGCGTGAATGTCGTCGATCTCGATCAGCTTGTTGTGCTCGCGGTGGAACGCGTCGTCCTTGGCCTTGAGCATGCGGGGGAAGGTTTCGAAGAAGTAGGACCCCTCGGCCGCGCCTCCGATATCATCGGGGGCAATCGCTTCGATGCTGGGCGACTGCGAGAACATCTTGACGTTCTTCTTGTCGAAGCCCATCGACTTCGCCTGCGTGTAGAAAGCAACCGCCAGCGGGCCAATAAAGGCCGGCAGCAAGACCTCGGTGTCGGCCGGAACCTGAGCGAGGTAGGGCACAAAGTCCTTGGTGTCGAGTGGCACCGGAATACTGGCGAGAACCTTGCCGCCCAGTTTCTCGACAATCAGCTTGGATTCCGCCGCCGTGCTCTGGCCCCAGGCATAGTCGGCGAACATCATCGTCCATTTTTTGCCGAGGTTTTCGTAGGCCCATGGCACGCCCGAAGCGGCGATCGAATAGGTGTCGGCTCCGGTCCGGAAGCTGTATCGGGTGCCCTTGGAACCGGTCACGTCGCTCGATTCGCCAGTCGAGAAGTAGATCGTCTTGAGTTCGCTTGAGATCGGCAAGGCGGCCAGCATGATGCCGGAATGCACCGACCCCACTATGAATTCGGCGTTGCTGCGCTGAATGAGGTTGCGTAGCTTGCGGGCGCCGGTGGCGGGGTTGGATTCGGTGTCTTCAGTCGCAAGCTCAATCTTGCGGCCGGCGATACCGCCGCCTTTGTTGATGAGGTCAACAGCGATCTTTGCAGCCTTGTCATGCCAGTAACCCCAGGATGTGAACACACCTGTCAGATCGCAATGGTGTCCGATCACGATTGGGCCTGACGCCTGCGCGTAGAGGTCCTTCATGAGTGTCAGATTGGCGGTACCGGCTGCCGCGCCCCCCGCCAGGGCGCATTGGAGGAAGCTACGGCGTGAATGCTTCTTTGCCATGGTCGTGTCTCCCTGTTTGATGTGACTTTACTGAGTTAGTCCGAGGTAACGATGCACGATTTCGGGCTGCGATTTCAGTTCATGCGAGGCGCCCGAATAGACAATGGTGCCTTTCTCCATCAAAAACACGCGCGGACAGAGCTTAAGCGCGGTCTCGACGTTCTGCTCAACCAGGAGTACCGACACGCCAGTCTGGTTGATACGGTGAATCTCTCGCCGGATCTGCGAGACCAGCTTGGGCATTATTCCTTCCGTCGGTTCGTCGAGAATGATCAGCTTGGGCCGCATCATCAGGCAGCGCGCGATCGCAAGCATCTGCTGTTCACCGCCGGAGAGCGTGTTACCCGATTGCTTGAGCCGCTCTTTAAGGCGCGGGAAACAGGCGAATACGTAGTCCTCGCGTTCGCTATCGCGTTGGCCCGGCAACCCGATATTGAGATTCTCCAGCACTGTCAGGTTGGGAAAAATTCCCCGACCTTGCGGGACATAGCCTATGCCCTTGCGCGGAACCTCATGGGCGGGGCAACTTGCGAGATCGATGCTCTCGAATTCAATGGCCCCGCGGCTGCGCGGTGCAAGACCCATGATCGCGCGTAGCGTCGTCGTCTTGCCCACGCCGTTCCGGCCGAGCAATGCGGCGCTCTCACCGGGCTTCACTTCCAGGTTTACGCCTTGCAAGATATGAAGCTTGCCGATGTGGACGTGGACGTCCCGGAGGCTAAGCATGAATTGCCTCCTCGACATAGTCCTCGTCTTCCGGGCGGCCGAGATAGGCTTCGCGTACGCGCTCGTCGCCGGAAATTTCGTCAGGGTTGCCGGAGGCGAGGATTCCACCCTGCGCCATCACGGTGATGTCGTCTGCGATCTCAAACACCACGCTCATGTCATGTTCGATGATGACGATATCGATCGTGCGCGCCAATTGCTTGATCTTAGCGACCGCGCGCTCGGTCTCGGCCGGGCTCATGCCGCAGGTCGGTTCGTCGAGCAACAATAACCGCGGCTCAGAAATCACCGCCATTCCGATCTCGAGCAACGCGACATCGCCGTAAGAGAGCGTCCCCGCCGGACGCTGGGCGAGCGCCGTCAGTCCAATCTGCTCGAGGGTGTGCTCGACGCGTTCGCGCGTCTCAAGATCGCTAGAGGCTGCGCGGAAGGGGTGCAGAACTCTTTTTGTGGCATGCCGTGTGACCCAGAGGTTTTCTGCGACACTGAGCTGCGGAAACACGCTTTTGATCTGCATCGTTCTCTTGATGCCGAGCCGGCTGACCTCATGCGGCTTAAGTCCGGTAATGTCGCGTCCTTGAAAGAATACGCGCCCACTGTCGGCGGCAAGCAAGCCCGAGACGAGATTGAAAAACGTGGTCTTTCCCGCGCCGTTCGGGCCGATGATTGCATGCAGGCGGCGGCCGGGTAGGTTCAAGCTGAGGTTATCGACGGCAGTCAACCCACCAAATCTCTTGGTCAAATTCTCGGTTCGCAGCACCGCTTCGGTCATGGCTCGGTCCGCAGTTTTGTTTTGACCGAGGCATCATTCGTGCGCTCGCTCCAGCGCGCGAGCTCGGCATTCCACAAGCCGACCAGGCCCTTGGGCGCGAAGATCACGACCAGGATCGCAACGGCGCCAACGATGAATGCATGGTGCTCCCAGTGGGTCGATACGATTTCGCGGATCACGATGAACAAAGTTGTTCCCACCACCGGCCCGAACAATGTGCCGGCGCCGCCGACGATGGCCCACACCACCGCCTCACCCGACACGTGGTAGAACATGTACGACGCGGATGCATAACGGCCGAAGAAAGCAAACAACGCGCCGGCGACGCCGGCGAGAAATCCCGCCATCACGAACGCGATCAGCCGAAGCTGATAGACGTTGAGGCCGATCAGCGCGGCCCGAACATCATTGTCGCGAATCGCCACGAACGCTTTACCCAGTGGGCTTCGGATCACGCGATGCATGAGGAAAAAGCAAAGCGCAACGGTCGCCAGAATGAAGAAGTACTGAAAATTCGCGTCGCTGAAGCTTCCCGTGACACCGCCAATTGAGAACGTCGGCGGCAAGGCGAAATTTATGCCGTCGTCGCCGCCGGTCAGCGGCTTTACCGATACCGCGAAAAAATAAAAGATGAGAGAAAAAACCACGGTGATGATGGCGAAATAATGCCATGTCAGGCGCACCGCGAAAATCCCGGAGACCAGCGCAATCGCAATGGAGGCGACGATGCCCAGTCCAAACGCCGGCCAAAACGACAGGCCCAGCGTAGCCACGCCGATCGCCACTCCGTACATCCCAAACCCGAAATAAAGCGCCTGTCCAAACGACAACAGGCCGATATATCCGAACAGCAAATTGACGCTGGCGGCGAACAGCGACCAGATCATGATCTCCGCGATAACGCTGACCCAGAACTTGTTGAGGATGACCGGAATTAGCCATGGGACGGCGACCAGAAACGCCCCGAATGCGATCAACATCACGCGCGCGATGACGGCGGGCGTCATCATTTGGTCAATCCTTTAAACAGGCCCTGCGGTCTCACCAGCAAGACGGCGCTCATCAATACGAGCGAGGAAATGCGCGCGACGGTCGGATCGGCGAAGCTCTGGATAATCCCTTCGAGAAACGCAAGCAGAACCGCAGCCGCTGCGGTCCCGGGAAGATTGCCGAGGCCGCCAATGATCACGGCCATGAAGCAGAACGGCAATATGTCCACTCCGGTGCGAAACTCAACCGTCGTGATTGGCGCAGCGACAACGCCGCCGAGCGCGGCGAGCGCGAAGCCAATGCCGAATGTCAGCACGTAGACGCGTTGCGCCGGCACGCCCATTGCGATCGCTGTTTCGCGGTCATGACGTACCGCGCGCATCCAGGTGCCGAGCTTGGTCCGATGTAGGAATATGAAAAATCCCGCCAAGGCGAGGAGCGAAACTAACGCGGCAAACAGCCGGTAAATTTCGTAGTCGATCCCGAACATGTGAAAGGTGCTCTGGATCGGCGGCAGGATGCGGCGCGGCGTCGTTCCAAAGGTGATGCGCACGCCTTCCTGCAAGATCAGCGATAGCCCGAACGTCGCAACAATGGACAGCGCCGCAACGTTGTGAATGGGCTGGATGACGGCGCGCTGAATCAGCGCGCCAAGAATGAAGCCGATGAGCGGCACGGCAAGGAAGGCTACCCAAAAGTTACCGGTCAATTCCAGCGTGAACCACGCCAGCACGGTGCCGACCATGAAGAAATCGCCGTGCGCGATGTTGATGATGTCGAGGAGGCCAAAAATGATCGAAAGGCCGAGGGCGATTAAGGCAATGATCAGGCCCCAGATCAAGCCGTTCATCGCCAATAGCAGAAGCGTGTCCATCGTACTCTACACCACACTTTTACCGATTATTGGCAACATCGACAGCCGAACTTCGGTCGCCATGACAAGTTCGGTCGCCATGACACGAGTGTCAATACGACGACATCCCCGCCTTTTTGTAAAAACACAACGCCAGGTGCGAAATTGCGTATCGGGACAAAATGACCAATATTTCATCGGTTTAATCCAACCACCGGGCGACCCGACCGCAAAGGAGGAATTCGAACGCATCATACTTGGCTCAGTGGAGCAATCGCCTGCGCCTTCACCATATGGTGATCGAGCCGCAGTTCTTCCGGCGTAAGCCCGAGCGCGAGGCCGACGAGCTGGGGCAAGTGAAGCACCGGCATGTCGAGCTTTTCGCCCATGTCCTTTTCGATTTCTTTTTGAAATCCGTCGAGGACCGTGTGGCAAAGCGGGCACGGCGTCACCATCGCCTTCGCGCCGTTCGATTTTGCCGACTTGATGTGCTGACCCGTCAGCTTGATCGCGACCCGTTCGTCATGGGCGGCAGTGTGAAAGCCGCAGCATTCGGTGCGTCCGCTGTAGTCGATCGGACGGCAACCGAGAATTTCGGCAAGGCGTTCCAGCGCGATGTTATTGCGCGAATCGACGAAACCATAGCGCCCCGGCGGACGCGTGATGTGACAGCCATAGAATGCGGCGACCGTAAGCCCGGTGAGCGGCGCGACCACCATCTCGCGCAGACGATCCATCCCGATATCCTCATAGAGCACCCACAGAAAATGGCTGATGCGCGTTCGCCCGCTGTAACGCAGCCCCTCTTCCGCGAGCCGCTCATTGATCTTTTCGGCGAGTTCCGGTTCGGAAATGAATGCCGCATGCGCATCGAGGAGATTGAGTGTGCAGGTGTTGCAAATCGTCATCAGCGGCAAACCTTCGCGCTCGGCAAGCGCGAGAATGCGAATGTTGAGAGTGTAAAATCCGACCGGATCGATCGCGCGCAACTCGCGCGCGCCCGTGCATGTAGCGGAATCAAGTTGCGTCAATTCGAGGCCAAGCCGAATAGCAACATTGTGCGTAGCCTCATTCAATTCCGCACATGTCGAGCGGGCGGAACAGCCGGGATAATAGGCAAACTTCATGGCGCGCGACCTTGCTTGCGGAGAATTCGGCTTGCCGCTCCGGCGGCTTCCGTTGTTCTCCTGAATAATGTCTTGATCGGGTCTATTTTGCCCCGCAATAGCAGGCGCAAAGCACGTGGCAGGTTGCCGAGCACCCGCAGACCCTGGACCCGGAACATAAGTGCGCTTGGATCGACTCGTCCGCGCGCGGCGACAATGGCGCGCAAGGCGAGCGAATGCTTTGCCATTTCGGGGACGAGCGCAGCCGCACGCGCCTTGAGCGGCTCGATCACCATGCTGACGATCGGGATGTTCGCCGGGCAGACCTCCTCGCATTTATAACAGGACACACAATTGAAAATTCCGGTCAGCTTGAGCGACTTCCGGACCTTCTCTTGATCGGTCCGCGGATCGAGCGCGGTCTGGGCGAACTGGACGAGCGGCGCCGGACCGGCAAAGTCCGTAAGATCGCCAAGACCGATGACGGGACAAGCGGAATAGCAGCACATGCATGCGATACAATCGAGCGCTTTCGATGCATTTTTCATCTCCCGGTGGGAGAGCGGCTCGGGGAACCCCGGATATCGCGAAGGCCGTTCGATCCACGGCTCAAGCTCCGCCACCTTACGCTCGAACGGTGCGCGATCGACCACGAGATCGCGTATGACGGGCAGATTGCGCAGCGGCTCGATTGTCATTTCCGGCTCGACGGCTTCCCAACAGGCCAACACCTCGCGTCCATTCATGCGTACGGCGCAAGTGCCGCACATTTTCGAGCCGCAAAACCAGCGATAAGCGAGATCGCTCGCATCGTTTTCGGCAACCCAGTTGAGTGCGTCGAGCACCCGCATCCACTTGCGATAGGGCGCGCGATATTCTTGGTAGCCGGCGCTTCCCTCAGGATCGAAACGCTTGATTCGCAGCGTCAGCACATCTCCCTCAGTCAATCGCGTGTTGCGCGCCGCCAACGTGTCTTGACATTCGGCTTGGCCGAGCCGCCGCGCCTGTTCCAAATCCATCGGCGCGAGCGGAACGGCTGTTTCGATCTTACGGCCAGGGCCCAAGTCGTATTTCACCACGCGACCTCAAGATTATTCGCGGTGGCAAAGCCCGGCTTGAACAGCGGCAGTTCGTATGGACGTTGCTCGAAGCGAAACCCGTTTTCGGTCCGCTTCATGACGTTAGCCACAAGCCATTTGTCGTTGTCCTGCAGTGGAAAGTCGCGCCGCATGAAAGGTCCCCGGCTTTCCTTACGTTCGAGCGAGGAATGAATGATAAGTTCGCAGGCATCGATCATGTTGACCGCGTCGATGGCATCGAGCCACTCGTAATTTGTGCTTTTTGCCGTTCGTTTCATGCTCATTCGCGGCAGCAGATTGAGTCGAAAATTTGCGATGTCATCAAGCGCCGATCTCAGGCTCGCGGCGTCCTTTTCGACACCGGCTTTCTCCCACATCATCGCGCGAATGATATCTTTCACCTTCGCCGGCGGCACTCCATCGGCGCGCGCGACCAGCAGGCCTTCCAGCCGCCGCCGCTCGTCTTCCATTTGTTGCTCCGGCAACGCACCCGTCTGTTGCGGTGGGAGATCACTGGCGATGCCGTCAGCCACCACCTTGCCGTCATAGGTCGCAAGGCCGATCAGGCCGTTGCTGTGTCCGCCGAGACCGCCAGCGACATAGAGGCCGGGAACCGACGAGCGCATGGTCCGCGTATCCACATCGACGCCACCTTGCCGGTAATGCGCCGTGACGGCAGTCTCGATAAGATCTTCGGGAAAGCGAAGGCCGAGCTGACGAAAGCTTTTCCCGTAGGTGGTATAGGCCTCGACTTCGCGCGGATCGCAGTTATCGAAGCCGGCGAAATAGCCGCCCTCGTAGCGAGCCTTGCCGGCATGCACCTGCTTCGCGAGCGCCTTGAGCTGGACGGTGTATGGTCCATAGGCGAGCGGGTCGTCCTGCTGCTGGTTGAAGAATTCCTCGCCCTCCGTATTGACCATGCGCGCCGACTTCTCCGATCCGAGCATCGGATTGGGATAGACTTGCACGCGCTGCCACGACGGCGGATAGGCAATATCGTTGGTGTGCCACCATTGCATCTCCAGATTCACCAGCGAGGCGCCAACGCGCCAAGCCATGGCGATGCCGTCGCCGGACATCTCGCGCGTTCCGGTCGAGCGCGTATGCAGGCGGTCGGAATATCCGGTTGCAAGGACGACCGCGCGCGCCAACACGACGACATATTCGCCGGTAATGTAGTTGAGACAGAAGACACCGCCCACAGAACCGTCGAGCCGGCAGAGCAGGCACGTCACGACGGTTTCTTCGAGACGCGGAATCCCGGCCTTGATGATCTGCTTGCGGCGCAGATCCATGAACGGTACGCCGGAATTTCCCTGCATGTTGGCGGCGACGCTGCGTATCTTACCCGGACTCGTTACAACGTTTCCGTCGTTGTCACGCCGTAGATACAGGCCCGCTTCCTCAAGCTCCGGATAGTAGAATTTCTCGAGCCATTGGCCGCACTGCCTCGCCCATTCCTGATCGATCAGGAACTGGTTGTGGTATTTAATCAGGAATTCCGCGGTGTCGCGCGCATGCGTCTCGGAATTTCCGAGCGAACGGCCGGAGAGCACGAGATTGCCGGCGAAAATAGAAGCACCGCTCTTGCCGATAAGCCCCTTGCAGATCACGATCGTCTTGAGGTCCATGCGGTGCAGGTTGAGCGCGGCGTAGCAGCCGGCTGCACCACCGCCGATGACCGCCACATCGGTATTTAATATCTGCATTTTCGTAGAGTACCCTGCTCACCCCGGCCAGCGGTAACCGCCCTTACTCTGGCGCAGCCACACACCTTTTGTACAAGCTAACTATTGGTCGGCGCACACTAAACTTGTTTTTTTGCACCGTGGTGTGTGTCTTTGTAATAGACGAAAGATACGTTATCCTCTGTCCATGAAAATGAAAGACGTAGATGCCGGCCGCGGCGAGAATGCCGAATGAATCGGGACGCTGTTAAATGGGATGACTTGCGGGTGTTCCTGGAGGTCGTCCGGCAAGGAAGCGTTCACGGAGCCTCGAAGCGGCTGAAGCTCGATCACTCCACCGTATGCCGGCGGATTGGAAAACTTGAATCCCTGTTGTCGATGAAGCTGCTCGACCGGACGCAGCGGGGGGTGGTCTTGCGCGAGGAAGCGCGTGAGCTTCTCCGGCATGTGGAGAAGATGGAGCTCCACGCAAATTCTCTCGAAGATACAGTCACCAGAGAAAGTGGCAAGGCGATACAAACCGTCCGTATCGCCACCATGGAAGGAATCGCCAGCCGATATATCGCGCGCCGTCTTCCTGCTCTCCCCCGGTTTGACCCCAATCTGAAGATCGAACTGGTCAGCAATCCGCAGATGGTCGATCTATCGCGCAAGGAAGCGGATATATTTTTAAGCTTCTTCAACCCGCGTCTTCCAGGACTCGCAAGTCATCTTATCGCGGAATTCTCATTGTTTCTGCACTGTTCCAAACTATACGCGGCGACGCACGGAATTCCGCGAACGCGCAAGGATCTCGCAAATCATGTCTTCGTCGGGTACATCGAAGATCTGCTGACGATCGATGCCGTCCGCTGGCTGGACGATGTCATAACCGCGCCAAAAATAGTTTTTCACAGCAACAGCGTCATAGCGCAATGCAGCGCCGCGGTCGGTGGAGTGGGCATCGTGTTGCTGCCGACATTTGTCGCCGCGGGCATCGAGGGCCTCACGCGCGTGCTACCCGACGAAGTGAATATCAAGCGGGAAGTTTGGGTATCTGTTCGTATCGAACAGCGCGATCTGCGGCGCATCCGGACGGTGATGCAGTTTTTAACGCACATTTTCAAGCAAGACCGTAAATTCCTCATGGGTGAGGCGGAATTTACCGATGAAGTTTAACGCGATTCGATTGACAGCGATGGGCCGCCGTTGCGGCTGATGAGCGCACTGCACCATCGTGAACCCGAGCCAATCGCCGCACGAACGCGTAGGCAGGCGCATTGCCGCCCATGACATCGATACTCGATAGCGACACTCTCGGCGCGTTTTGCCGCCACACTCACGTCGAGGTGGCAGGCGCAGCAAAGGGCCCGCTCGCCGGCCTCACATTCGGGGTCAAGGATATCTACGACGTCGCCGGAGCCGGAACCGCATTCGGCAATCCCGATTGGCTGGCGACGCATCCCATAGCGACCAAGACATCTCCGCCGGTCGAGCGCTTGCTGCAGGCCGGAGCAAGACTCATCGGCAAGACGCAGACCGACGAGCTTGCCTTCAGCATCAACGGCATCAACGCCCATTACGGTCGCCCGATCAATGTCAACGCGCCAGGGCGCCTCACCGGCGGCTCATCGAGCGGCTCCGCTTCCGCCGTTGCGGGCGGGTTATGCAACTTTGCCTTGGGCAGCGATACCGGAGGCTCCGTGCGGCTGCCGGCAAGCTTCTGCGGACTTTACGGCTTGCGCACGACGCACGGGCGCATCTCGCTCGACGGGGCCCGGCCGCTGGCCGCGAGCTTCGACACTGCGGGCTGGTTCACGACCGACATGGCGACCTTCGCGAAGGTCGGCAAAGTCCTGCTGACCGACGTGCCGGCAGGATTAAGCTTCGATCGCGTGTTGATTGCCGAGGATGCATTCGCGCTGGTCGATGCCAGCGTGAAGGACGCATTGCAGGGCGCGCTTGACCGCGCGATCAAGGCGTTTGGCGCCCCGCGTCCGGTTACGGTTTCCGCCGAAGGCTTGCGGCAATGGTTCGAGACATTCCGCATCATCCAGTTCGCCGAGATCTGGCGTGAGCATGGCGAATGGATCAGGCGCACCGATCCCAAGCTCGGGCCCGGCATCAAGGAGCGGCTGCAAGCAGCATCCGCGCTTGCTCCTGCCGACGTGACAAGGGCCGAAGCGGCACGGGCGGAGATCGCAAAGCGGATGGCTGCGCTCCTGGAGGATCGGACGATCCTCGTACTGCCGACGGTTCCCGGCATTGCACCGTTGGTCGAGACGCCAATCGCGGAACTTGAGGACTTTCGCGGCCGCGCCATGAACCTGCTCTGCATCGCCGGCCTCGCGCGATTGCCGCAGATGACTCTGCCACTTGCCAGTTTTGCCGGCTGCCCTCTGGGCATTTCATTGATCGGACCGGCACGAACGGACGAAATGCTCATCGCCGCCGCGGCGCGGATCGCAGACGACGTTATCGTGTTCTAGTGCCGATGCCGCCCAGGCGCCCGTGCCGGCGTCGTCTCGCCCACGCGGTCGCGTTCGAAACGCAGCCTCTTGACCACGCGATCGCGCACCGGGCCGGACAAATCCAGCCGCAGCGCCCAATCGCCGTACATCTCCAGAACGATGCGCGCCTTGTAGGTTCCTTTCTCCTGATCTTCCGCCGCCCCGACAGGCCTGACATTATGCGCCGCCGGCATCGATGGCATATCCGCTCCGACCGTCAGGGTCAGGCCGGACAGCGGCTCGTTCGTTTTGGAATTGGCAAGTTTGATGATGCAGTCATATTGCAGCTTCTCGGTGCCGGGCTTGCAGGTAACGCCGGCTTTGGCGCGAACTTGCGCGTGTGCCCCTTCGAGGCCGCAGAGCGCAAGCATCGCGATCGCTGCCGCTGTACAAATTATCGACCTCATGGCCGTCCTCCCGTGAGATTGTTTCTGTTACCCGTATTCAAGCCCGGCCGCCGCGCCCACGGAGATATCCGGCGCCAGAAGCGGCCGATCTTGTGCACCACATTCTCGTCGAGCAGGCCCCGTGGGCGCACGATCAACAATAGCGCAACGAGACCGCCAAAAATGATCATGCGATACCCGGACAATGCTCTGATCGATTCCAGAACGCCGATATCGATCAGCACGCCCAGCAGCGGACCAAGCGCAGTGCCAAGGCCGCCGATCAAGCCATAGGCAAGGCTATGAACGCCGAGCATCACGTCGAAAATGCGCGGCTCGACGTAGGTCGTCAGATGCGCGTAGAGCCCGCCGCCGATCCCGGCGAGTGCGCCGGAGATGCCGGCGGCCAGCACCTTGTGGTGAGCGATGGAGACGCCTTGCAGTCCGGCGAGGGTCTCGTCCTCGCCGATCATGCGGAAAATCACGCCGAGACGCGAACGTTCGAGCAGCACGAATCCCAATAATACGACTGCGAGCAGCGCATAGATCAGCAGCAGGAATTGAAAGGCATCAATGTTATTGTCGAAAATATAGCGGATATTGCGGAAACCATCGGCGCCATCGGGTCCGACCAGTTCGCCGTCGATCGTGATCTGGTAGCGGAACAATTCGAACAGGATCCGCACCATCTCCGCGAAAGCGAGCGTCGCGATCGCAAAATAAAGACCATGCAGCCGCAAGGTCGGTATGCCGACCAGCACCGCCGCAGCGCCGCCAATCGCCGCGCCCCATACCAGAGCAAGCGCCAATGGCCAGCCCCACAAGGCGGTCGCGATCCCCGCCGCATAAGCGCCGATCGCAAAGAAAGCCTGCTGGCCGAATGAAATCTCGCCCGTCAGCAGCAGCAGATAGGCGGACAGCGCAATGAACGAGATGACGCCGATATTGGATAATACGCCGATGAGATAATCGTCCATCGGTCAAGCCTTCTGCGGCGTGGTAATGTCGGGTGAAGGTGCGCGGCCGAACAAACCGCCTGGACGTGCGACAAGAAAAGCGAACAGCACCACATAGGCGATCAGATCGCGAAACTGCGGCCCGAAATACCATTGGCTGTGCGTCTCAATGACGCCGAGCAGAAGTCCGCCCACCACCGCGCCGGGGACCGATCCGAGCCCGCCGATCATCATGGCGATCAGGCCCTTCAGCGTGGCCCACATCCCGAACATCGGCGTGACCTGCTGATCGACTGCGAGCACGAGAAAGCCGGCAACGCCGCCGATCGCCGACGCGGCGGCGAAGGCCAGCAGCATGGCTCTCCGCACGTTGATGCCGACCAGGTGCGCGGCGACCGGATGGCCGATGATGGCGCGCAACGCGAGGCCGAAACGGGTGCGATAGAGCGTGACCTGTACGGCTGCCGCCAATCCGAGCGCGCAGACCAGCATGATGAGATGATCGATCCGCACGAAGAACGGCCCGAATTCGAGCGTCGCGCCGGTCGCGAGCGGCGGAAAAGGATAGGTGTGACGGGGCAAGACCAGGATCGCCGCCTGTTCGAGTTGCATCCAGATCGCGAAGCTCGACACCATCGACGCGATGCCGGCGCCGGCTTTCATCGGCGCGAAACAGAGGCGCTCGACATAGACCCCGGCGATCGCGGCGCCGAGAACCACGGCGCCTGCAACCACGAGCGGACCGGCGCCGTGATTCAGGTAGAGAACGGTCCCGAGATAGCCGCCGATCATGATGGAGGGACCGTAGGACAGATTAAGCCGGCGCATCACGCCGAAGATCACGGTGAAGCCGAGCGCGAGCAGCCCATAGGACGAGCCGATCATCACGCCATCGATGGTGTTCTGAAAAAAGTCGACCATCGGCCTCTGCTGTGGTTCAAGTCAGCCGGCTGTGCGGCGGGTCCCCAGATAGGCGCGCTGGATCACTTCATCTTCGGCCAGTTGGCCGGGCGTCCCCTTGAAGGTGATGCGCCCCTGCTCCATCAGGAAAAATTGATGCGCCACCTGCAACGCCATGTGCGCGTTTTGCTCGACCAGAAAAATGGTGGTGCCGTCGCGATTGAGCTCGCTGATGATGCTGAATATCTCCGCGACGACGAGGGGCGCAAGCCCAAGAGACGGCTCATCCATGAGCAGGACGCGCGGGCGCGACATGAGTGCGCGGGCCACCGCGAGCATCTGCTGTTCGCCGCCGGAGAGAGTGCCGGCCAATTGCTGATGCCGTTCGCGCAAATGTGGAAAGCGGGTATACATACGCTCGACATCAACATTTATCTCGGCCTTGTCGCTGCGCTGATAAGCGCCAGCGAGAAGATTTTCGAGCACGCTCATCTGCGGAAAAACCAACCGATTTTCCGGCACCAGTGCAACACCGCGCGCGACGATCCGGGCCGGCGACAATCCCACCAGCTCGGTGCCGCCGAGCCGAATCGAGCCGCGGCGCGGCTGCAGGATGCCGGCAATCGTCATCATCAGGGTGGTCTTGCCAGCACCGTTGGGTCCCAAGAGGCAGGTGATCTTTTCTGACTCGACGTGCAGCGACACGCCTTTCAGAGCTTCGATCTTGCCGTAGGCGGTGACGAGGTCGGATACGTCAAGCATCGTATTCCTCAGGCGGCCGCGGCGGTGCCGAGATAGGCCTCGCGCACCACGGGGTTGGCTTGAACGGCGGCGGGCGTGCCTTCCGCGATCTTCTGTCCGAAATTTAGCACCGCAATGCGGTCCGCCACCGACATGACCAATTCGACATGGTGTTCAATCAGCAGAACGGTGATGCCGTCCTGGCGCATCCTGCGGATTCTGCCGTCGAGTTGGTCTATTTCCTCCGCGTTCATGCCGGCCGCCGGCTCGTCGAGCAGCAGCAAAGCGGGCTTGGCGGAAAGCGCGCGGGCAAACTCGAGCCGGCGCTGCTCGCCGAATGCCAAATTGCCGGCCAGCTCGTCGCGCTTGTGCGCAAGATCGAAAAATTCGAGAGTCCGGTCGATCTCCTCGCGCGCGCTTCGCGAGCCGCCCAGCCAGCGTTTAAGAAAATTCTGCTTGCGCTGCTCGCTGGAATTCTGCGCAACCCAAAGGTTTTGCCAGACGGTTAATTGTCCGAACAGGCGAATGTTCTGGAACGTTCGCGCAATTCCCATCGTCACGCGCGCATGCGGCGGCAGATCTGCGATATCGGCGCCATTGTAGACGATGCGGCCGGAGGTCAACGGGAATAAACCGCATATAAGATTGACGATCGTGCTCTTGCCCGAGCCGTTGGGGCCAATGAGGCCGAGGATTTGGCCGCGCGCGACGGTCAAATCGACGCCGTCGACCGCACGAACGCCTCCGAAATGCTTGCTGACGGCCTGCAGATCAAGCATCGGACCGTTCCTTGCGGGAAAAGAACAGCCGCTTGAGGGCAAGCATTGCACCGGCATCGAGCAAGCCGCGTGGGCGCACATTCATCGCGAGCACGATCAGTCCCCCGAACAGCAGGTTTCGCCAATCGCCCATGAAGCGAAGGCCCTCAATCAGGAAGCCTTGAATGAAGATGACGGCGAGCAGCGTGCCGAACACGTTGGAGAGACCGCCGAGGATCGGATAGGCGATGGCGAAGGTTGCCAGCACCACCCCGAACTGCACATGCTCGATATGTGTCGTGTAATGCGCGAAAATTCCACCGCCGATGCCGGCGATGACGCCACCGACGGTCATCGCGGAAATCTTCACGGCGGTAATGTTGATCCCGGTGCTTTGTGCGGCTAGCTCGTCCTCGCCGACCGCGCGAAGCACCGCGCCGGCGCGTGAACGGTTCAGCCACCACAAGCCGGCCATCACCAGGGCAACCACCGCCCAGATGAACAGCATGACGTCGAGCGTCGTCCAGCCATTCTCCGGAAAGTAGCGGATCTGCCGGAAGCCCTCCCCGCCATGCGGCCCGAGCCGGATATTTCCGGCCTGCACCTGATAGGTGAAATTGAAGAAGAACAGACGCACGGCCTCGCCGAAGGCGACCGTGGCAACCACCAGCATCAGCCCTTTCACGCGCAAGGCCGGGAAACCGACCGCACAGGCCGTTGCGCCGGCGACCAGAGCGGAAACGCCGAGAGCGGGGACCAGCGGCCATTGCGCGATCACCGTGAGCATACCGGCGACGTAGGCGCCGATCGCGAAAAAACCGGCCTGTGCGAGACTCACCTGCCCGGTGAGCAGCACGCAATAGGCCGACAACCCGAGCAGGGTGTGAACGCCGATGATCTGGATCAGCCCGAAATAGAAATCCATCGGGTTGTGCTCTCTCCGTCAGTCGCGCCCGGCCGTCGTCGGAAAAATTCCGCCGGGCCGGAATATGAGGAAAGCGAACAGCAGCAGCATGATGTATAGATCGCGCTCCGATACGCCGCGGAAGAACTGGAAAAAATTCTCAAGACCTCCGACGACGAGACCGGCGATGATCGCGCCCGGGATGCTGCCGAGCCCTCCGATCACGGTCACGATCAGCCCCTTGACGGTCAAAGGCAACGAAAGCAGCGGCGACAGCATGCCGATAGCGGCCCCCGTCATCGCTCCGGCGATGCCGCCGACCACGCCGGTAAGGACGAATGTAAGAACGTTCACGTGGGTGATGCTGATGCCGCAGAGTTCCGACGCTATCGGCTGCTGCGATACGGCGCGCGTGGCAAGGCCGAGCTTGGTCCGGTAGAGCAATAGCAACAGCACGACCATGCACACGCAGCCGAGGGCGAAGACAAATATCAGATCGCCGCGCAGGTTGAACGGCCCCATCGGGATGATCACATCGGAAAACAGCGCCGGATAATTGAGCGGAACCCCGGCCGTCGAATGCACGATGATCTCATCGATCAGCAGCAGCAAGCCGACGGTAGACATCAAGGTCGCGAGCGGATTGGCGAGCGGAATGAACTTGAAGGCGATGAGATAAACGAGGCCGCCGATGACACCACCGGCCACCGCCGCCATCAGGAATACAAAGATGGCGGGCGCCTCGATGCCGGCGAGAATGAGCAGGCTCGCATAGGCGGCTCCGATCGAGGCAGCGGCATAGGACAGGTTGAGCTTATGCATCACGCCGAAAATGAGCGTGAAGCCAATTCCCAGCAATGCATAGGTCGCGCCGAACAGCACGCCGTCGGCGACCGATTGCACAGCGTCGATCAGGTCGAGAAGGTCCACGTCAATGGCCGGTATTGATCAATACGAATGACAGCAAAGCGGCGGACCGTCGATGCGGTCCGCCGCGATGCTTCTACCCGTCAGGACGAAGGCTTGTGCAGAACCTGCCAGCTTCCACCCTTGGCGTGGACATAGAGGAAGGGCTTGATCGCTTCACGATCGGCCGTGCGCCCGACCTTGCCCAGAAGCCCCATCGTCTCCTTCAACCCCGCCAGACCTTGACGCATTTTGACGCGATCGGCTTGGACGGTGTCGGGCTTTGCCATGATCTTCTGCTGCTGGATCACGTCCTTCAGAATGAACATGATCTCGTAGGCTGCGGCGCTGTGGAGATCGGCGCTGCCGCCGAATTTGGCGACGCTTTCAGCCGCTTTCTTGGCCTCCGGGGTCACCGGCGCGAAGCTTGTCGGAATGATGATGCCTTCCGCCTGCTTGGCGCAGCCTTGCAGCGTCTCGATGCTGGACGAACTGGTAAGGCCGATGAGGAGCTTCGGCTTCACGCCTTGGCGTTCCATTTCCTTGAGCACGCCGCAGGTCGTGAAAGGGTGCGCCGAAATCGCGACGATGTCGGCATTGGCACGCTTCATCTCGCGAACTTGCGTCGAGAAGGTCGTATCGTTGAGCAGCCATTCCGCCGACCCGGCGATCTGGAAGCCGTTTGTCTCAGCCTGGCTCTTCATGACGCCAAAAGTGGCGTTCGAATGTGCGAAGTCTTTCTCGACGCCGCCATAAATGGTCTTCAGGTTCGGATGCTGCGATTTGACCCACGCGAACAGAGACTTGTACATCTCGAATTCGCTCGGGACGTTGCGGAATGACCATTCGGAGATTTTCGCAAGTCCGCCCTTGGCTGCGACGTCAGCTATGATGGGGAATTGCAGCCCGCTATCGGTCGCATCGCCCGCCTTCTTTTGCAGAATGCCGAACAGCGATTCGGCCACGTTCGAGCAAGTCGGTCCGACCGCGACAAAGGCATCGGTGGATGCAATGCGGCGCACGACGGAAATGCCTTCCTCGGCGTTGCAGCGGTCGTCGAGAAATTCAACGGTGAGTTTGGCCTTGGTGCCATCACCTAGTGTGACGCCACCGGTCTTGTTGATCTCCTCGGCGCCGGCCTTCATCGCCGCCTCGCTGTTGATGCCGAAGACGCGAACGACGCCGGACTTGGCGCCGAAGCCGGTGATTTTAACGGTGCGCTCCTGGGCGAACGCGTCCTCAGAGACGGAAAGCGTCATGCCGGCAAGCAGGGCGGCAAACGCGACAGTCAGGTTTCTCATGGGGTTCCTCCCTAAAATATCGGGCGATTTTCGCTTCTTCTGATGCATCACCATAGCATGCCAAAGCGGGGGATAAACAGATACTCACCTTGCGGCCGGGGGATCTGGCGCGGTGGGCAACGCATTTGCCTGTAATTCTTCCGATCAACTTCGGTGAAAGCATTCTGCCGCACCGCAGCATTGAGTTGTGCGTTATTTGATCGGCTTTTTTGAGATGCATCCCATGCGTAAGAGTCGGCGGAGTGATCGCCATTCCGGTCATCGAGGAGTTGGGCATGGAAGTGAACCGCAATCGCGCTGGACCTAAATAGTCACCGCCGGGACAATTCAGTTCGGCTTACCGTCGTACTATGCTTGAACGAGCGCGCCCGTCGCGACAATTCGCCGTCCGCGGCCGGAAACGCCACGGGAGGAAAAAATGGCCAAGCCGAAAGTTGCCAAGAAACCGGGCAAGGTTCTCCGCAAGGCGAAGAAGGCCGATATCCGCCGACCGGCCGGCGGGGCATTTGCCGTCTTGCGACCGAACGAGGCGAATTTCGCGTCTCTCACCCCCGTGTCGTTCCTGCCCCGCTCGGCCGAGATTCATCCTGAGCGTATCGCCGTGATCCACGGTGCGCGCCGCTACACCTATCGCCAATTCTACAACCGAGCCCGGCAGCTGGCCTCGGCGCTGGCGCGCGCCGGCATCCGTCCGGGTGAGACCGTTTCTGTGATGCTTCCCAACGTGCCGGCAATGGTCGAGGCACATTACGGCGTGCCGATGCTCGGCGCCGTGCTCAACACCATCAACACGCGCCTGGATGCCGCGACCGTCGCCTATATCCTGCAACATGGTGAGGCCAAGGCATTGATCACCGACCGCGAATTCGCCGCGCAGGTCGGCCCCGCTCTGACGAAGCTGAAAAAGCGCCCGCTGGTCATCGACGTCGATGATGCGGTTTATTCAGGCCCCGGCGAACGACTCGGAAAAATCGAGTACGAAGATTTTATTGCCAAGGGCGACCCGAACTTTGCATGGACACCACCGGCCGAGGAGAGCAGCGCCATTGCGCTCAACTACACCTCCGGCACAACCGGAAATCCGAAGGGCGTGGTCTATCACCATCGCGGCACGTTTCTCGAATCCGTCGGCAATATCATGGCCTGGCCATTGCCGCCGAAGCCGGTCTATCTCTGGACCTTGCCGATGTTCCACTGCAACGGCTGGTGTTTCCCGTGGTCGGTGGTCGCGATGGGCGGCACCCATGTCTGCCTTCGCAGGGTCGATCCGGCGCTGATCTTCTCCATGGTCGTGGAACATGGCGTGACGCATATGTGCGGAGCACCGACAGTGCTCAACATGCTGGTCTCGGCGCCAGCCGAGCAGCGCCGCAAGTTCGACCATGTCGTCGATATCCAGACCGGCGGTTCGCCGCCGCCGGCCAAGGTGATCAAGGGCATGGAAGAGCTTGGTTTCCGCGTCACCCACATTTACGGCATGACCGAATTGCAGGGTCCGTCCACATTATGCGTGCCGCAGGACGGATGGGAGAAGCTGCCGCTCGAGGAACGCGCGGCACTCACCGCGCGCCAGGGCGTTCGCTATCCGGTGGTGGAGGGCCACATGGTGGCCGATCCAAAGAGTCTCAAACCGGTGCCGCGCGATGGCAAAACCATCGGCGAGATCATGGTGCGCGGCAATACGGTGATGCTCGGTTATCTGAAGGAGCCCAAGGCCACTGCCGACACATTTCGCAACGGCTGGATGCATACGGGCGATCTGGCGGTCGAGCATCCCGACGGTTATGTCGAAATTAAAGATCGCGCCAAGGACATCATCATCTCAGGCGGCGAGAACATTTCGAGTGTTGAGGTCGAGATTGCGCTCTACAAGCATCCGGCGGTGCAGTTTGCGGCTGTCGTCGCGCGGCCCGATCAGAAATGGGGCGAGACTCCGTGTGCTTTCGTCCAGCTCAAGCCGGGGACAAATGCGACTGCCGATGAGATCATTGCCTTCTGCCGCGATCATCTCGCACGGTTCAAGGCGCCGAAATCAGTCGTTTTCGGCCCGCTCCCGATGACGGCGACCGGGAAAATCCAGAAATTCGTGTTGCGCGAACGCGCCCGTGCGCTGTGATTGCTTAGATCACTGCGACCGCTTGAATTCAATCAGTATGCCGGGATGCGCAAAATTGGATACGGTGATCAGAGCGCTGCAGGGATACTTACCATCGGGGAAAAGCTCGTGCCGTAGCTTGATAAACTGATCCCCGTAGCGCGGATCATTGATTGAGACCGTCATGGTCACGAGATCCGCTAACGTCCCACCGGCTCTTCTTAGAGTCTGATCGATGAGCGCGAAACAGGTTCTTGCCTGAGCCTCAAAGTCGTGAGCGATCGACTTCCCGTGGATATCCGCTGTTGCGGTTTGGCCTGCCAACCAAACAATTTTTCCGCCTTGCGTAATGATCGCGGGGGAGAATGCGCGCGATTGCTGAAACGGCGTGCCTTCAAGGTGCACTATTGAGCGATCCGATTGCTTCGTTTCTTGCACCATGGCGGGCTTACGAAAGCACCCGGTAGTGGCCTGCATACCTCTTGATGAGATGCAGATAATCGTCAGCACCGCGTGCGACCCATTCCGCGGCATTGCCTTCAAGTTTTTTCTTGTTCGTGGCCGGATTGCCGACCGCGAGCATGCCGTCCGGCACCTCGAAACGCTCCTTCACCACGCTGCCTGCGCCGACCAGGCAACCCGCTCCGATGCGCGAGCGGTCAAGCAGAATAGCGCCCATACCAATCAACGTGTCCTTCCCAATCCAGCAGTCGTGCAGAATTGCGCCGTGCCCAACGGTGACGCGCTCTTCGAGCACGGTGCCCTGCTCCGTTTCGGAATGAATGACGACATTGTCCTGCACGTTGCAGCCGGGTCCAATGCGGATGGGAGCGAGATCGCCACGCAACACCGCGCCGAACCAGATGCTCGCGTTTTCCCCGACCTCGACGTCACCCAGCAACACCGCGGTCGGGGCGATGAATGCGCTTGCGGCGATACGCGGCTTTTTACCCTCAAACTCCACCAAGACAGCCATAAACCGGTCCCCCTGAATTCAGTCTTTCAACTCGCCAAGCGCGATAACCGTGTACTTCTCGATGTTGCCCATGTCGTTTCCGCTCAGGACCAACTTGAGTTCTTCGTGGCTCTTCACGTCGACGAGCGTCGCGTAACCTTTCAGGCCTGCAATCGGGTAGACACGCGCTTTGCCCGTCATGTTCATGTCGACGAAGTGGTTGACGCACTTTGACACGGAGCCGCGTCTGGTCTGATGCGTCGGCGGCCGATTGATCACCAAAAATTTTCCCATAGGATTTCTCCGCTTTTGCAGGTTCAAATCATTCCAGCAGCTCTCATCGCGGCCATCTCCCCCTCGAGCGTTCCGAGCGGAAAGACCTGGTAGTCGCCCCAATTACCGATCGGATTCGAGAACAGGATCAACATGAGTTCATCGTGATCGGCGACATCGAGGAAGACGACAAAGCCGGCGCCGTTGTCCTCGATGATCTCGTAGACCTCGGCCTTACCTTGCCGGCGCAGCTCCTTCCACTTCTCGCGCGCACCTTGAATGTTCGCTTTTTCAGGAATTGGCTTGTTGGGTCGAGCCAGAACCAGGAATTTCGCCATCGGTCACTCCATGTCCTTTAAGTTGTCCGGCCAGCGCCGGGCCGTCTCATATAGTATTCGCCCGATCAGCATTTACCGAGCACTTGCCTTTCGCATGGCGCCTATCCCACATAACCGATCAAATCGATCTCGATCATCGCGTCCTTCACCAACAACCCGGTCGTGCCGACAGTCGTGCGCGCCGGTGCTATCTTGAAATATTGCTTCCAGACCTCGTCGAAGGCGCTGAAGTGGTTGAGGTCCTCGAGGAAGACCTGCGCTTTGACGATGTGGTCGAGCGAACTGCCCGCCGCCTCGAAGGTCTTCTTCAGACTTTTCATGATGTAGTGGGTGCGTCTCTTGATGTCCGAGCCGTAATACGGGTAGTTCGGATCGGTGCGCGCTTCCGGCGGAATGCCGACCTTGAAATCGGTCGGCAACTGGCCAGCCGCAAATACGAAATCCCCGACGCGATAGGCCTCCGTGTAATTCGCGAGCGGTTGCGGATTGTCCGACTTGATCGCCGTACATTTGAGTTCGCCAGGGACGTAGCCGATGAGGTCGATCTCGATCATCGCGTCCTTCACCAGCAGCCCGGTCGTGCCGACCGTCGTGCGGGCGGGCGGCGTTTTGAAGTATTCCTTCCAGACTTCGTCGAAGGCGCTGAACTGCCTGAGGTCCTCCAGGAAGACCTGCGCCTTCACGATGTGGTCGAGCGAACTGCCCGCCGCTTCGAAGGTCTTCTTCAGATTCTTCATGATGTAGTGGGTGCGTCTCTTGATGTCCGAGCCGTAATACGGATAGTTCGGATCGGTGCGCGCCTCCGGCGGAATGCCGACCTTGAAATCGGTCGGCAACTGGCCAGCCGCGAATACCAGCCCACCCAGCTTGAAGGCTTCCGTGTAATTCGCGAGCGGTTGCGGAATGTCGGATTTGACGGCGGTGCACTTCACCTCACCCGGCACATAGCCGATGAGGTCGATCTCGATCATCGCATCCTTCACCAGCAGCCCGGTCGTGCCGACCGTCGTGCGAGCGGGCGGCGTTTTAAAGTATTCCTTCCAGACTTCGTCGAAGGCGCTGAAATGCCTGAGGTCCTCGAGGAAGACCTGCGCCTTCACGATGTGGTCGAGCGAACTGCCCGCCGCTTCGAAGGTCTTCTTCAGGTTCTTCATGATGTAGTGGGTGCGTCTCTTGATGTCCGAGCCGTAATACGGATAGTTCGGATCGGTACGCGCCTCCGGCGGAATGCCGACCTTGAAATCGGTCGGCAACTGGCCAGCCGCGAATACCAGCCCACCGAGCTTGAAGGCTTCCGTGTAATTCGCGAGCGGCTGTGGAATATCGGATTTGACGATCTCGGCCTTCATCGGCAGCTCCTTCTTTTAATGCACGGCAGCATAGGTGAGGCCGGAAACAACTCATTTTTCCGCTCGCGGGCACTCCAACAATTTTCGCTCACTTTCTATCGACTTTGCCGAGCGGGTTCACAACCAGGTCGGAGATCACGGCGGCATTTCGGCCGGAGGTATCGTCAGAATCCGATGAAATCGCCACCGCAACGAGCGCAGGAGCGGCCGCACCGAAGGCTTTACGATAGTCTGCTCTCAAGTCGACACGCTCAGATTCCCAACTCCCGATCGTATCCCTGGCCGATTTCAGTACGATTGTCCGCGCATTCTCGCCGAGATACGGCGACGGCAGGAATTGACCCTTGGGTGCGCTTCCACCCCAAACATATATTAGAAAATGCGCTTGGCCCGAGCGCATCATGCTACTTAGATCAATAGATGTAGACCGCTCGACCGCTTCGGAGAAAACGAAGTAGACCGCCAGCGCCCTATCGTCGCCGCCCTTTCGTGAGAGGTCTGTCGGACCCACGCTCGCGTCAACGCGCCAACGCCATTGTGCGGTCGCCGGATTGTCCTCGGCTGGCCTCATCTGGCGCCACAATACGGCCACGGCGCTATCGGCATTAATCGATAGCGTATCTGGACCTTGAGCAGTGAAGCGTGCCGGCGTGCGGCGCGGAAATGTGATCAACTGCCACCCGTTGGCAGCGAGATTTGGCCCGAATGGCACAGCCGTGGCTGCGTTTACATCCGTGCATGCGCCGAACAATATTCCGGTTGCAATCGCGGCGACCACGGGAATGACGGTCAGGTATTTTTTACACCTTGGGGCGCTGTCAGCTGGCTTATCTTTTCGTGGCATTGATCGGCCCCATACCTTCGGACTGGCGGCAGGATAGCAATCGATAAGCTGTTCGCCGGTTCAGAATAACCCGCACGTTGATGCAGCATGGTCGCAATGACGCCGGCCATGCTATTGCGACCATCGGCTTAGACTGCGCCTGCATACGATTTTACCGGCAGCGGGCCGAACGCGGGCGGTGGAATCCTTCGCTTGGAGGCTGCTTCATATGCCGAGGCAATCTTGAGGAGTACATCCTCCTTGCCCGGCTCGACGCGAAACACCAGCGAAAATGGCAACCCGGGCTTGGGAATCGCCGTCGGCGTGTGGGACGGGGTCGAGACGTAGCGAGCGCCGTCCTTGCTGAGCGAATAGACCGGGTCGTAAACAGTAGTGACATAGCCCGCCGGGATCAGCACCTCGGTCAGACCCGCGTTCGGCCCAGTTAGCGATTCTGGGCTTAAGTTACTCACGATGTTGTACTGGTACGCCCCGCCGATCAGTCCCGGCGGCCACGGAGTATGCAGGCGCACCAGCGCATCCAGCTTGTTCTCCAGGATCACCATCATATCGACCCGGCGCAGCAATTCGCGCAGCATGATGCGCTCATCCACGCCCTGGCGACCACCCAGCGGATTGCGCATGTCGGCGACCTCTTCCCAGTTCTTGAAGGCCGCGCGCTGATCGTCGCCCCAGAACTTGGATCGCGCATTGAGCGCAGGAAAATCGACGAGCGTTTCGGTGAAGCCGAGCCGCTTCCAGTCCGCCGCGCGACGGCTCAGATACTGCGGAATATGGAACCGGAACGCCATCGCCAACTCCTGCTGTTGGATGGTGGCGAGGTCGAGGTTGGACGGCGGCGCGATCCGGCCCTCCGCCATCTCGATGCAATAGTCGATCGGTTTCATGGCGCCGCTGCCGAACACTTTTCCAGCCATGAACTCGGTCGGCACGATGGCAACGGCAAACTCCTTGAAGATGGGTTGACCGTCCCGTCCCAGCCTGAACAGCAGATTGGGCATGAACACCGGCACCAGCCGCGCCAGCGCACGGCGGAAATCGGTTTTCATGAGTTCGACCTCCGGATCTCGCATCCATAGCGGATCGGAGGATTCCACCAGCGTCGCACCCAACCGATCGCCGAGCATCGTCTTTATTTCCTTCACCGCAGCCGTGACGATCGGCTCTTCGGTCTTGGAACCCGCCGGGATCACCATGGATTCCCGGATGACCCCGAGACGTATGCCCTTAAGCGCACGAGGCTCGCCGGCCATGACCGCATGGCTCGCATAGGGCGTGCTCAACACCGACGAACGCGGCACGGTCGTGTAAGGGTCGCGCGGGTCGTAATAGCCTTTGACCGGGTCCTTGAGCGCGTCAAGAATTTTGGCGCAGTCACCGATAGTGCGGGCGTGAATGCCGCTACGGTCGCAATAAATGTCCGCACCGATTGCGCCGCCATCGAATCCAAGCATCGACTTGTGCGGCAGGATCAGCGCCACAGCATTATGGTTCGATGGCCCGCGGCAGGATGCGCGCGTTTCCTCGCCGAGACTCGCCATCACCATATTGGTGCTGACCGACACCGCCGACCCCGAACTCGAACCGAGCGAGGCCGAACGCGTCGTGTCGTAGGGATTAACCGCATTGCCGCTCCATGTGCTGCGCTGATAGCCCAGCGTCGAGGGCAGCACCTTATTCGGCTTGTGACGGCCGCCTGGATCGCCCGCCCGTCCGTTATATTCGGTGTTGACGGCCTTGGCGAAAACGATCGCTCCCTTGTTGCGGAGCTGTTCGACCAGCACGTGATCGCGCGCGGGGAAATCGATGTCGTAGCGCGCGTCGCCGCCGCCCGTTGATCGCATGTCCTTGGTGTCGAACGGATCCTTGAAGGAGAACACGACGCCATACATCGGCAGCTTCGTCAGGTCGGGATTGCGTCCATAGGTGGCGTCGAGCTCGGCCGCGCGCTCGAGTGCATCGGGAAACCTGCGGAATAATTCACAGACAGGCGGCGCGTCCGGCGGAAGCGGCCCCGCGGAGGGATGACGATCAAAGTCGCCGCGGCAGGTCAACGAACGCTCGCCCCGAATATTGAGCGTGGCAAGCGCATTCACCTGCCCGGCATCCGCAATGCCGGCGATCATGCCGAACTGCTGCTGCACGCCGGGGTTGGAAGCGGTCGGCTCCATGCGGCCAAACTCGAGCGGCGGCCCATTATATTTGTCGAGATCGGGCAGGATGGTGGAGACCTTGACGGTCTGGGTGGGGAAACGAAGCGGCGCCATTGCGCGCACTGCGCCGGTCGCTTCCGCAATCGGCAGACCGTTTTCCGTCACGAGTGCGCAGGCGACGCCATTAAAGGCGCGCACGCGCTCAATGTACTGCTCAACGACTGCGACACAGGTCGTCCGCCCCGCTGCAATGGCATGGTGCAGATCATCGATCGTCGCCTCTTCGAGGTGAAACGGCCGCTCCGACGCACTGGGTTGCTCCGCCATTGCATTACCTTCTCGTGGGGTTCTCGCGTGAACTTACAAAAATTAGCCTATCGCGCCGGTCAACCGCAACGGAGCCGGGGTTCCCGTGAGCTGATTCATAGCAGCCATGAAAAATCCCATCCCGCTCAATCGCTGCATGCGCGAAGGCGCGATAGCCACAATCAATAACGCGCCCGTTCAGAGACCTCCCAGATGGTTGAATGACTGGCGACGAACAAAACGCCTATCGTGGCAACGCTTGGGCATCATCCCATCATCGCCGGGCGATATTCCCAATTTTTGGAAAGGGCACGTATAATCTGCTAATATCATGTCGGCGGCATATATCCGAGGCAGCAGATGAGTGAGATAGGATTCGAGACCTCATTCAACGGACGTGTCGTGGACATGCTCGATGCCTGCACAGCGTGCGGCGCTTGCTTCAATGCCTGCCCCATTACAAAGCCCGCAGGCATCGCAGATGCCGATCCCGAAGCGATCACCAGCGGCATACTCGACGTCGTTCGGCAAGGCACCGGGCCTGAGGCCTCCCGTAAATGGGCGAGTTCCTGCATCCTCAGCGGTGACTGCATCGAAGCCTGCGACTATGGTGTCAATCTGCGTTTCCTGCTCACCGTCGCGCGCGTGAGCATGGCCAGAGCGGAAAAGGAACTCAAAGACCGGCGCCGTCTTGGCGTGGAGAGTTTTCACAAGTTGAACCAGGACGTGAAATTTCTTTCGCGTTTGCAACTCACCGAAGAGACGTTAGCGCGGCTCGGCCAAGGGCCAGCAAGTCAACGGCCGGCAGCTCCAGAAGATGCCGAAACGCCGGATGTAGTCTTCTACACTGGCTGCAACGTCCTGAAGACGCCGCACATCGCTTTGCTCTGTCTCGACATTATGGACACACTGGGCGCCACTTATCGTGTCATGGGTGGACCGACGCACTGCTGCGGCGTCATCCAGTTCCGGACCGGCGACCTCGATGCGTCATCGCGGATGGCCGACAACACGCTGAACCAGTTTACCAAGACGAAATCCGGACAAGTCCTGGCCTGGTGCCCAAGCTGCTTCGTGCAGTTTACCGAGAATATGCTCCCGACCTTCGAGCGCGCAACCGGCAGCAGGCCTTTTGAGATGACCCCGTTCATCCGCTTTTTGCGGCAAAATCTTGAACGGCTGCGGCCGTTCCTGCGTACCCGGGTCGAAATGCGGGTAGCACTCCACCGTCATCCGGGCGTGGCAGGGGTGATGGAGGATGCAGAAGAGATTTTGCGCGCTGTACCCGGCGTCGAGTTGGTTGACTTGAAACAGCCTGCAGTTGGTTTGCAGAGTGTCAATCTGGCCGTGCTCCCGGCATACAAACGTGACGTGCAGATCAAGGAATTAGAGGCAGCCCGCAACTTTGGAGTGGATGCGCTGGCGGCAGTGTATCATTCCGACCATCGCGAGCTGTGCGCGCACGAGCGGGATTGGCCATTCCGCATCATCAACATGCTCGAGATTGTGGGAGAGAGCATAGGTTTCCGCCACGAAGACCGCTACAAACACCTAAAGATGATGCAGGATGTCGATGCGATTATGAACGAGTGTCACGATCTCATCGCGCATCACGGACTCGATTCAGAAAAAGCACGTAACGTCGTTATCAAAGGAATGATCGCGGACCAGCCGCTTCCGCTGGTCGGCGAGCTGCGTAGCCCAACACCACAATAATGCAGCACGGACAATTTATAGCTGCTGCTGATCGCCCCTTCCGTGCCAAGGGCAAATATAGCCGCCGTTGAATTCACCGCAGATGCGGCAGCCACTGCGAAACACGCTTCGCTGGCCCTTTCATCGCTCAGCGGAATGACTC
>CAMAWF010000040.1 GCA_945861895.1 Rhizobium sp. Q54
GGTCGAGGACATCCGCGACCGCACCAAGGGCAAGTTCGACTACGGCATTCCCGGCAAGGTGGTCGAGAACTCGCCGCACATCATGAAGTACTGGCGCGACCACGCCTCCTATCCGTTCCAGAGTCACGAGCTCTGGTTCATGACCGAGGATATCCGCTGGGGCAAATACGAACCCGGGTTCGATTCAAAAGCGCTGATCAAGAAGGTGAACCGCGAAGATATCTGGCGCGAGGCGGCCAAGGAGCTTGGCGTCGCAGCAACTGACATTCCAACATCGACTTCGCGCGGCAAGGAGACGTTCTTCGACGGCAAGGTCTTCGATTCGGAAAATCCTGCCGCCTACCTCAAGAGTTTGTCGATCAAGCGCGTCGAGGTCTGAAGCGAATGGCGTTACCCGCGGCGGCGCCGTCATTCATCGAGCCAAGGATGCCTAGATGAGAATGACCGCTGTTAAGACCGAAAGCGCGACGGCATTGCCATCCGCGCCTGCCGAAGTCGTTGTCTTGGTTCGACGTCCCACTGCGCTGGCGAGCCGGGTTAGGGCGTGCGTGAACGACATTGCTGCGCGCGTGGTGCCCCCCATCGTGGTGATCGGCCTTATTTTGCTGGTTTGGGAACTGCTCTGCCGCAAGGCGGGTGCGACTTTGCCGCCGCCCTCACGCGTGTTGAAAGAGACCTGGGAGCTGATCGTCGATCCATTCTTCGACCGCGGCGGCATAGACAAGGGCTTGTTTTGGCATCTGTCGGCCAGCTTGCAGCGGGTGGCGCTCGGTTATGCGCTCGCGTCCATTGTGGGAGTGGCGCTCGGCACGCTGGTCGGACAGTCGATGTGGGCCATGCGCGGCCTCGATCCGATTTTCCAGGTGCTGCGGACGGTTCCGCCGCTCGCCTGGCTGCCGCTGTCGCTGGCGGCGTTCCGCGACGGCCAGCCTTCGGCGATTTTTGTCATTTTCATCACGGCGATCTGGCCGGTCATCATCAACGCCGCGGTCGGCATCCGCAACATTCCGCAGGACTATCGCAACGTCGCGCAGGTGCTGCGGCTCAACCAGCTTGAGTTTTTCTGGAAGATCATGGTGCCGTCCGCGGCGCCCTATATCTTTACCGGGCTTCGCATCGGCATCGGATTGTCTTGGCTCGCGATTGTCGCGGCCGAGATGCTCATCGGCGGCGTCGGCATCGGGTTCTTCATCTGGGATGCGTGGAATTCCTCGCACATCAGCGAAATTATTCTGGCGCTGATTTACGTCGGTCTCATCGGCTTCGTTCTCGACCGCATGGTCGCGGCGGTGTCCAGCCTTGTCACCCGCGGCACAGCGGCGAACTGAGGAGCGACAGATGACCGCCTATCTCAAAATCGATCACATCGACAAAACGTTCGTCCGCGGTTCGGTGGAAACCGAGGTGCTCAAGGATATCTCGCTCTCGATCGATCACGGCGAATTCGTCTCCATCATCGGACACTCCGGTTGCGGCAAGACCACGCTGCTCAACATCGTCGCCGGCCTTGTGCCGGTGACGGCGGGCTGCGTGTTGCTCGAAAATCGCGAGGTCAACGAGCCGGGTCCGGACCGCGCGGTGGTTTTCCAGAATCACAGTCTGCTGCCGTGGCTCACGGTCTACGACAATGTGCGGCTGGCGGTGGACAAAGTGTTCGCGGGCAAGAAGTCGCGCGCCGAACGTCACGCATGGACACTGCATAATCTCGACCTTGTGCAGATGAGGCATGCCAAGGACAAGCGGCCGGCGGAAATCTCCGGCGGCATGAAGCAGCGCGTCGGGCTTGCGCGCGCGCTCGCCATGGAACCGAAGGTCCTGTTGCTCGACGAGCCGTTCGGCGCACTCGACGCGCTCACGCGCGCGCACCTGCAGGACTCGGTGATGGCGATCCACCAGAAGCTTGGCAATACGGTGGTGATGATCACGCACGACGTGGACGAAGCCGTGCTGCTGTCCGACCGCATCGTGATGATGACGAACGGTCCCGCCGCGCGCATCGGCGAGGTGATGGACGTGGCGCTGCCGCGTCCCCGCTGGCGGCTCGAACTTTCGGCCAACCCGGTCTATCTCAAATCGCGGCAGCGGGTGCTGGAATTTCTCTTTGAGCGCCATTGCTTCGTCGATGCGGCGTGATCATGTCCGGCGATTTCACGCCCGATCAAAAGCGCTATCTCGAGGGCTTCGTCTCCGGGCTCTCCGCGGCGCGCCATGCGCGCGGCAATACCAAGCCCGCCAATACCGAACCGGTCGGGCCGGATGCCCCGCATATCAAGGCGCAGGACCGCGCGGTTGCGGCCGGCGGCGCGCTTGCCGAGCAGGAGAAAATTAAGCGCGATCTGCATCCCTTCGATGGCTATGAACGGCTTAAGGAGCAGGCCGCGCGCAATGAGGCGCCGAAACCGGCGGACAACTTCCGTTGGCGCTATTACGGCTTGTTCTATGTGGCGCCCGCGCAGACCTCCTACATGTGCCGGCTGCGTATTCCGAACGGCATTCTCACGCACGCGCAATTCTCCGGCCTGGCCGATCTCGCCGAGCGATATGGCGGCGGCTACGCGCATGTGACGACGCGCGCCAATCTGCAAATCCGCGAAGTCGAGCCGAAGAATGCCGTTGCGATGCTCGAGGCAATCCAGAATCTTGGGCTCTGCTCGCGCGGGGCCGGCGCCGACAATATCCGTAACGTCACCGGCACGCCGACCGCCGGCATCGATCCGCAGGAATTGATCGACACGCGTCCTTACGCGCGCGAATGGCATTTCCACATCCTAAATAACCGCGGCCTTTACGGTCTGCCGCGCAAATTCAATGTCGGTTTCGACGGCGCCGGGGTCATTCCGGTCCTGGAGGACACGAACGATATCGGCTTTCAGGCGGTTGAGGTGAAGCAAGACTTCGGCATCGAGCCGGGAATCTGGTTCCGGCTTGTGCTCGGCGGCGTCACTGGGCATCGGGATTTCGCCCGCGACACCGGCGTTGTCGTCAGGCCGCAGGACGCGACCAAAGTCGCCGACGCGATTGTGCGCGTCTATATCGAGAATGGCGATCGCACCAACCGCAACAAGGCACGGCTCAAATATGTGCTCGACGCGTGGGGCTTCGAGAAATTCCTGGCGGCGGTGGAGGAAAAGCTTGGCGCCAAGCTTATTCGCGTCTCGCAGCAGGCCATCGCGCCGCGCCCCGCCTTCGATCGCGCCGGGCATATCGGGGTGCATGCGCAGAAGCAGCCGGGTTTGAACTGGGTTGGCGTCGTCCTGCCCGTCGGGAGGCTCACGGCCGTACGAATGCGCGACATCGCCGCGATTGCGTACGGGCATGGCGACGGCGATATCCGTCTCACCGTCTGGCAGAACCTTCTGATTTCCGGCGTACCGACGAAAACGGTCGCCGAAGTGGAAAACACGATTGCCGCAACTGGCCTTTCGACCAAGGCGACGGCGATCCGCGCGGGTCTCGTCGCCTGCACCGGCAATACCGGCTGCCGTTTTTCCGCCTCCGACACCAAAACTCATGCCGAGGCGATCGCGCGATGGTGCGAGGACCGCGTGCAACTCGATAGTCCGGTCAATATCCATCTGACCGGCTGCCATCATTCCTGCGCGCAGCATTATATCGGCGACATTGGGCTGCTTGGCGCCCGCGTCGCGACTTCCGACGATGGCGATACGGTCGAGGGTTACCACATCTATATCGGCGGCGGATTTGGACCGGATGCGGCGCTCGGCCGCGAGATTTTTCGCGACGTGAAGTCGGAAGACGCGCCCAAGACCGTTGAACGCATGCTGAAGGGTTATCTCGCGCATCGCGCCGCGCGCGAGGAAACCTTTATCGCCTTCACCCGCCGGTACGAGCTCGACGTGCTCAAGTCGATGTTCGGGGAGGCCGGCGCATGACGCAAAGTCTGCCGCCACCAATGCTCGATCTCGTGCCTGACAGCGCGCCATTCTCGGCCGAGCAACGCGCCTGGATTAACGGCTTCCTTGCCGGCGTGGTCTCGCTCGACAGCGTAGGCGTCACTGCGCTCTCGCCGGAGCAAAATGCAGCGGTAATGCCGGTCGCGAAGGGCCCGCTCGACGACGGCGATGATGGCGATGCGCCCTGGCACGACCAGACTTTGCCGATCGGCGAGCGCATGACGCTGGCGGACGGTCGGCCGCTGCGCCGCCGCATGATGGCGGCGATGGCGCAGCAGGATTGCGGGCAATGCGGCTACAATTGTAACGACTATTCCAACGCGGTTTTCCTGCGCAAGGAGGAGCGGCTAAATCTCTGCGTACCGGGCGGAAAGGAAACCGCCCGCATGCTCAAGACGCTGTACGAGGAATTCGGAAAAGCCCCGGCGGCCGGGCCTGTTGCTGCAACTCCGGCGGCCGGCGGATCGTCCGCGCCTGCGGCTGAACCGGGCCGCTCGCGCGATTGCGCGGCGCAGGCGACCTTTCTGAAACGTACGCGTCTCAACAAGCCGGGCTCGCAGAAAGAGACCTGGCACATCGATTTCGATCTGTGCGAGAGCCGGCTCGATTACGCGGTTGGCGATTCCTTCGGAATTTTTCCTGCCAACGACCCGGCTTTGGTCGATGCGGTGATTCGCGCCATCGACGCGCCAGCGGATTTTCCAATCGCCGGCCGCAGCTTGCGTGAAGTCCTGACCGATGGTGTTTCGCTCTCGCCCGCACCGGATATGCTGTTTCAGCTTATCTCTTACATTACCGGCGGTGAGCGGCGGCAGAAGGCAAAGGCGCTCGCTGCGGGCGAGGATCCGGACGGCGATGCGGCCGGGCTCGATGTGCTCGCCGCGCTTGAAAAATTCGCCGGGATTCGACCCGATCCGGAAGCCTTCATTGAAGCGCTCGATCCGCTGCAGCCGCGCCTGTACTCGATTTCATCCTCGCACCGGGCCAATCCCGGCCGCGTGGCGATCACCGTGGACGCCGTGCGCTACGAGCTTGGCGGCCGCGCGCGGCTCGGCGTTGCTTCCACTTTCCTCGCCGGCCGCATCGCGCCGGGCCACAAGCTCCCAGTCTATGTACAGAAGGCAGATGCTTTTGGGCTACCCGCCGATCCGTCGGTTCCGATCATCATGATCGGCCCCGGCACCGGTGTCGCGCCCTTCCGCGCCTTCCTGCAGGAGCGCATGGCCACCTCCGCGGCGGGGCGTAGTTGGCTGTTCTTCGGCCATCAGCGCAGCAATTACGATTTCTTCTACGAAGATGAATTCACCGGAATGAAAGCAGCAGGCGTGCTCACGCGGCTTACACTCGCCTGGTCGCGCGATAGCGATCACAAAATCTACGTTCAGGACCGAATGCGCGAGGTCGGCCGCGACCTCTGGGCATGGCTGGCCGCCGGCGCACACGTCTATGTCTGCGGCGACGCCAGGCGGATGGCGAAGGATGTCGAACTCGCTTTGGTCGATGTCGTCGCGGCACATGGAGCGCGATCGACGGACGAAGCCATCGCCTTCGTCGCGAATTTGAAGAAATCCGGCCGTTATCAGCAGGACGTCTATTGAGGTCGGCATGAACGCGCCAGTGTCTCATAGTCCGGCCGTGCGCACGACCTGCCCCTATTGTGGGGTGGGCTGTGGTCTCCTGGCCCAGCCGGATGCGCGCGGCGGCGCGACCATTGTCGGCGATCCGTTGCATCCTGCGAATTTCGGCGGCATCTGTTCCAAAGGCTCGGCGCTCGGCGAGACGCTTGGGCTCGACGATCGGCTCCTGCATCCTTTGCAGCGTCAAGCGGACGGCGCGCTCGCGCGCATCGGCTGGGACGAGGCGCTCGTGGCGGTCGCCGACGGCTTTCGCCGTGTCATTGAGCGTGACGGCCCCGACGCCGTCGCCTTCTATCTCTCGGGGCAGTTGCTGACGGAGGATTATTACGTTGCCAACAAGCTGATGAAGGGTTGCATTGGATCAGCCAATGTGGACACCAATTCGCGTCTCTGCATGGCCTCCTCGGTTGCTGGCCATCGCCGTGCCTTTGGCGCCGACACTGTCCCCGGTCTCTATGCCGATCTCGATGAGGCAGATCTCATCGTCCTCGTCGGCTCGAACGCCGCCTGGTGCCATCCGGTGCTGTTCCAGCGCATGGTACGCAACAGGACCGGGCGTGGCGCCAAAATCGTCGTCATCGATCCGCGCCGCACGGCGACCGCGGAGGAAGCCGACCTCTTACTTCAGATCGAGCCCGGCATGGACAGCGCGCTGTTCTGCGGCCTGCTCGTTCATCTTGCAGATACGGGCGCGCTCGATGCCTCCTATATCGCAAAGCACACTACCGGTTTTGACGCCACGCTCGCGCTGGCGCGCGAGATTGCCCCCAATCCGAGGGCGACCGCGCGAGCTGCTGGTCTGCCCGAGAAAAACGTCGCGCGCTTCTTCGATCTGTTTCGCGCAATTGAGCGCACCGTCACCTGTTTCTCGCAGGGCGTGAATCAGTCGGCGCAGGGGACCGACAAGGTCAATGCCATCATCAATTGCCATTTGATGACTGGCCGCATCGGCCGGCCCGGCATGGGGCCGTTTTCACTCACCGGGCAGCCGAATGCCATGGGCGGGCGCGAGGTCGGCGGCCTCGCCAATCAGCTCGCCGCGCATATGGGCTTTAACGCGGCTGACATCGACCGGGTTGGCCGCTTCTGGCGCACCCCGCGGCTAGCGACGCGCGAAGGGCTCAAGGCCGTGCAGATGTTCGAGGCGATCGCGCGCGGCGAGATCAAGGCGCTTTGGGTGATGGCGACCAATCCAGCGGTATCGCTGCCGCGCGCCGGCGCCGTGCGCCAGGCGCTCGGTAAGCTTGAGCTTTTTGTCGTATCCGAGAACGTGCGCTCCAATGACACGCTAAATTCCGGCGCGCATCTGCTATTGCCGGCCGCCGCCTGGGGCGAGAAGGACGGCACCGTCACCAATTCAGAGCGGCGCATTTCGCGCCAGCGTACATTTCTGCCGACGCCGGGCGAAGCCAAGCCCGATTGGTGGATCGTCTCGCAAGTCGCGCGTCGCATGGGCTTCGGCGACGCTTTTGCCTATGTATCGGCCGCTGATATTTTCCGCGAGCACGCGGCTCTGTCGGCATTCGAGAATAACGGCGTGCGCGATTTCGACATTGGGGCGCTTTCGGGCATCACCGACGCGCAATACGACACGCTCGATCCCGTACAATGGCCGTTTGGGACGGGCAAACCCGCGCGCGAGACGCGTTTTTTCGCTGCCGGCGGTTTCTTCACGCCCGATGGAAAAGGCCGGTTTATCGCGCCCGAAAAGCCCGCTTTGAAGGACGCAACTTCGGCCCGGTTGCCGTTGCGTCTCAATACCGGCCGCATTCGCGACCAATGGCACAGCATGACCCGCTCCGGCAAAAGCGCGCGGCTTGCCGGGCATTTGCCGGAACCCTTTGTCGAGGTGCATCCGCATGATGCGCGTGACTTCGGATTGACGGATGGCGGATTTGCGCGAGTGTCGACGGCGCACGGCGACTGCATCGTCAGGGTCGTTGTCAGCGAGGCGCAGCGGCGAGGTTCGATCTTCATACCCATCCACTGGAGCGGCGAAAACGCCTCCTCCGCGCGGGTCGGCGATCTCGTCGCCCCGCACGTCGATCCGCATTCCGGTCAACCAGAAGCCAAGGCGACGGCGGCGGCGATCGCGCCGGTGAACTTTTCACATCAAGGCGTAGCGCAGGCGCGCCGCACGATCGATCTGCCGCGCGGCACCTGGTGGGTGCGGATCGCAATGGCGGATGGTGTGGAATATCGCCTCGCGACACAACAGGGGCCGATGCTGTGGCACGATTTCGCATATCGGCTACTCGACGGCGATGCGGTGCTTGCGGAGCGGCTCGATATCGAGCGCAGGACCTATCAGGCTGCGGCCTTCATCGATGGCCATATCGACGTGCGCCTCTGCATCGGTCCGGCCGATACGCCGCTGCATTGGCAGGCGCTGGCGCCGCCAACCCAAACGGATACGCCGCAGATGCAACCCGCTGTCGCCGCCGTGCCGCAAGCGGGGCCGGTGATCTGCGCCTGTTTCGGCATACGCGAGAACACGGTGCGCGACATGGTAGCGGCAGGTATGGCGCGAAGCGTCGCCGAGATCGGTGAAGCGCTGCGTGCGGGCACCAATTGCGGCTCATGCCGCCCGGAGCTGAAAAGGATCATCAATCATGCGTGCACGCTCGCCCATTGAAATGCGACCGCCGCAGATGCAGCCGCTGGCGCGGCTGCCGGTTTTCTATGCACTCGCCGCCAAGCGTACCGTCGTCGCCGGAGGCAATACGGCGGCAGCGTGGAAGGTGGAATTGCTGTCGGCCGCGGGTGCGCAGGTCGATGTCTATGCCGTCGATCCTTCAGCAGAGCTTGTTGCCGTCGCCACCAATCCACCGCAGGGTATGGTCAATCTGCATAGAAGGCCTTGGAGCGCGGAGAGCCTCGGTGGGGCCGCAATGGCGGTTGGGGCATTCGATGACGAGGCGGAGGCCGCGCGTTTTGCCGGCGCAGCACGAATGGCCGGTATACCGGTCAATGTGATCGACCGGCCCGCGCATTGCGATTTCGCTTTCGGCGCCATCGTCAACCGCTCGCCGCTTGTTATTGGCATCTCGACCGATGGGGCGGCGCCGGTCTTTGGCCAGGCCATCCGCGCCAAGCTTGAAACCATGATCCCGCAGGGTTTCGCGCGCTGGGCGGATGACGCGCGCAACTGGCGTCCCAGGCTCAAAGCGGCAGGATTGTCCTTCGCTGCGCGGCGCAAATTCTGGGAGATTTTCACGGCCTTTGCTGTCTCGCATCCCGAGCGGAAACCGGAGCAATCCGATTATGAGGCCTTTCTCGCCGCGACATGCAGGAATGAAAAAACTACAGAGCTTGGCAGCATCACGTTGGTCGGCGCCGGTCCGGGCGATCCGGAGCTTTTGACATTGCGCGCGGTGCGCGCTTTGCAGTCCGCCGACGTTATTCTGATCGATGATCTCGTGTCGCCCGCCGTCCTCGATTTTGCGCGGCGAGAGGCGAAGAAAATGCTGGTCGGCAAGACTGGCTTTGGTCCTTCCTGCAAGCAGGATGAGATCAATGCGTTAATGATCAAACTCGCCAAAGCCGGCAAGCGTGTGGTGCGGCTGAAGGGAGGCGACCCAATGATATTCGGCCGGGCCGGCGAGGAAATCGCCGCATGCCGCGCGGCCGGTATCAAGGTTGAAGTTGTGCCTGGCATCACCGCCGCCCAGGGTGTGGCGAGCCGGATTGCGGTTTCGCTCACGCAGCGGCGGGTCGCGCGTCGCGTTCAATACATTACCGGCCATACCGAGGATGGCAAATTGCCGAGCGACATTGACTGGGGAATGCTGGCCGACCCGACTGCGACGACGGTGGTTTATATGCCCCGCAAGACAATCGGCGAAATGACCGCCCAGGCTATCGCCAACGGACTCGATGCAGCGACGCCGGCAGTTGCCGTCATAAATTGCACGCGGCCGGACGAAACCATCGCCATCGCAACCCTGGCTGAGATTGGGGACAGGCTCGACCAATTGCCCGCCGAGGGACCCGCGGTTGTTGTGATCGGCCGGGTACTGCGGGAACTATATTTGCAAACGCAAGCGGACGACCAAAGCACTTCACGTTTGGGCATCGCTGCCGTTTCCGCCCACAGCCGGTGAATATGCGTGTGGGTGAGGACGTCCGTTGTTGGCACCGGGCAGGCTTGCGAGCCGCGGCGATCAATGTCCGCAGCTGAGAGTAGAACGGACTGAACGCAAACGTCGTCTTTGGGTCTCCTCGCGTGACCTATGGACGCCCTCAATTGTAGTATCGTTGTGGGCGCCGAAAGTTGTTATCGATTTGCGAGGAGCCGCCGGTGGAATTCCGTCAAAGTCGCTATGCCTTGTCGGTTGCCAAGGAGCGCAGCTTCACCGGCGCCGCGAAACGTCTCAATATTTCACAGTCGGCGGTCAGCGAGCAGGTGCGGCTGCTGGAAGACGAGATCGGCTTTACGCTGTTTCGCCGCACGCCGCGTGGGATCGAATTGACGGAGCACGGGCGCACATTTCTCTATGAAGCCGAGCGGGTGGTCGGGGATGTGCTGAGCCTGTCGGATACTGCGCGGCGATTGCGTGGGGCGCCATCGGATACGCTCACGATCGGAATGGGCTCCGGCATGGCGCAGATCTTCATGCCGCGGCTGTTTCGCGATCTGGACAAGATACTCCCAGGGGTTCGCCTGGAAGTTTTGACTGCATCTACCAAGAACATTTTCGACGATCTGCACGAAGAGCGGATCGACGCCGGCATCGCCATCGAGTCCGATCCCGACCGAGTCCCCGCCGGGTTGCTGTTCGATCGTCTGACTGCAGCCGACATGGCGTTGATCGTGCATCCCAAGCATCCGCTCGCCCGGGCGCGCGCGCCGGTCGATGTGGGTAAGCTCGTCACCGAGCCGATCGTCATGAGCGAATTGACTGTAGGCTACGGCCAGGCCGTGTTGTCGCTTTTTACCGACCTCGGCATTCGCCCCAACATTCTCGCCGTGGCTGACAATATCGAGACGATGAAGGTGATCGTTCAATCCGGCACCGGCGTTGCCATCGTTCCGCGCGCCTGCGCCGAGAATGAGGTCGCTTTTGGAGTGCTGAAGGTTTTATCGATCGCGCCGCCGCGAAGCGTCGTTCTGAGCCTGTTCCGCCGGCGTCAGCCGCTGCCGCGCCGCAAGGCGGTGTATCTCGCCGCGCTGCGCGATGCATTGAAGGACTGACGCGCGTCTATCGGAAAATCAGATGAAAGCATCGCCAAACGCCTTTTGACAGAGTAGCGAAGCGCCGCCCATACTTCGCTTTCGGAAACGACGTCACGCAATCGCAAGCCCCGATTTTCGAAGGAAATACGCGGGTTTTCGGCAGATGGACGATGGCGCAGCATGGCACAGGCCTCCCAGCAGACGCGTTTTCGGATTGGTATCGATACCGGTGGCACGTTCACCGATATCGTCTCCGTCGATACCGCCTCCGGCGCTATGCGGGTCACCAAGGTGGCGAGTACGCCCGCCAATCCTGCGATCGGGCTGCTCAGGGGCGTACGCGCCATCCTCGATCAGATTGGCGGTGCGCCGGACGAGGTCGCCGGCCTCGTTCACGGGACGACGGTCGCGACCAATGCGCTACTGCAAGGCCAGATCGACTCGCTGGGGCTGATCGTGACCAAGGGCTTTCGACACATACTCGAAATCGCCCGCCAATCGGTCCCCGAGGGTTACGGCAACTCCTACTTCTGGGTGAAACCCGATCGCCTTGTGCCGCTGCAGTTCGTGCGCGAGGTCGGCGGCCGGCTGAATTTCCGCGGTGAGGAGTTGTGTCCGCTCGATGAGGCGAGCGTGCGTGCGGCAGCAAAGGCCTTCCGCAGCTTGGGCGTGCGCGCAGTTGGAGTGTGCTTGATCCACTCCTACGCCAATGCGAAGCAGGAGCGCCGCGTCGCCGAAATCATGGCCGAAGAATATCCGGAGTGTGCGCTGTCGCTTTCCTGCACAGTGCTGCCGGAATATCGCGAGTATGAGCGCGCGGTCACCACGCTGGTCGATGCGTTCGTCAAACCGCACATGGAGCGTTATCTCAAGCGCGTGAGCGACGAACTTGGCGATCTCAAGGATAAGCCTTTTCTCGTGATGCAATCGAGCGGTGGGGTCGCGAGCGCGGGAGAGGTCGTGCGCAAGCCGATCACCACGGCACTGTCGGGGCCGGCTGCGGGCGCGCTCGGCAGCGCGGTGATCGCGGAGATGGCCGGGTTTCCGAACGTCGTTACGCTCGATGCCGGCGGCACCTCGACCGATCTCTGCCTGATCGAAGGCGGCAAGCCGAACGTGACCAACGGCGGTTCTGTCGGGTCCTTTCCGGTGCGAATCCCGATGATCGATATCGAAACGATCGGCACGGGTGGCGGCTCGATCGCGTGGATCACGCGGGAAGGGCATCTCAAGGTTGGTCCCAAAAGCGCCGGCGCCGAGCCCGGGCCGATGTGCTACCCGAACGGCGGCAGCGAGCCGACCATTACCGACGCCAATCTTGTGCTGGGCCGGATTCCAGCGGCGCTGATTGGCGGCGGCATCGCGCTCGATGCGGCGCGCTCCCGGACAGGGATTGCGGCGCTCGCGGCGCGCCTGCCCGGTAGCATGAGCGTCGAACAGTTGGCGCATGGCATCATCGAGATCGCGAACTGGAATCAGGCCAACGCCATTCGGCAGATGACCATTCAGCGCGGCATCGATCCGCGCGCGTTCGCGCTTTTGTCCTTCGGTGGCGCCGGGCCCGCGCAATCGCCGGCCGTCATGGATTTGCTCGGCATGGAAGCCTGCATCGTGCCGCCGAACCCGGGAAATCTGTCCGCCTTCGGTCTGCTTGCGGTGGATTGGCGGACCGATCACATCGTCACCAAGGTCATGCACCAGGATTCGATCGATTTATCGTCGGTGGCTTCGATCTATGCGGGGCTGGAGCAGGAGGCGGTGGCAACATTGACGCGCGATGGCATCGAACGCTCCCGCATGCGTCTTGTGAGGGAGGCCGACGTTCGATACGCCGGCCAATCCATGGAAGTCCGCGTCGCGGCGCCTGGCGGAGCGGTCGATGCGGCGTTCTTGTCGGGGCTCATTGACGCCTTTCATGCCGCCCATCGCAGGACCTTTGGCTACAATTATGCCGGTGAACAGAAGGTCGAACTGGTGAATTTCTGTGTCTCCGGCTTCGGTCTCATCGAGCGGGCGGAGATTCCGAAACTGGCGTCACGCGAGGGGGCAACGCCGGCGCGCAAGATGGTGCGCTCGACCTACTTCGATGGCCACTACCGTGACACTCCAGTTTACGACCGGGCGGCGCTGGTGCCGGGCTGCCGGCTCGACGGGCCAACGATCGTGGAGGAGTTCGGCTCCACCACCGTGGTTTTTCCCGGCCAGTATTTGGAGGTCGATCCTCACGGGGTCCTGATCATCCGGGCCGTTCGGCGCGTGCCGGCAGTTGCGGGGGCAGCGCGATGAACTCTTCCGTCAGCCCGGCCAAGGAAAAGTCTCGACTAACCGGGCCGCCGCGCGCCGCGCGCGCCGTTGATCCGATTGTGCTGCAGATCGTCGAGGGCACGTTGAACTCGATCGAGGCGGAGATCGAATATGCCATCGAGCGGACCGCGCGTAGCCCGATGATCCGCGAGGCGCACGACTATCGCGTCGGTCTGTTCGATCGCCATTGCCGCAAGCTGACAGGACGCTCCTATTCGGCCATGCCCAATGCGGTGGTGCGCGATTTTGCCCCGGACACCATGCGTCCGGGCGATGTCTTCCTGATGAACGACACCTATCTCACCGAGGGCAGCATCGGGCACTTGCCGGACCTGTGCAGTACGGTGCCGGTGTTCCACGACGGCGAGGTTGTCGCCTACATACAGGCATTCGGCCATCACGATGACATTGGCGGTCGCGTGCCGGGCTCGATGCCGGGCACCGCCACGACCGTGTTCGAAGAAGGGCTCGCGATCCCACCCGTCAAGCTCTACGCCGAGGGTGTCCGCAACGATGCAGTCTTCACCATCATCAAGCGCAACACGCGCGTGCCCGACATGCTCGCGGCCGATCTGGATAGCGAGATCCAAGCCTGTGTGATGGGTGCGCGCCGCATGGCAGGGCTTTTCGAGCGGTTCGGTACCGAGACGGTCGAAGCGTGCTTCCAGGCGATCCTCGACAAGTGCCGTGACATCTATCGCAACGAACTTTTGCCCAAGATCGCCGATGGCGAGTATTTTTGGGAGGACTACGTCGAGCATGACGGCGTAACCGATCCCAAGCTGCACAAGCTCGCTCTGAAAATGACAAAAAAGGGCGGGTGCATCACCCTGGACTTCACCGGTACCGATCCACAATCGACCGGGCCGATCAATTGGCCCGCCGATTACGCCGGCGGCGCGTTTCTGATCAAATGGATTGCGCCGATCCTGCGCAACCTTGCCGATACGCCCGAACGCGCGGCCGAAATCCACGTCAACGAAGGCGTCTGCGAAATTTTCAATATCGTATTTCCGCCGAAAGGTACGCTGATCACGCCGGAATGGCCGGCGGCGACAAATGCCCGCTCGTTCGTGCTGCTGCGCTGCCTCGGGTTGCTGGCTGGCGTCGTTGCGCAAGCAGTCGACGGCCGCATGCCGGCGGACCAGGAAACCATTCGCTATACCGGCTTCTTCGGAAACGATGCCACAGGCAAATCATTTTTATCGCGCGAGGTTCTCGGCGGAGGGTCCGGCGGGCGAAGTTATGCCGACGGCAGCGACGCGATCCATATCGTTCCGGATTCCCGCAACCAGCCGGCAGAGTTCACCGAGACGCGCTTTCCTTTGCTGGTTGAGAAACTTGCGCTCCGGACCGACTCCGGCGGCGCCGGCAAGCGGCGCGGCGGGCTGGGCTACGAGAAGCACTATCGCGCGCTGGTCGATTGTCGCACCATTGTCACCGCCGACCGGGTGCGGCTCGGCTGCTACGGCCTCAACGGCGGCAAGGCCGGCCAGCCATTTTGCGTCACAGTCGACGCCGAAGGCCGGCCCCGCGACCTCGGTGGCCTCGTCGATGGTGAGCCCGTGCTTGCGGGACAGGTGGTCCGCGTGGTGACGACTGGCGGCGGCGGCTGGGGCGATCCGCTCGACCGTGAGCCGGAGTTCGTGCAGCGCGATGCGATTGAAGGTAGGGTTTCGGCTGAAGCGGCGCGCCAGGATTACGGCGTCGTGCTTCAGGAGCCGGATAATCAAGTGGACGCGGCTGCGACTATCAAGTTGCGCGACAAGATGCGCGCAGGCCGCGCCGCACGGTCTGTCATGATCGACCGCGGGCCAGGCTTCGAAATGATGCTGCGTGGGGAAGCCAAACCGCGAATGCGGAGTGGAGTTTAGGAATGACGATTGGAGTTGCGAGGATCGGACGAAAGACCGTCAAGGATGCCTCCGGCCGCGACAAACGGATGCGGCCGGTCGGTGCGATGCACCAGGGTGCGCACGGCGGTGTCCCGGTGATCGCCGTCGTTGGCATGAGGTAATGAACCGCAGAGCGGCACGAGGCTTGCTTTGCAATGTAAATGGGTACGTCATCGCTAGATAGGAGATTCAAGATGAGAAAGCATGCACGGATAGTTGCAGGTTTCGTCGCTGGTTTTGCGCTGGCTTTCGCCACGCTGCCGGCTTCGGCGCAGGACAAGGTCAAGGTCGGCGTCTTCCCGGTCAGTTCGTCGCTACCCTATTTCGTCGCGCTCGATCGCGGCTTCTTCAAGGAGCAGAACATCGAGCCGGAAACGGTGCGCCTGATCGGCGGGCCGCCAAATGTGGCTGCGATGATCACCAATCAGATCGATGCCGCCGCGGTGCTTGTTACGATCGAAGGCATGAACGCCAACATCAAGAAGCCGGGCGTTGCCATGTACATCTCAATCAACAGCCAGAACAAAACCTATCAGATGGAGCAATTCGTCATTCGCAAAGGGCTGGAGGCGAAAACACTGGCCGACCTCAAGGGCAAGAAGATTATGTCCGCGCCTGGCCCCGCCAACGTGACGATGGCGAAGGCAGCCCTCGCGGCTGCTGGACTCAAGGAGGGTGATTACACCCTCGACCAGCTCGATATGGGCCAGCACGTCAACGCCATGACGGCCGGTACATTCGACGCAGGCTATACGCTTGAGCCGAACGCTTCGACGATGCGAAAGCTGGGCGTCGCCACGACGCTCGAAGCCGGTGTCGTCGCCCGTTATGTGCTGGGAGACCCCAACGCCAATGCCTTCGTCGGCGGCGCCGCGCTGACGAGCGAGTTTATCAAGGGCCGGCCGGACGTGGCCAAGCGCTTCACCGTGGCATGGGAAAAGGCGGTGAAGCTGATCAACGAGAATCCAACCGAAGCGCGCAAGCACCTGGTCAAGAATACTTTCACGCCGGACGACGTGGTCGATACCGTCCCGATGATCCGTTACTTCATGGCCAAGGACCTGACGGCCAAGGACAAGGCTGACTACCAGAAGTTCATCGACTTCTCGGTGAAGAATGGCACGCTCGAACAACCGGTCGACGTCACCAAGTATCTGCAGGCGTTCTGAGAGCCCGAGCGGCGACGCGTGGGTGAGGGAGCCTTGGGCATGCGAACGGGCACGGGCGGCGTATCGGTTGTTGCGCCGTCCGTTGCGCCGGCGGCCTCTCCCCACGTCACTATTCGCGGGCTGGCCAAGCGGTTTGGCGGCGCCGTCGTCTACGACAAGTTCGATCTGGATATTCCGCGCGGAAAACTGATCTCGGTGTTTGGGCCAAACGGCTGTGGCAAGAGCACCTTGATCAACATGATCGCAGGCCTCATTCCGCCCGATGGCGGCGAGGTATTGTTCGATGGCAAGCCGCTCCACGCCATCAAATTCGGCTATGTGTTTCAGAACTATCGCGAGGCTCTGTTTCCCTGGCTGCGGTCGATCGACAACATCGAATATCCGCTCAAGCTGATGAAACTGCCGAAGGCGGAGCGCCGCGCCCGTACCGAACGGTTGATTGTCAACCTCGGCGTCAAGATCGATCTCAATCGCTATCCTTACGAACTCTCGGGCGGCCAGCAGCAGCTGGTCTCGATCATGCGGGCGCTCGTGGTCGAGCCGGAGATCTTGTTTCTCGACGAGCCGTTCTCTGCGCTCGATTACGAGATGACACTGTTTATGCGCGAGCAGTTGCAGCGTGTCTTTGTCGAAACCGGCACGACCACGGTTCTTGTCTCGCACGACCTGGAGGAAGCCGTCTATCTTGCCGATCGCATTCTGTTGCTCTCGCGCGGGCCGGCGCAGATTGCGGATTACGTATCCTACGACGCCGTCCGGCCGCGCACCGATGCCACGCTCTCGGAAAGCGAATTCGTGAAAATCAAGGCGCATTGTCTTGAGGTTTTTCAACGCGAGGTGCGCAAAGGATGAAACGCATCAATTTCGATCCTTATCTGCCGATAGTGGGCGTGGTCGGCCTGATCGTGCTCTGGTACGTCGCCGTATGGTGCCGGGTCGTCGATCCGATCCTGCTGCCGTCGCCGACCGACACGTTTGCGGCCTTGTACAAAGGCATGGATGGCGGGCGACTCGGATTCGATTTCTGGAGGACGGTGGAGCGCACGACATTGGCGACGTTGATCGCCGCTGTAATCGCCATCCCGCTTGGCATCGTACTTGGTTCTTCGGAAAGACTTTATCGTTCGTTGGAGTTCGTGATCGATTTCTTCCGGTCGACGCCTGCGTCCGCCATGTTTCCATTGTTCTTGGTTTTGTTTGGAGTCGGCGACGCGACAAAAATTTCCGTCGCTGCATTCGGGGCGGCGCTGGTTATTCTGTTCAATGTCGCTTACGGCGTCATGAACGCGCGCAAGACCAGGCTGCTGGCCGCGCGGGTCATGGGCGCGTCGCGTCTGCGGGTTCTCACCGACGTGATGCTGCTGGAATCGCTGCCCGCGACCTTCGTGGGTCTGCGCAACGGCGTATCGCTCGCGCTTGTGATCATCGTCGTTGCCGAAATGTTCATCGGTTCGACGGACGGCCTCGGCCACCGCGTGTTCGAGGCGCAGCAACTGTTCAGGATGGCGGACATGTATGCGGCGATCTTCGCTGCCGGTGCGCTCGGCTATGGATTGAACCTGTTGTTTCTCCTGATCGAGCGGAAGTTCGTCCACTGGTCGGGTAAGTGACCGGACAAAGACGAAATGCCGATGCGGAAAACGGCGCGCGGTGCAACTGACGTCAGTGGCGCCACTCAGGCGCCGGTACGCGCGTCCAGGGACGTTCAAGCTTGAGGTCGTCGGCAATCGCGTTGGCCGCGATATAGCCCGGCGCCCCATTGATGCCGCCGCCATTGCCGGTCGAGGAACCGCATAAATAGAGCCCTTCGATCGGAGTTCGGGTGCCCGACAGAAGCGGATGTGGCCGGTTGATTCCGAGCTGCGATGGAATATAGGCCCCCATGCGCACCGCACCCTTCACCATATTCTTGTTGAGTCGCTCCACGTCGAGCGGGGTGAACAGGAACTTCGCCCTGATATTGTCGTCGTCGAGATTGGACGCGTATTCCCGCCACACGCCGAGGACGCGCTCGGTGTAATCCGTCTTGCCGCGGTCCCATTGCTTGGGATCTCCGGCGATGGCGTATGGCGCAAACGGCCACCAGAACGCGGAATGCCCGTCGGCAGGTGCGTAGGTTCGATCAAACGCGCTGTTGCACGCGCCGTTGCCCATCAGGACCGACGGAAATTTCTCGGCGGCGCAATCGTCGAAGCAGCTTCGCACCTGGCCGATATCGTCCATGCCGAAAAAGATGTTGTAGGCGCGGGCGATGTCGGGATCGAAACTTTGCGAGCGGTAGACCGGCGCCTTCTTCAGCGCGAGGTGCAGGGTGACCAGGCTATGGTTGCCCCAGTGCCAGGAATTGAGTTTCTTGCGCACGTCCTCCGGGAACAGGTTCTCGCCCGCCATCCGCATTGTGGTCGGCGCGTCGATCGCGCTGACGACGAACTTCCTGCCTTCGACGGTGTCGCCGTTCGCGAGCCGGACCGCGGTCGCGCGGCCGTTCTTGACCACGATCTCCTGGACGTCGGCGCAGGTCTGCACCGAACCGCCGCACGACTCGACAAGCCGCCGCATCGCGTCCGTGAAGCTGGTCGAGCCGCCGACCGGTAGCGTGAACTCCATCACGTTGGCGAAGATCAGCGGAAATACGATGCCGGCGCCGGGCACGCTCTCGGTCGTGATCACGTGCATGTAGGACGTGAACAGGGTTCGGATGCGGTCGTCGTCGAAGTGCTTGCTCACTACGCTGAACAGGTCATGCTGGGCGTGGGAGAGGAACTCTTTCGCCTGCGGGCCGGATAATCGATCCTTCAGGACGTCGATCGGAAGCGGGGCATTGAATGCAAGCGAGGTGAACAGCGGACGCATCTGCTCGCTGTAGGTGTGGTGCAGCGCGCGAAACGTCTCGGCGTCACGTTTGGAGAAGCGCGCGAGCGAGGCGCAGGTCTTGTCCAGATCCTTGTGGATCACCACGCAGGTTCCGTCCCGGAACGCCGCGCCTTGCTGCACCGGCGGCTCGATGTAGGAGAAACCGAACCGGTGAAGATCGAGATCGCGGATCAGCGGCGAATGCCGGAACCCCATGAAAAAGTTGGAATGCAGGTTGAAGCGGTAGCCCGGCAGGGTGGGTTCGTCGGTGGTGCAGCCGCCCCCGATCCCGGCATTGCGCTCGAGCACCGCGATCTTGAGGCCGGCGCGCGACAGGTAGGACGCAAGCGTCAACCCGTTGTGGCCCGCGCCAATGACGACGCCGTCGAAACTTTGCATGACAACCCCCCGCGGCTCTTGAGCTGTTGTAATTTTATTGCAGCAGTTTCCGTTCCACCATGGCGTGGATGCCCTTGTTGCCGTCGACCAATTGCGTCACGCGCAGGTCGCAGGCGAGGCTGCAGAACACGTAGGCCTCCTCCGAGCTCCAGCCCTTCATCTCGACCAGCCAGCGTATCATCTCGCGCAATGCCTGCTTGGCGGCGTCGTCCAGGTCTGGATCGAGTCCCATCGTGATGTAATGCGTCGGCGTGACGGCGCGCGGCATGCCGAGTTTCTTCTTGTGCAGCACGAGTTCAAACGTTCCGATCAGACAAGTCTCGAGCGCAGTCAGGCATACTTCGCCATCGCCCTGCACCGCATGGCCGTCGCCGCAGGAGAAATTCGCGCCCGGGACGAACACCGGCAGATAGAGCGAGGTGCCGACGATAAACTCCTTGTTGTCCAGGTTGCCGCCGAATTCGCGCGGCTCGACCGACGTGCAGGGCCCATAATTCGGCGGCGGCGCCACCGCGAGTATGCCGAAAAACGGGTTCAGCGGAATGGTTGCGCCCCACGGCAGCTTGCAGGTCATCGCCTTGCGGTCGATCGGGATGATGCGGCAGCGGAATTCCGGATAATCCTCGGGCAGTGTCCCGCGCAGCGGACGGATCAGATTCCACCCCCAGTCCACCGTGAGCTGCATCGCCTTGATACGGACCTCGAGTGTGTCGCCCGGCTCCGCGCCGCGTACGGCGACCGGCCCAGTGAGGATGTGCGGACCCGGCGAGGGTCTGAGCTTCTCGCAGATCTCGCGATGGTGCGGCAGCATGATCGAGGTGTCGCCGACATCGGCCAATCCGCCCGAAACGGTGTCGATGGTCACCGTGTCGCCGGAATCGACCGTGAGGCGTGGGGGGATTTTCGCATCCAGATATCCCCAGTGGACGGTGGCAGGCGTCGGTCCGAGCGTGTGTGTTGCCATGGAAGTCGTCCTCCTCAAGTTCAGATCATCTTCGCGCCCGACACCCCGAGATGCTGATCGAGAACCTGCGTCGCCTTCGCGAGCTCGGCCGGGGTGCCGTGAAACACGAACCGCCCCGACGACAGGACATATACTTCGTCGGCGACCGAGAGCGCGAGTTCGAGATTCTGCTCGACCAGCAGGATGGCGTGGCCGCGGGCCCGCAGCCGACGCATGATCTCTTGCGCCTGCAGCACGAGGCGCGGCGACAGCCCCTCCGATGGCTCGTCCATCAGGATCATCTCGGGATTGGCCATGAGCGCGCGGCCGATAGACAGCATTTGCTGCTCGCCGCCGCTGAGTGAGCCGCCTGGATGGTCGATTCGCTCGGCGAGTTGGGGGAACTCCTTCAGCACCTCGTCGAAGTCCCAGCGCTGTCCCGTCTGCCTGCCGTTCGATGCTCGTGAGGATCGCGCCAGCACGCTCGTGGGCAGCATCAGGTTCTCGCGCACACTGAGCGAGCGGAAAATCCGCCTGCCCTGCGGCACGATCGCAATGCCGGCCTGCGCTATCGCATAGGGCGGCTTGCCGCGCAGCGAGATGTCCCGATAGACGATGTCGCCGGTCCGCGGGGGCGTAAGCCCAGCCACCGAGCGGATCAGCGTCGTCTTGCCCATTCCGTTGCGTCCGAGGATGGCGGCGATCTGCCCCTTGTGCAGCGTGAGGCTAACTCCCTGCAGGACGTAGCTGTCCCCGTAATAGGTGTGAATATCGGAGACCGTGAGCAGGGGCTTGGACATGGTCGGACTAGACATGGTCGGGCTAGACATGGTCGGGCTAGACATGGCCGAAATACACGTTGCGGACTTCGGGATTGGATTGCACCTCGGCGGGCGTCCCTTCCGCCATCACTCGCCCGCGGTTCATCACCGTGACACGGTCGGCCAGGCCGAGCGCCACATCCATGTCGTGTTCGATCATCACCACCGTGATCTCGCGCGGCAGCGCGCGGATCATGTTGAATATGCTCTGCCGTTCGCTCGGCGAGAGCCCGGCGCAAGGCTCGTCGAGGAACAGCACCCTGGGATGGGTGTTGAGCGCCAGCGCCAGCTCGAGCTGGCGGCGTTCGCCGTAGGAGAGAAGCTTCACGGGCTCGTCGGCGCGCTCCCTTAGTCCGACCACATCGAGGCCCGCGAGAGCCTGCGCTCGAATATCGGGAAACGAGCCGATCGGCCGGTTCCAGATCCACTTCCGCCGGTCGGTGCCGACGATGGCGAGTGCGAGATTCTCGGCGAGCGACAGATCGGTGAACACGTTCGTGATCTGAAACGTGCGACCCATGCCGAGCTTGGTGCGCCGGTGCTCCGGCAGATAGGTGACGTCGTTGCCGAACAGTTTCACCGACCCGGAGGAGGCTTGAAGCGTGCCGGTGACACAGTGGAACAGTGTGGTCTTGCCGGCGCCGTTCGGCCCAATCAGCGCGCGCCGCTCGCCGGGAGCGATCTGCAACGAAACCCCGTCCACGGCGCGCAAGCCGCCGAAGACCTTGGCAAGATTGTCGATCTCGACGGCGGCAGTCATGGCCGGTCTTTCGTCTTTGCGCCGTCGCCGCGCCAGCGCCCGATGAAGCCCGCGATGCCGCTGGGCGCCCAGAGCACGGTCGCGATGAACACGATGCCCATCACCGCCGTGTGCATTTCGAAGAAGCTGCTGACCCAGTTGCGCAGGCCAAGGAAAATTCCCGCTCCGATGAACGGGCCGACGATCGTGCCGGAACCGCCGACGATCGCCATGAGCGAGACCTCGACCGAGATTTGGAACGAGGCTGCGACCGGGTTGATGAAGCGGTTGTAGTAGACGTAGAGCACGCCCGCGAGGCTCGCGATTGCGCCCGAAATGACGAACGCCGCGTAGAGATGCATGGTCGTGCGGTAGCCGAGGCTCTGCATCCGGCTCTCGCTCCCCTTGATGCCGCGCAGTGACAGACCGAATGGGGATCGGATGAGAATGCGATATCCGAATGCGCACAAGATCACGACACCGAGGACGAAGTAATAATATGTGGTCTGCGAGGCGATGCTCACGCCCGCAACCGAGGGAGGCGGCACATTGGTAATGCCGTTGTCGCCGCCGGTGAACGATGCCCAGCGATAGACTGCGCCCCAGATGATGTAGCCGAGCGCGATCGTGATCAGGATGAAATAGACACCGCGCGTGCGCACCGCGCAGCCGTAGAGGACCGCGAGCAGCGTTCCGGCAACCAGTCCGGCCGGCGCCGCTACGAGCGTCGGATACCCGTAGCGGACCTCGAGGATGGCCGTGGTGTAGGCGGCCACGGCGAAGAACGACGCCTGGCAGAGCGAATAGAGACCGGCGTGCCCGAGCAGGAGGTCAACCGACAATGCAAGCAGGCCGTAGATGTAGATCTGGGTAATCAGGGTCATCCAGAACTGGCCGGCAACAAGCGGCACGATCAACGCGGCGGCGAGCGCGGTCAAAGCAAGTATGACCCGGTAGCGGCGCACGCTCAGCCTTCCCTGCCGAAGATGCCGCGCGGGCGGAACAGCAGCAGGATCGCCATCGGCCCAAACAGCACAAAATAGGAGAACTCCGGCAGCAGCCAGCGGCCGTAGGCATCGAGCAGGCCGACGATCAGCGCGCCGATCATCGCGCCTTCCAGGCTTCCGAGCCCACCGAAGATCACGACCACCAGCGCATAGATCAAAATTTCCCATTCCGCACCCGGATAGAGCGTGAGGAACGCCCCGCCCACGACCCCCGCTATGCCGGCGAGGAACGAGGCGAGCGCGGAGACCAGAACGAACAGCCGGTCGATGTTGATGCCGGTCGCGCTCACGATCTCGCGGTCGTCAACGCCGGCGCGCACCACCGCGCCGATCTGCGTCTTGCGGTAGAGCAACCAGAGCGACACGCCGACCACGATACCGAACAGGATGAGCACGAAGCGGTAGGTCGGATAAATGATTCCGCCCGGCAGCTCGATCGCCCCGCGCAGCTCGATCGGCGTCGGCACCTTGAGATTGTCGCCACCCCAGATCTTCAGCGCCACGTCGCCCAGCACGAACGCGATGCCCACGGTGAGCAGCACCTGCGCCAAATGGTTTTCTCCGGTGCGGCTGATGAGAAAGCGGTCGATCAGATAGCCGAGCGGGATGACCGCGAGTCCACCGCCGAGCACGCCGAGCGCGAAGCTCCCGGTGTAGCGGGTGATCGTCAGTCCGATATAGCCGCCGAAAAGATAATAAGCGCCGTGCGCCATGTTCACGACGCGCATCAGCCCGAAGCTGAGCGTGAAACCGCTGGCGAGCAGGAACAAAAGCGCGGCGAAGGAAACGCCGTTGATCGCCTGAAGAATGCCGCTGTGCATAGGACGCCGGACACTGTGATGGCAACCGGCGGCGCCGCGAGGCGCCGCCGATGACCGATGCGTGCGACTTACCGCTTGTAAGGTCCACGCTTGAGGAACTCCTCCGGATTCCAGGTCCAGAACTGCGAGACGTTCTCGTAGGTCTTGATCGGAACGTTGGTCAGCACCGATCCAATCGCCGGATGATTGATCTTCTGGATGCGCGTCACGTATACGTTCTGGATCGGGTTGTCGTAGGCGTCCATCTTGAGCGTGCCGCGTGGCGCGTTAACCGTTGCGCCGCGCATCGCCTTGAGAAACGCGTCCTTGTCCTCGACATTGCCCTTGATCGCCTCGATCGCGGTGCGCGTCCACAGGCTCGCGGTGTAGGCCGACTCCGAGAACCACGATGGCAGCCGCTTATATTTATTGGCGAACGCGTCGACGAAAGCCTTGTTAGCCGGCGTATCGAGACCGGCGGCATAATGCAGCGAGTTGCCGATCATGCCGATAGCGCGGTCATCCATCTGCGGCAGCGCGTCCTGGTGCATCCAGTAACCGCCGTAGATTTTGAACTTCTTGTCCATACCGAAGCCGAACCATGACTCGAACAGGCGGATGCGGTCGGCGCCGACCACGATTGCGACCACGGCGTCAGAATCCGGGGCGATCGAGGCAACGGTTGGGCCGTAGTCCTTGGTGCCGATCGGATTCCAGATGATCTTCGCCACCTTGCCACCGAGTTCCTTGTAAGTTTGGACGATGCCCAGCGTCACTTCGTGGCCCCAGGTGTAGTCCTGGCCGATGAACGTGACGTTGCGCGCGCCAAGCTCCTTGTAGAGATAGTCGCCGAATGGATGGCCGATCTGGCTTGCGGACACCGCGGTGCGCACCACGGTCGGCGTGCGGTCCCACTTTGTCACGCTGTCGGCGCCGGCGGTATCCATCACCAGCGGAATGCCGGTCTCCTTGCTGACTTGCGCCACGGCCGGGCCTTCGTGCCCGCAGAGCGGGCCGATCATGATGTGCACCTTCTCTTGATGCACCAGGCGGCGCGCCTGGGTGATGGCTTGGTCTGGATTGCAGGTTGTATCTGCGATGACGTACTCGACCTTGCGTCCGCCGGCCGTGTTGCCGGCCTGTTCCCAGAACAGCTTGAAGCCGTCGACCATGTCGATGCCTGGCGTCGCGAGCGGGCCGGTGAGCGGCACCAGCAGGCCGATCTTGATCGGTCCGGTTTGCTGCGCAAATGCCGATGCCGTGACGAGCGCGGTGGCAAGCAGCGAGGCGCCGGCCGCGCAAATAAATCTCCGATGCAGAGTTGCGATGCTCATGAAACCTCCCCAAGGCCATCTCTTGATTGGCTGCCCGCATGCACTATGGCCGTAGCGCTGCAGGATTGCTTTGATGCTAGCACGTGTCCGGGGGTTGCCAAATAGACCGGTCCGATGCCGAATGGCCGCAGAGTGTGGTTTTGCATGGGCGGAACGCGGGTTTTGCATATGCTGGCGGCGGTGTGCGGTTGACACCGCCTGAGAAGGGTCGAGGCCTCCATGAGCGCGCAACCAAGCGAAACGCAAAAGGCCGACGGGGCAGGTCTTCGTTTTGGCAGCGAACAGCATGCGATCCGCAGCGAGGATGCGCCCCTGGTCACCGGCCGGGGAAAATTCACCGACGATTTGGACGTGGCCGGCCAGGCCCATGCAGCGTTCGTGCGCGCTACGGTTGCGCATGCGGTCATTCGAAAGGTGGACGTTACATCGGCGATGAAGATGCCTGGCGTCGTCGCCGTGATCACGGGCCGCGACCTTGCGGCGGACAACATCGGCGACATTCCGCCGGTTGCCTCTTTCAATGGCCGCGACGGCAAACCGATGTTCCAGGCCATGATGCCCGTGCTTGCCGCGGAGCGCGTGCGCTACGTCGGCGAGGCGGTCGCGATCGTGATCGCCGAGACGGCGCATCAGGCGCAAGACGCGGCCGAAGCGGTCGAGGTGCAGTTCGATCAACTTGCCGCTGCGTCGGATGTGGAGCGTGCGATGGCGAAGGATGCGCCCACGATCTGGCCGGGCGCGCCGGGCAACATCGCGCTCGACTGGGAGGACGGCGACGCGGCGGCGGTTACTGTTGCATTCGCCCGCGCCGCGCACATCGAGCGGGTGAGGCTGATCGATACGCGTCTTGCGCCGAGCGCGATGGAACCGCGTGCCGCGATCGCGAGCTTCGACGCGCAGACCCAGCGCTATACCTTGATCGCGCCGACGCAGGGCGTGGCCGTGGTACGGAAAGTCCTCGCGGAACACGTATTCAAAGTTCCGGCAAGCCAGATCCGCATCCTCACGCATGACGTGGGCGGCGGCTTTGGGATGAAGGTGCAGGCCTATTCCGAATATGCCGCATTGCTATGCGCCGCACGCCGCGTCGGGCGGCCGGTGAGGTGGTGCGCCAGCCGGCTGGAGAGCTTTCTCACCGATACCCATGGACGTGACGGTGTGCTGGAAGGTGAGCTCGCGCTCGACGCAGCCGGAAAGTTTCTCGGTTTGCGCGCACGCACCTATGTCGGCATCGGCGCCTATACCTCGACATTCGCCGCGATCTTTTCGACCGCCAATACCAAGAACTGCCTGTCGAGCGTCTACGTCATTCCGGCGATCCACATCGGCGTGAAAATGGTTCTGACCAATGCGGTGCTGCTCGGGCCCTATCGCGGGGCCGGCAGGCCGGAGGCAATCTATATCATCGAGCGCCTGATCGATAAGGCGGCGCGAGCGATGAATATTGATCGCGCGGAGCTGCGCCGCCGTAACCTCATTCCGCCGTCGGCGATGCCTTACAAAACGCCGAACGGGCCGGTCTACGACAGCGGCGAATTCCAATCGATACTGGATAAGACCCAGGCGCTCGCGGATTGGAACGGTTTTCCGGCACGCCGCAAGGCCTCGGAGCGGAACGCAAAATTGCGCGGCATCGGCATCGGCTGTTTTCTCGAAGTTGCCGGCGGCATTCTCGACGAAACCGTCGATCTGCGGTTCGAGCCGGACGGCAAGGTGGCATTGCGCACCGGCGCTCAGGCGATGGGGCAGGGGCACCTGTCGACATTCGTGCCGCTGGTGGCGCAGAGCCTCGGCATCGATCCCCAGGCCGTGCGTCTCGTTCAGGGCGACAGCGACGAAGTACCGGCCGGCACACCGAGCGTTGCATCGCGCTCGATCATGATGGCGGGCAGTGCCACCGTGATCGCCTGCGACCAGGCCATCGAAAAAGGCCGGCGGAGCGCCGCGCATTTTCTCGAGGCCGATGCCGGCGATATCGATTTCACCGACGGCACTTTTCGGATTGTCGGGACCGACCGTACGATTTCGATTCTCGATCTTGCAGCCCGCATGCGCGCGACCGCGATGCCGGAGGACTTGTCGGGTGGACTCGACAGCGTCGCGAAATTCGTGTCTCCGCAGATGAGTTTTCCGAACGGATGCCACATCTGCGAAGTCGAGATCGATCCCGAGACCGGGGTCGTCGCCGTCGTGGCCTACACCGCAGTCGACGATGTTGGGAATGTGCTGCATAAGACGATCGTGGAGGGGCAAATCCATGGCGGGGTGGCGCAAGGCATCGGGCAGGTTCTCGGCGAACAGGTGATCTACGGCGACGATGGTCAGTTGCTGACCGCGTCGTTCATGGACTACGTCATGCCGCGCGCAATCGACATGCCGAAAATATCCGTGCACCACTATGTCGTTCCGTGCACGACGAACCCGCTTGGCGCCAAAGGCGCAGGCGAGTCCGGCGTGGCCGGCTCGCTTCCGTCGGTGGTCAACGCCGTGCTTGATGCCTTGGCGTGCCGCGGTGTCACCGATCTGGATCTGCCGATGACGCC
>CAMAWF010000041.1 GCA_945861895.1 Rhizobium sp. Q54
CACTTGCTCCTTGAGCACCCAGCTTGCCGACTGGATGATGCCGCCTTCGAGCTGGTTGATGGCGCCGTCGGGATTGATCACCAGCCCGGCGTCGGTGGCGCACCAGACTTTGTGCAGCCGGATGGTTTCATCGACTTCGAGATCGACGACGACGGCGGCATAGGCCGCGCGATTTTTATACTGCGAGAACGCGATGCCGCGGCCGCGCCCGGTTCCGCCCGGCTGCTTTGCCTGCCAGCCGGACATTTTCGCCACATGCTCGATGACGCCGCGGCCGCGCGCATCGGATAAATGCGCGAGCCGGTAGGCGACCGGATCCTGGCCGGCGCGTTCGGCAAGCTCGTCGATGAACGACTCCAGCGCAAAGATATTGGGCATGGCGCCAAGCCCGCGCAAAGCAGACGTGCGCACCGGCGTCTCCGGGATCAGATGATGGATGATGCGCTTTGCCGCGATGTCATAGAGCGGCTCGCCGTTGCGCGTCGCGCCGCCGCCGGCTGCATCCGGTACGTCGCTCGGTTTTGGCGCGGGCGGCGGGTTCGGCAGCGCTTCGGCCGGCAGAAGATTGCCGCCGCCGCCGGGCCGCCTGTTATGGCTGCCGCTCCAGATCTCGGCGGTCCAGTCGACCGGGTGGCCGCCATCGTCGAGCAGGGCGCGCACTTTCACGACCATAGCCGGGCTCACCGGCTCGAAGGCGAATTCCTCCTCGCGCCGCCAGCGTACCCGGATCGGCTTGCCCGGCATTTGCATGGCGATGATGGCGGCGTCGGCCGCGGCATCGTCGGCTCCGTTGTGGCCGTAGCAACCGGCGCCCTGCACATGCCGCACCGAAATTGCAGCGGGATCGAGCGCCAGCGTCCGCGCCAGCGCGCCGCGCAACGGAAACACGCCCTGGCAATGGGTCCAGACCGTGAGATGGCCGTCGCGATAGACCGCAAGCCCGCAGGAGGGGGCAACCGATGCATGCGCCAGATGCGCGCGCGTATAGGTCGCCTCGTAGCGTTGCTGGCCGCGCGCGGGCGCCGCCGGCTCCGGCTCGCCGATCAGGCGGTCGATCGATGGCCGTTGCAGCAGCCAGGACGCCTCCTGCTGTTGCGGGCTTGCGCGCTCGACGCCTTTCCATGTCACGTGGTTTACCGCGGCTGCGCCGGCGGCCTCGACCGCTGTTTCGTCTTGTCCGACGATGGCGAGAAAATTGCCGTGCCGCACGAACTCGATCGGGCCTTTGGCGGCGCGGCGGATGGCCGCTTCATTCACGCTAGCGATGGTCGCGCCGCGGTTCGGCTGCCGCACCACGCGCGCATGCACCATGCCGTCGAGCACCATGTCGTGAATAAATGCCGCCTCGCCAAAAACTTTCGCGGGCAAGTCCACGCGCGCCGTGCTTTGGCCGATGACGGTGTAGTCCGCGGCCGGTTTGCGTGCGGCGGCTCCGGTCGCGTTGCCCGTGAGATCGACGGCGCCGGCGAGCGACCAGTAATCCTGTCCGCTCGGCTTGCCGTTGCGGACGATACTGCCGTCGCGCACGCTGAGTTCCTTCGCCGCGCAACCGAGCTTGCCGGCGGCATGTTGCAGGAAAAGCGCGCGCACTTCCGCGCAGGCCTGCCGCATGGATATGCCACCCATCTGCATCGACTGGCTGCCGGCGGTGTAGCCTTCGTTCGGCGTGAGCTTGGTGTCCCCGGATTCGAGCGCGATCCGTTCGAGCGCGACATCGAGCTCTTCCGCCGCGATCTGGATCATCGCGGTGAGCACGCCCTGGCCGAATTCGACCCTGCCGGTGTTGACCGCCACTTTTCCCGGCGATGGAAACGACACCCAGCGCGCAAGGCTCGGATTGTCCGCCAGGGCGCCGGGGAGGGCGGGCGTGGTCATCGGGCTTTTCCTTCTCGCAAACGAGTGGCCGCTTTTTCCACCGCGCGCATGATCCGGTTGTGGCTGCCGCAGCGGCAGAGATTGTCATCCAGCGCTTGCGCGATCTCGCTCCGCGACGGCGAAGGGTTACTGTCGAGCAGCGCTTTCGCCGATATCAGAATGCCGCTGAGGCAATAGCCGCACTGGCCGGCCTGCTCGTCGATGAAAGCTTGTTGCAATGGATGCGGCCGCTCCCGTGTGCCGAGCCCTTCGACGGTGGTGACGGCCTTGCCGGCAACGGTGCCGAGTTCCCGCGTGCAGGACTTCACTGGCTTTCCATCCACCAGCACCATGCAAGTGCCGCATTGCTCCAGCCCGCAGCCGAAGCGCGTGCCCATCAGGCCGAGATTGTTGCGCAATGCATTGAGCAGCGGCGTGGTCTCGTCCGCCGCGATGCGCACAGTTTTGCCGTTGACCTTGAACTCGACCTGACCTGCCATGCCGTCTGCGTCCATCGCTTAAAAGGTGAATGCGTCGTGGTAGGCGCCCTGTACCTGGCCGCCGGGCACCGGCCCGCCGCCGGGCACATGCACCATATCGCCGATCACCGCGACCGTCGCCCCATGCAATCCGTGCCGCGGCAGTTTCATCGGCGTGAGCGCTTCCCACGTATCGGTCTTCGGATCGTAGGCTTCGTTGGTGCCGAACACCTTGCCGGTGGCTTCGCCGCCGAACACCACGATCTTGCCCTTGATGTAGACGGCGGAAGGACCGCTGCGCGGCGTCGGCAGCGGCGCGCGGAAGGTCCAGCCATCGGTTTTCGGATCGTAGACCGCGTTCAAGCCAGTGTTGAAATCGTATGAGTCCATGCGGCCCGCGATGGCGTGGATTTTTCCGTCAACCACGACCACGCCCATATGGTCGCGCTGGCCGACGAAAGGCTGCGTGCCGGTCGAGCCGCGCATGCCGGCGAGGAAAGTGTATTTGTCGGCCGCTGGATCGTAAATCTCGTGCCATTCGACCGAGCGTACGTCGCGGCCGCCGAGCAGATGAATCTTTCCGTAGAGCACGATTGCCGAGATCGCGCCGCGCGGCCGCGCCAATCCGGCAATCGCCGCCCACGTGTCGGTCGCCGTGTCGTAGACGAAGCATTTGGAATGCGGGCAGCGGTTCTGCTCGACGAAGCCGCCGAAGGTGTAAATCTTGCCGCCGACCGACACGCCGGCGACGTGATTGCACGGCAGCGGAAACGGAGCCTTCATCGACCATTTGCCGGATTTCGGATCGAACACCTGGTGGAAGTTTCCGTCCACGCGGTGGCGCGCATAGCCGGCGATGATGTGAATCTTTTCCATGCATTCGATCACGCCGTGCTCGCCGACCGGGATCGGAAGCCGCGGCTGCTCGACCCATTTGCCCGGATTGGCGGCCATCGGCGCAACGCTGGTCATGTAGCGTTGCTTTTCGACGGTCGCCGGAACCGCGGTGATCGACTTGTCGTTGAGACCTGCAAACAGCGGATCGTTCATTGTCTCTGCTGACTGGGTCATTTTATCTGCGCCTCTCTTTATAACGACGAACTCAACAATTACCCCGGCGGCATCGAATGCCGTCCCGGTATCAAGATCAAGATGCGGCGTCTTGCAACAGCTTGCGCGTGAGCTGCAAGCCTTCGAGCGCCACGTCATAGGCCGGGCGGGCCCAGAATTCAGGATTGGGCGCCTCGTAACTCAGATAGCCGTCATAACCTTTTTCTTTCAGCAGGCCGAGCACCTCGCGCCACTGGATGATGCCTTTTCCGGGCGCGAGCCGGTCGGTGGGCCGCTTCACGCCGGTCACCGGGTTGGGCGAAAGGTCGCTGTACTGGAAGCAGAAAATTCGCTCGCCGGGTAATTCTTCGAAGCCGCGGCCCGGTCTGCCGCTGCGCGCGAAATGGTAGGCATCGACAAGATAGCCGCAGTTTTCCTTCCCCGCGCCCTCGATCAGCTCGCGCTGCACTTCCAGCGTGTTGAGCACGTCGTGCTGCGAATTGAATTCGATGGCGAGGCGCAAACCGTGTTCGGCGGCGATGTCGCCGGCCTCGCGCAGATACTTGATCGCTTGCTTGATCGGGCCATTAACCTGCCCCGGCGCGCTCATCAGCATCTTGCAGTCGAGCGCCACGGCGTTCTCGCACGACTCCCGGAACACCTTGAACAGCCGCTTGCTCTCCTCGCCGGTGGCGAACAGCCAGCCATATTCGACCCCGAGCACGCCGACCGGGATGCCGCTATTGCGGATGAGGTCGAGCACCTGCGGGTTGTTCATGCCGGCTTCGAAGCAGCGCCTGAAATCGATCCGCCGCAATTCCACCGCGTCGTAGCCCGCCTTGCGCGCCGCTTGGAGCGCGTCCGCCAGCGGCGTCGTGTCGATGGTCCAGAGGTGCAGCGCCAGGCGCCCGAATTGATTTGCCATATGCTGATTGCCCGCGGCTCTTTATGTCTTTGATTAAACGGATTGGGATTGCGGCGGCGGCTTATAACCGGAGTGTCGCACCGAGGCCAAAGTCTGTCCATGTCGGTGTCTCCGGCATCGATGCATGTCCGCTTCCCGCACAGTGCGTTTGACATCGGCGCCTGACCGCCAACATTCTGCTTCCGCTCAAGAGGAGATCGTCAGCCATGAACGCCGTTGCGTCCCGTAACATCAAATTCATCAGCCGCAGCGACCAGGGTGGCTATGGCGACGGCGTCCAGGTCATGGTGCATCGCGGCTATGCCTATATCGGGCATGGTTTCAGCAACGGCATCGGCGTCATCGATGTGCGCGACCCGAAACACCCGAAGGCGGTCAATTTCATCCCGTGCCCGCCGAATACGCGCGCCTTGCATATTCAGACTCACGGCGATCTGCTGCTGGCCGTCAACGGGCCGAGCATATGGACGATGCAGGTGAGCGAGAAAGCCTATTTCTCCGGCTCGCCGGCCGATCTGCTCAAGGGTCAGGAAGCCACATACACCTCCGGCATACGCGTCTACGACATTTCAAAACCGGAGGCGCCGCGCGAGATCGCTTTCATGCCGATCGATGGAGTGGGTCCGCACCGCATCTGGTATGTGGGCGGGCGCTACGCCTATGTGTCGATTCACTTCTCGGATTTCACCGATCATGTGCTGGCGATCGTCGACATGGCGGACCCGGCCAAGCCGCGGGTCGCCGGCAAATGGTGGTTGCCGGGCATGTGGAGCGGCGGCGGCGAGACGCCGGATTTTCCGAAGGGCAAGCGCTTTGCTCTTCATCACGCGCTGGTCGCGAACAACCTGGCCTATTGTGCCTGGCGCGACGGCGGGCTGACCATCCTCGATGTCGCGGATGCAACGAAGCCGAAACTGTTGAGCCGCCGCAATTTCGATCCGCCGTTCGGTGGCGGCACGCATTCGCCGCTGCCGCTTCCCGACCGCAATTTGCTGGTGCTCGCGGACGAGGTGAATTTCGCCAATTGCAGTCAGGGCAAACGTTACACTTGGGTCTTCGACGTTCGCGTGCCGGAAAATCCGGTGAGCATTTCCACTTTCCCGATTCCCGACGATGCCGATTACTGCGCCAAGGGCGGAAATTTCGGCACGCATAATCTGTGGGAGAACCGGCCCGGCGCGTTCCAGAGTTCGCGCTACATTTTCGCGACCTACCAAAACGCCGGCGTGCGGGTTTTCGACATCGAAGATCAATTCCGGCCGCGCGAGATTGGATATTTCGTGCCGCCCGATCCGGAAAAAATGTTCGATCCGCGCCCGAACCGGCCGCAGGTGATCCAGTCCGCCGATTGCTTTGTCGATGCGCAAGGCTTGATGTATCTCACCGATCCCAATGCCGGGCTGTACATTCTGCAATTCGAAGGCGGCTAGACCGCGCGATCGAACGCGTACCTGATAGGCATTCCAATTTGTCACATGCTGTATCGGCCAGCGATACAGATGCCGATTTACGATGCATGCGGAACGCTGCATTGTAGCCGTTTTCGCGTGTTGAAATCCTGCACCGCATCGCAATATCCAATCGTGTCATATCGATTGACAGAGGGCGGCACGAACTCCCAGACTGGCCCGATAGATAGAGCCGCTATAGCGGCCTAGGGGGAGGTGTTGCTATGGCTCAAACAATTCAGGATTTCGTCGGCAAAACGCTCGATGACGCTCCGATCACGCCGACTCACATCAAGGTGATCGCGCTCATCGCCGCCGGATATTTCTTCGACATTCTCGACTTGATCGTCCTGGGCGCGCTGATCCCGGACATGGTGGCGACTAAATTTGCGACCCAGACCGAGGCCGGCCTGATCGGCAGCGCGACGCTTGTCGGCCTCTTTATCGGCTCTTTCGGTCAGGGCCAGTTCACCGACCGCATCGGCCGCAAGACGGTTTATCAATTCAACCTGCTGCTGTTCGGGGTGTTCACGATTCTCGGCGCGCTTGCACCGAGCCTCACGCTGCTGGCCGTCTGCCGCTTCATCGCGGGCATCGGTCTCGGCGCGGAGCAGCCGCTCACCTTCACTTACGCCGGCGAATATTCGCCGAAACGGATTCGCGGGCGCATCCTTGCCATCGTACATTTCATCGGCGGCGCATGCGTATGGCCGATCGCGTTTCTCTTCCCGCTGTTGTTCCGCGATACGCTCGGCTGGCGCGGCATCTGGATCGTTATCGGCATCGGCGCGCTCATCGTCTTCGTGTTCCGCTTCACTCTGCCGGAATCGCCGCGCTGGCTCGCCACGCACGGCAAGGGAGACGAGGCGCTCAAGATCCTCAAGGACATGGGTCTTCCGGGACCGAAGGAAACGCTCTCGACCGACGCCGCGAGCGACACCAAGACCGATCCGTTCATGGTCGTGTTCCGGGAGTTCCCCAGCCGCGTGATCGCCGGGATGGTCTGCTTCAGCGCGTTCTTCGGCGTCGCGATCGGCCTTGGTGCGTGGCTCCCCAGCATCATGAACGCGAAGGGCTTCACGATCACCAAGTCGCTAACCTACACCTTCGGCATGACGCTGGCGGTTCCCTGCGCCAGCCTGTTCATGATGTATGCGCTCGATAAAATTGGGCGCAAGAAAACCTCGGTGACCACGTTCATATGTGCGGGCGTCATGGCTATCGCGTTTGCCAATGCGCAAACCGATACCCAGCTGCTGGTCGCCGGGTTCATCATGATCTTCTTCTACCAGGTCGCCGGAAACGCGATGCAAATCTTCGCGTCCGAGGTGTTCCCCACCAACGCGCGCGCATCGGGCTTCGGCATGGCCGCCGGTGTCGGTCGTCTGATGACCGCCTGGATCCTCCCGACAATCCTCTGGATCCAGACCGGCTACGGCACCACAACGGTGTTCGTGTGCATCGCGGCCGTTCTGCTGATCGCGGCGTTTTCAGTGACCCAAATGGGTCCAGAGTCGCGGCAGAAAGGCCTCGACGAGGTCGCGCAGCCCACGGCCTGAAGGCTAGCTGCTGCTTCGATAAAACGGCGACGCCGCCACTCTCACGCTGTGAGGGTGGCGGCGCTGCTTTTTGCCGCTATTCCCTGATATGATTTCGGCCGCAACCGCCGCTGCAAAAACCGCATGAATTTCCTTCGCATTTACGGCCGCGTGCTTGAGATGCTTGGCCCGGACCGCCGGCTGGGCTGGTTCCTGGCGTTCGCCAATGTGGCGCTGGCGATGGCGCAGTTTGCCGAGCCCATCCTGTTCGGCCGCGTCGTCGATACGCTCGGCACCGCGCAGGCCAAGGGCGCGGCGAACGCCTGGGCGGAACTGTGGCCGCTGCTGGCCGCCTGGGTGGCGTTCGGCCTGTTCACCATCGTCTGCGGCACGCTGGTTGCGCTCTACGCCGATCGCCTGGCGCACCGCCGCCGGCACGTGGTGATGACGGCCTGCTTCGAGCATGTGTTTCAACTGCCGCTCGCCTTCCACGGCGAGACCCATTCCGGCCGGCTGATGAAGATCATCCTGCAGGGCACCGATACGTTGTGGGGGCTCTGGCTGTCCTTCTTCCGCGAGCATCTGGCCTCGTTCGTGTCGCTGCTGGTGCTGCTGCCGCTCTCGCTGTTCATCAATTGGCGGCTGGCGATGCTGCTGATCGTGCTGTGCGGCGTGTTTGCGTTTCTCACGACGCTGATTCTGCGCAAGACCGAGTCGTTGCAGCGTTCGATCGAGGGGCATTATTCCGACTTCGCCGAGCGGGCGTCCGATGCGCTCGGCAATATCGCCTTGGTGCAGAGCTTCGCGCGCGTCGAGACCGAAGTCACCGCGCTTAAAAACGTGAGCGCGCAACTGCTGGCGGCGCAATTTCCGGTGTTGTCCTGGTGGGCGGTTGTCGCGGTGCTCACGCGCGCATCGACGACGCTCACCGTTCTCTCCATCATTCTCCTCGGCACCTGGCTGTTCTTGCAGGGCCTGGTCTCGATCGGCGAAATCGTCACTTTCATGGCCTTTGCCGGGATGGTGATCGGCCGCCTTGAGCAGACGGTCAGCTTTGCCAATCGCATGTCGATGGAAGCGGCGCGGTTGCGCGAGTTCTTCGACGTGCTCGATGCCGTTCCGGCGTTGCGCGATCGGCCCGACGCCGTCGATCCTGGCCGCCTGATCGGCCGCGTCGAGTTCAAGGACGTGTCGTTTTCCTACGATGGCATCCGCTCCGCGGTCGCGGATTTGAACTTCACCGCGTTGCCGGGCGAGACCATCGCGTTGGTGGGCGCGACGGGCGCTGGGAAGTCGACCGCGCTCGCGCTGCTGCATCGCGCTTTCGATCCGCAGTCGGGCTGCATCATGATCGACGACATGGATATTCGCGGCCTCAAGCTTGCTTCGCTTCGCCGCAATATCGGCGTCGTTTTTCAGGAAACGCTGCTGTTCAACCGGTCGATCGCGGACAATTTGCTGGTCGGAAATCCGGCCGCGACCGCGGCGGAAATGCGCGATGCGGCGGCGCGCGCCCAGGCGCTTGAGTTCATCGAACGCAATGACGAAGGCTTCGATGCCAGAGTCGGCGAACGGGGGCGGTCGTTGTCGGGCGGCGAACGCCAGCGCCTGTCGATTGCGCGTGCATTCCTGAAGAATCCGCCGATCCTGATTCTTGACGAAGCAACCAGCGCGCTTGACGCCGCAACCGAGTCAAAGGTGTTGGCGGCGCTCGACGAGGTGATGAAGAACCGCACGACTTTCGTCATCGCGCATCGGTTTGCAACCGTACGCAAGGCAACGCGCATCCTGGTATTCGAAGGCGGCCGCGTCGTGGAAACCGGTTCGTTCGACGAGTTGGTCAAGCTCGGCGGCCGCTTTGCGATGCTTGCGAAGGCGCAATTTATGACCGCCGACACCAAGCTGCCGGTGGCGAACTAGAGCCGCTGCCGGCTGCCGGCGCGTTTACTTGGCCGCCGATGGGCGCAGCGCTATGGCAACCGCGCCGGTAATCCCGGCCAGCACCGCCCAATAGGCGTAGCGGAAATCCGAGGCGACGCCGACGGCGAAGAAACTGATTATATAGAGGACGGCCGAGGCGCCGACCCCGAAGGCAAACGCGCCTGTGGGCGTGCCGCGGCTGCGCCATGCGAAGCCGCACACGGCGGCGCACAGAATGAGCCAAGTGCCCGCCCGGTAGAGCGGCGTTGAACTCAGCCGGTCATGGACCGACTTGAGCGCCATGAAGGCCGGATTGTCTTTAAATACAACCTCCGGCGGATTATCGATGTCGTAGGTCCACATGGTCAGATTCTCTTTGGTGGTGAAATTCCACATGAAGGCCGCACGGTGACGGAGATAGGCGAGGGGATGGCTCAGGATCGCGCGCCGCCATGCGGCGGGGATCGCGTCGGTGCCGAAAATCTTGTCGCCCTCCAGCCGCTTCATCACGAATTGGCAAGGGTCATACATCCAATAGATGTTCCACTCGGTCGGCTGGTAGCATTGCCCGGTGAGCAGCGCGGTCTGCTGCGGCGTCCATGACACAGGAAATTGGTTGTCCTTGGCGAAATGGGTGATGCCGCCGAGGTCGAACACCATGATCGATTGCAGCGGATGCTGCCGGGTTGCGCCCAGCACGCTGTAATAGCTCACCTGGATGAGCGCATAAAATCCGGCGACCGCCGGAAGATAGATCATCACCGCACGCTTCCAGAAAAACTGCGACGGCCAGAGGATGAATGCGCCGAGAACCGGCGCGGCCAGCAGTGCATTCGGGCGCAGCAAGACGCCGAGCGCAAGCAGACTTAGCGCAACGATTTGCGCCGGCACGCGCGCCGCCCACCCGCGATCGGCAACCGCAAGCGCGAGCGCCGCCGCCAGCAGCCATAGAGCGGCCAGCAAGACGTCGCGCCAGATGATGCCGGCGAATACGAAGGCGGGCGGCAAAACCGCGAGCAACGGCAGCGCGAGCGCAAGCCAGATATTCCGGCGCGCGACGAGCAGTGCCAGCAGGCCGAAGCCCAGCCAGTAGAGCGTCGTCATCAAGAGGAACATGCTGGCCGAGCCCGGCGCGATCGGGTCGATGAGCGCCCACAGCGCGGTCATCACCGGCGATTGCCAGTCGCCATAAAAACCGTGTGCGATGTCTTCATAGACGTAGCGCGCGTCATAAGTCATGACGCCGGGATAGAAGACGCGCATGGTCAGGCCAAATCCGGCAACGACCACCGCTGCGATGAGCAGCGTGCGCCGCCACGGCGGGAAAAACGGCGTCGGTCCGGTTTCAGGCGAGGACGGCATAGATGTCCCCGGAATTGGCATCCTGCGGCAGCGCGTCGAGCCAGTGTCCGATGGCGTCGGCGGACTGCCACGCGCCATGCACAAGCGTCTGGCTCTCGCCCAAGGCCGCGTCGAAGCGCGCATAACCGAGCGTGCGGCAGCGTTCGATGCAGGCGCGCGCCACGTCGCGCTGGATCGTGGTGAATTCGAACGAGAGCGCGGCGACCGGCCGCGTGAGGCCGGCAAGCGCCTCCGCCTCGAAACCTTCCACGTCGATTTTCATGAAAGCCGGAATGCCGTGCCGCGCCATCAACGCATCGAGGGTGGTGACCGGCACGGACACGGACTTGCCCCAGCTCTGATCGTGCCAGCCCGGCGCACCGCGCGCGGCGTTCATGAATTCCTTGGAGGCGGTCGAGACCGTCGGATTGTCGACATTGATCATCAGCTCAAGCATGCCTTCGGTGCGGCCGACCGCAACCGGCTCGATTGTCACCTGCGAATTACGTCCGTAGAGCAGCTTGAGCGTTGCGACCAGCGCCGGCTGCGGCTCAACCGCAACGACGCGCGCGCCGAGACGGCGGAAGCAGGCAATGCGATCGCCGACATGCGCCCCGATATCGAACACCAGATCGCTTTGTTTGACGAAACGGCCATAGAGGCGATCCATCGCCGCCGAATGCTTCCGGTTGCCGTAATAGATGCGCAACGACCGGATAACGCCGCGCACAGTCCGGAGGCGGTCGAGCATTCCCGCTGTCACGTCAGGCCGCGTGCGCGCGCGGCGTTGGCGCGGCCAGCGCGATGGCCGGGAGCCCCATCGCGCGCAGGGCAGCCGGCGGTGCTGTTTCTTCGGGCAGGCGGCCGATGCCCGTGCGCACGAAAGCAATGCCGAGTGCGGGCCGTGCGCTCAACACCGCGAGCGGCACCGCCAGCGCCGGCCCCGCGGCGAAAAACAGCACGTAGGGGACGGCTGCTGGATGCGTCGCCAGCAAGAGTCCGATGCTTCCGCCGCCAATCGCGGTATGCAGCCACAAATCGCGCAACGCCAGCGCGACCGGGACGGAGTGATCGTCGCGCGACTGCCCGATCCAGCCGATGGTGCGGCCGAACGGCATGCCGGCAAGAAACACCGTATGGCCAAGGCACATGATCGCATAGAGCATGACGAAGAACACCGTCTCGCAGGCCATGCTGACCAGGAAGCGCGCGCCGCCGCCGAATGCGTGCCGCGCTTTAGGGCGCGACATAATGTCGATCGCGCTTGCGATCTTCGGCGAGAACCACATCAGCAGGAAGGTCGCGTACAATACAAGGCCGGTGTCGGCGCGCACGACGCCGGCCGGCGTTTCCGCCAGCGCGACCATCAGCGTGCCGATCACAAGGATTCCGATCCACGCCGGCGAGCCGATGAACATCATGATCGCGATGGCGAGCTGATAACGGCTCACGGGTTTGAGTCCGGGCATGGCGAGAAAGCGCCAATACTGCATGTTGCCCTGGCACCAGCGCAGATCGCGGCGGATGAACTCCGTCAGCGTCGGCGGATTCTCCTCCCAGCTCGCGTCCTCCCACGGATACACGCGCACCTCGAAGCCGGCCCGGCGCATCAGCGCGCCCTCGATCTGGTCGTGGCTGAGAATGTGACTTTCGCTCATGTCCTTTTTTCGCAGCGCCGGAAGCCGGCAATGCGCGATGAAGGGCGCAAGCCGCAGCACCGCGTTGTGGCCCCAATACGGTCCGCAATCGGCCTGCCACCATGCGCTGCCGATGGTGTAGGAACGCATGCCGAGCCGCATGCCGAACTGGAAAATGCGCGCAAAGGCGCTGGTCGAAGGCAGCCCGACGACGAGGCCTTGCAGGATTCCGATCTTGCAATCCGCCTGCATGATGCGCACCAGGCGCAGTACCGCTTCGGCGGTCATGAAACTGTCGGCATCGAGAACGACCGCGAATTCATGATCGCCGCCCCAGTGCTCGCAGAAGTCGCGGATGTTGCCGGCCTTGAACCCGGTATTGACCGTGCGCCGCCGGAAGGTGATGGCGATGCGGTCGCGCCATTGGGCGGCGAGCGCGCCGAAGCGCGCATCCTCCTGGGCGGCGATGTCGGCGTCGCCGGTGTCGCTCAACACATAGACATGAAAGCGGTCGGCGATGCCGGCGGCGGCGAGCCCGCCCATCATCGGTTCCAGGTTGCGGATCATCCGCTCCGGCAATTCGTTGCGAATGCACAGCAGGATCGCGGTGGAAGCGGTGATTTTTTCGTCGCCGCGGACGCTTGCGGCGACCGGTAGCACCGCGGCGATGGGATCCGCCGTAAAGCGCATGATGATAAAGCCGATGGTAGCGTTCCAGAATCCGGTCACCCACCACGGCAGCGTGAGGGCGAAAAGCACGAGAATAATGAGATCGACGATGCCGAAACCGCCGGCCGAGAGCGTGAGCACCATCAGCCACAGCAAAGCTGCTATGGTCACGGCGCACAAAATGGCGAACAGCGCCCGGCGGCCGGCAACGCCCGCCCCGGCTTGGGTGGTTTTCGCTGAGTTGAGGGTGGTGCGGTCGAGCACGCGGTTACGGCTTCCGGTATTGCTTTGGCCCGTGCAGGATATAGCGGGGCCGTGCCTGCAAGTATAACAGGATCAGAAAGTGGCGATCAGTAGCATGGATGAGGCCGCGCAGGCGCTCTGGTATGTGGCGCCCGGACGCGCCGAAATCCGGGAGGAAAAGCTCTCCCCGCCGGACCCGGGCGAGGTGCGCGTGCGCGCGCTGCACGGTGCGATCAGCCGCGGCACCGAGGCACTGGTGCTGGCCGGGCGCGTTCCGGAGAGCGAATTCGAGCGCATGCGCGCGCCGTTCATGGGCGGCGGCTTCCCGTTTCCGGTCAAATACGGCTATGCGACGGTCGGCCGGGTGGAAGCAGGTCCGGCAAATCTGCTGGAGCGGATCGTGTTTGCGCTCCACCCGCATCAGACGCTTTTCAATGCCCCTGCTGAAGCAGTCGTGCCGTTGCCCGATGGCGTGCCGCCTGCGCGCGCCGTGCTCGCCGCCAATATGGAGACCGCGCTCAATGCGATGTGGGATGCAGCGCCCGGGCCGGCCGACCGCATCGCCATTGTGGGCGCAGGGACCGTCGGCGCGCTTGCCGCCTATCTGTGCGGACGGCTGGCGGGGGCGGACGTAACCCTTGTCGATATCGATCCCGCCCGCGCCGAGTTGGCGCGCAAGCTCGGCGTCGGCTTTTCAAAGCCCGATGCCGCGCCTTCCGATTGCGATCTTGTCATTCATGCCAGCGGCACTGCCGCCGGTCTGGCCACCGCGCTCAGGCTCGCCGGCGAAGAAGCAACCGTGCTGGAGCTGAGCTGGTACGGGGCAGGCGAGGTGGCGGCCCCGCTCGGCGGCGCATTTCACAGCCGTCGCCTGCGTCTGATTGCAAGCCAGGTCGGCCGCATTGCGCCCTCGCACCGGCCGCGCTGGACCCATGCCCGCCGGCTTGCCGCCGCGGTTGCGCTGTTGTCCGATGCGCGGCTCGACGCGTTGCTGGCTCCCGCCGTGGCGTTTCGCGATCTGCCGGCGCGATTACCCGATATTCTTGGCGCCAAGAGCGGCGTAATCTGCCCGCTCATCGCATACCCTTGAGGGGTTTCCTTTGTTCGCAGTCGAAGTTCGCGACCACATCATGATCGCCCATTCGTTTCGCGGCGCCGTGTTCGGCCCGGCGCAAGCGCTGCATGGCGCGACCTTTGTCATCGATGCCGCCTTCATCGCCGACAAGCTCGATGCCAACGGCATCGTCGTCGATATCGGACGCGCGCATGACGCGCTCAAGGCGGCGCTGGCGCCGCTGAATTATCGCAATCTCGACGATCAGGCGGAATTCAAAGGCGCCAACACCACGACCGAGTTTTTGACCAAGCATATCTTCGACCAGTTGGCGCAAGCGGCGCGCGCCGGCCAGCTCGGCCGCGACGGACGCGAATTGAAAGCGATCCGCGTGACGCTTTCGGAATCGCACGTGGCGCGGGCATGGTACGAGGCGGCATTGTGGTAAGAAGCATCGCGTTCGCGGTGCCAGGCGACCTTGCGACGCCGACCGGCGGCTATGCCTACGACCGGCGCATGATTACTGAGCTTGAAAATCTCGGCTGGCGCATCGAACTGATCGATCTTGGCGACGGCTATCCGCGCCCGAGCGCCGAGCGCCGCAAAATGGCGCAGGCGAAGCTCGCGGCCGTGCCGGCGGGCTGCCCTATCGTCATCGACGGCCTTGCGCTTGGCGTTTTGCCGGAATTGGCAATGCAGCTTCGCTCGCGCCATCCGCTGCTCGCGCTTGTGCATCATCCGCTTGCATTGGAGTCCGGGCTTTCGGCCGCCGAGAGCGACGCCTTGCGCGCGAGCGAGCGTACAGCATTGACGGCCGCAAGCCATGTCATCGTGACCAGCGCGCCGACCGCGCGGCTGCTGGTTGCCGGCTACGATGTGCCGGCCGACCGCATTATCGTTGCGCGTCCGGGCAGCGATCCGGCAGCGGCTGCGCGCGGCAGCAGCGATGGCATCGTGCGCCTGCTTGCGGTCGGCGCGGTGGTGCCGCGCAAGGGCTTCGACGTGCTGATCGCGGCGCTTGCCACGCTCGCCGACCTGCCGTGGCGGCTTGCAATCGCCGGCGATCGCGGCCGCGATCCCGAGGCAGCGGCGCGGCTTGAGGCCGACATTGCGCGTTGTAAGTTTGGCGCGCGGGTCGATATGCACGGCGCGGTGGCGCGCGAGCGTCTCACTGAGCTGTACATCGCCGCCGATGTGTTCGTGCTCGCCTCGCGCTTTGAGGGCTATGGTATGGCATTCGCCGAGGCGGTTGCGCACGGCTTGCCGGTGATCGGTACCAATGCCGGCGCAATCCCCGAAACCGTTCCGGCGCAGGCGAGCATATTGGTTCCGCCGGACGACGTCGCGGCGCTCGCAGCGGCGCTGCGGCGGGTGATCGAAAACGCAGGGGAGCGGCAGCGCTTGGCGGCGGCCGCGCGCGCGGCGGCGAAAGAACTTCCAAGCTGGCAAGATTCAGCGAAGCTTTTCTCGCGCGCGCTCGAGGCGGTGGCATGAGTGGATTTTCGGCGGAATGGCTCGCATTGCGCGAGCCTTACGATGCGCGGGCGCGCAACCCGGCGGTGCTCGATGCTGTCGCCGCGTCGCTGGCGGGTCGGCCGTCGATTACGATTGCAGATCTGGCCTGCGGCACCGGCTCGACGCTGCGCATGCTCGCCCCGCGTCTGTCAGGCGTGCAGAATTGGCGTCTGGCCGACAACGACCTCGGCCTGCTCGCGCGCGCAACAGCAATGGCGCCGAGGGGCATACATGTCGCAACCGTTCCGCTCGATCTCAATCGCGACCTGGAGGCGGCGCTCGATGGCGCCGTCGATCTCGTCGCTACCTCGGCGTTGCTCGATCTGGTCTCGCCGCCGTGGCTGGAGCGGCTGGCGATCGAGATTGCTGCGCGATCGCTGCCGATCTATGCCGCGTTGACCTATGATGGCCGCATCGCGTTGCAGCCACTTGACGCTGCCGATGCGGCCATTACCGCTGCGGTGAACGCGCATCAGCGGCGCGACAAAGGGTTCGGGCCTGCGCTTGGGCCCACAGCGGCACCGGCCGCAATCGCGCGATTTGAATCTTTGGGATATTCGGTAATGCAAGGCGCGAGCGATTGGGTCTTTGCGCCGGGAGACCGGGAAATTCAAATGGAAATTCTCGGCGGCTGGGCCTCCGCGGCGCGCGAAATCGGCGATCTGCCGCTCGCCGAAATTGTCGGGTGGCTTACGCGCCGCCGCGATCTGGTCACGGCCGGCGGCTCCTCGATCCGCGTCGGTCACGTCGACTTCTTTGCGCGGCCGATGGGACGGCGCTGAGCGGACAGATCGCAGTCGAGCAAGACCTCGTCGTCGAGACGGAAGCTGCGCATCGGCACGCGCAAGGCCTGATCGGCACGCTCGACCGGCGCAAGGTTGAAGCTCGCCCGCCCGGCGCCAAGAATGATCGGTGCAACCATCACATGCAGGCGGTCGAGGCAGCCGGCGGCAACAAAGCGCGAGACGGTGTCGGCACCCCCCTCGATCAAGATGCGGCGCATGCCCCGCTCGGCCAGGGCGGCCAAGATGGCGGCGGGCGCCAATTGCCCGCCGGATGGCGGCAGCGGCAAAACCTCGATATCGGCGGGCAGCGCGCATGGCGTGCCTGCGGCGGTCACCAGCAGGCGGCGGACGCCGTCGCGGGCAAAAACCTTGGCGCTGGAGGCAAGCCGCCCGCGCGGGTCGAGCACGACGCGTGCCGGATGCGGCCCGTCGACGCGCCTGACCGTGAGTTGCGGGTCGTCGGCCAGCGCCGTTCCCACGCCTATGACCACGGCGTCGGCAAGGGCGCGCAGCCGGTGCAGGTGGGCAAGGCCGGCCGGTCCGTTGATGTATTTCGAGTGGCCGGAGGGGGTGGCGATGCGCCCGTCGAGCGATTGGCCGATCTGGCCGATCACGACCAGATCGTCGATTGTGCCATTTCGGAGCGGTTCAAATAGCTCGCCCCAAGGCGGCGGCAGCGGAGCCCCCGCCGCCTTGAATTTTGCCGCAAACGAGGCCCAGGAATCCCCAAGCTGGCTATCCTCGGCAGGACGATTTACACCAACGGCGCTGCCTTGGCCGGCCTGTATGACGGGCGAATAAATATCTTTAAACTGCACGAGGATCGCTGCGATATATCTTTGTTTTGTCGCAAAAGGTTGGCACAAAACATCCCCGGAAGCGACCGGAATGAGAGCGTGGGTGGCGGTGTTTGCTATCTTAAGAAACCAGTTTTTCAAGAAACGTGCGTGGAAAGTCTGCGAATGAAAATGAGTGATGTAAACGTGGCTTCCGTCCTGTTTGGCACGCAAGCGCAGGTCGGGGTAAATCGCGGACTGGCCGAATTCCACGCTGGAAGGCCGGTATTGATTGCCGGGACAGGCGAAACGCTCCTGACATTGCCGGTCGAGGCGCTCGATGCGCGGCGGCTTGCCGCGTTCGTGGCGCTTTGCGCGCCGGCAGCGCCTCGGCTGGTGATTACGGCGCGGCGCGCGTGTTCGCTTGGGCTCGATGCCGGCGGGCCGGTGGCCTTGAATATTGCCGCCGGGCTCGACGTGAAGACTATTCTCGCGCTCGTCGCCGATGCGAAATTTGACGGTGCGGTTGTTGCGGAGCCGGCAGGCCCGGCGGCGATCGCCGCGGTCGAACTGGTCAAATTGGCGCAGGTGCTGCCGGCGGTGCTGGTCGCCGATGCCGCGCCGGCCAAGGCGGCCGCATTCAATCCGCCGCTTGTGTCCGTCGAGGCGGCAGCCGTCACGCGCTTCCGCGCCGACGTGATCCGCTCGCTGGCGATTTCCGGCGAAGCGCAGATGCCGCTTAATTCAGGCGTGCGCACGCGTTTTGTGGTGTTTCGCGACGCGATCGGCGGCAGCCAGGTGGCCGTTATTGCCGGCAATCCGGATTTTTCGAAGCCGGTTCCGGTGCGCCTGCACTCGGCGTGCCTCACTGGCGATGTGTTCGGCTCGCGCCGCTGCGACTGCGGCGATCAGCTCAAACTTGCGCTCACGCGCCTGACGGCGGAGGGCGGCGGCGTCATCCTCTATCTGGCGCAGGAGGGCCGCGGGCTTGGCCTTACCAACAAGATGCGCACCTATCAGCTGCAGGACGCCGGGCTCGATACGGTCGACGCCAATACGACGCTTGGCTTCGACGACGACGAGCGCGACTACGGAATTGCCGCCCGGATGCTGGAAATACTCGGCTGCAACCGGGTGATATTGCTTACCAATAATCCGACCAAGCTCGACGGTCTTGTGGAAGCCGGAATCGAGGTCACGGGCCGGATGTCGATCGAGACGCCGAGCAATTCCGACAACCGCCGCTATCTCACCGCGAAAGCCGCGCGCGCCGGCCACCAGCTCGATCACTTGATGGCTTCGCTCGCCGAGCCCGCCGAAGCCGAACGTATCGTGGCGCAGCTCACCTCGTGAGGCCGGCGGGACGATGGGGCGTGTCGTGCCGGGCCGATTGATCGGCGAACTGACATTCCCGGAAATATCGCAGCTGCTGCGTGCGACCTCGATACTCTGCATGCCGATCGGTTCGATCGAGCAGCACGGTCCGCATTTGCCGCTCAGTACCGATGTCGTTCTGGCGGAGGAGATCGCCAAGCTCATCGTCGCGCGCTGGGGCGAGAGCCGCGATCTTTGGCAGCTTCCGACGCAATCCATCAGCCTTGCGCGCGAACACGATTGGGCGCCGGGAACGATGTCGCTGTCGATCCAGGCGATGACCGCAGTCATGCGCGATCTTGGCCGCGAGATCGCCCGCGCGCTGCCGGCGCGCAATCTGTTGATCGTCAACGGGCATGGCGGAAACCGGGGAATCCTGGAAGCGCTCGCGCATGAACTGCGCGCCGATTTCGGCCTCAACATCTGCATCCTGCATCCGGCCGAATTCGTCGAGCCCGATGCGAAGGCCGCGATTCCGGAGATTCACGGCGGAAAAAACGAGACCTCGATGATGCTGGCGCTGGCGCCGCATCTGGTGCGCCGTGACGCGATTGCGAAATTGCAGAAATCCGTCGATGGCGGGGCAATCCGCAAAACCATCCTCGATCCGGCCGTGACCTGGCCGTGGACCACGGATGACGAACGCATCGCCGATATGGGTGTGATCGGGGATGCACATGCGGCGAGCGCGGAGTTCGGCAAAATTATCGTCGACCGTGTCGTCGATGCCGCCGGCGCGGTGCTGCAACGGCTCGCGGAAAATCAGCGCACAGCGCGCGCCTAGGTATGTAACGTGTGCGCCTTGCGCCCGCCGCGTTCGATCGAAACAGGCGCCTCATCCCGTGCAATCAGATGCGCGGCAAGATCGAGGCAGCGTTTCGTCAGCATGTCCGCGCCCTCGGCCAGCTCCTTCGAATCGCGCACGATGGCGACGTTATGCTCCATGTCCTCGTGCGACCAGCCGCGCGAATGCGCGATGTAGGGAAACTGCGGAAAGATGAATCCCAATTCCGCAAAAAAGCCGAGCATCTGCCCGGCCACGCCCTGGATGTTGTCTTGCCCGCCGACGATGATGAATCCCGCGACCTTGTTGCGGATGAGCACCTTGTTGTTGATCGTCACCGCGTTCTGCACGCAATTGAGCCGCTCCGCCATCTTGAAATACAGCGAGGACGCCGCGCCCCAGCGGATCGGCGAGGCAACGATGATGACGTCAGCCCAGTGCACCAGTGCCTCGTAGACCTGATCCATCTGGTCGTCGGCGTCCATCTGCGTGATCGAGCAGGGCCAGGTGCAGGCCCGCGCCGCCTTCGAGTAGTAGCCCTCGCAATTGCGGAATTTAAGTGCGCTGAGCCGGATGAGCCTGCTTTCGGCGCCGTGGGCCATGCAGGACTTCATGGCGTGATTGAGCAGATGATCGGAGCCGGAAAAGCGCGGATTGGCTTCGTCCATCGCCGAGGTCGAGATGCCGGCGAGCCTTAGCGGCCCGGGTGCGCGCGCGATATTGCGCGACAGCGGGTGCGGGTCGTGCGGCTTCTTCCCGCGCTTGCTGGCTGCCGCCACATTGACCAGAACGCGGCCGCCCTCGACCTTCACCGGATAGGCGGGAACGTGATCTTCTTCGTAACCGGGTTCGCCCAGTCCCGTGCAGCGATGGAATTTCCAATTATGCCAGGGGCAAACAATATAGTCGCCGTCGAGCCGGCCTTCGCCGAGCGGTCCGCCGACGTGGTTGCAGGTATTCGAGACCACGCCGAATTTTCCGTCCTTGACGGAAATCGCGAGCTCCCTGTTCATCGCCGTGATGCGCTTGAGCGGAGCCTTGGAAAGCTCTTCCGTGGCGCCGACATCGACCCAGTTTTCATCCCCAGCCATGACGATCCCGTGCCCCCGATTTGTGTCTCCGCCGCGTTTGCTTGACGGCAGCCAAGACTAACCCATCCGTATTGAAAACCGAATTCCTCACATGGCATCGCGCGGAATTGTGATCGCAGCCGGCGTGCCCGGCGGCAACGGGCGCGGGTCCACTTCCACGGCGCCGCGATTGAGCCGCACCCGATAGGTCACCAGCCGCTCGGTGAAAGGCGCCGGCGCGCAGCCGTCCGCGAGCTTGTATTGGAAACCATGCCACGGGCAGGTCACACAGCCGTCGATGATGCGGCCTTCGCCGAGCGGGCCGTTCTGATGCGCGCACAGATTTGTCAGCGCGCCGATTTGCGTCCCGTCGCGAAAAATCGCGATGCGCTCGCCGCCGGGCGCCGCGACGATGCGCGCGCCCTTGTCCGGGATCGAGCGCGGCGGCCCGACCGCGATCCAGCCATCTTCATTCAAGGCGATGCCTCGGTCGATTTTTCGTTCGCGCCAGCCCGCGATCAGGTGCAGCACGGCGACCGTCCCCAATCCGCCGATCAGCATCAGTGGAATGAGAACGGTGCGTTCGGATTGCATGATGCCGAGCGCGACATGCAGCACCACCAGTCCATAGGCGGCATAGAGCGCCATGTGCAGCGTCTTCCACGCGCGCGGCGTGAGGAACCCCAGCCAGAAATCGTGGCTGGTGGCCGCCATCAGGAACAGCACCAGCAGCGCGCCGATGCCGAGCGCCTTGAAGGGAAAGCCGATGAACTTGCGGTAATCCTCCCAGGTGCTCAATTCGGCTGCGAGATTTGGCAGCGCGTTCTGCGCCAGATACCACGCGAGCAACATCCCGAAATGCACCAGTGCGACGATGAACGTCAGCACACCGAGGTGGCGCCGGTTGTACAGCAGCGGCAGAAAGCGCGAATTAAGCCGCGCCAGCGGGCCGATGCACAAGATCACCGTGAGCATCAGGAACGCGCAGGTGCCGAAGGCGCGGATCCAGATGTCGAAGGAGTCGATGAAATTCTTCGGCGGGTGCAACTGCCAATGAATCGCGGAGAAGCCGCCGATAAACAGCGTGACGGCGGCGAGCACGATGCCGTCATAGACGCGTTTGTCCCGGTTCCACTGCACGGCGCGGAAGCCGACGCTCATCGCTGTTCTCCTGTTGCCGTGTTCAAAGCGGAGGCAATTTGCGCAGCGCAAGCGCGAGTGCGAAACCGAGCGCGACCGCCAGCGCCAGAACCGGCCAAAGCCTGCGGTGGGCGGAGCGAAGCTGCCGTCTCATTTATCACCGCGCGATTTCAGCCAGCGGATGAGTATGTAGGGCCAGAGCGCGGCGGCGGCGGGCAGAAACAAAATTCGTGCGCCGAGCGTCGCGGCGTGCGGCTGCACCTGCGTGACGCCAAATATCACGAATGCGATGGCCGTGAGGATGCCCAGCACGACATAAAGGCCGAGAGCATAAAGCAGGATCATGGCAGTGGCGGCTCATCCGCAATTCTTAGGCCGGTACGTTCGGCTAAAATACCGGGCAAAACAAGAGTGAATCGGGACGCCCGGGGCAAAGGACGGCGCCGCGATTACCACAGGCCTTTGAGCCTTCCGCCGTCGAGGTTAAGCGACACGCCGGTAATGTAGCTCGCGCGCTCCGAACACAGGAATACCGTGGCGTTGGCGAGTTCCTCCGGCTTGCCCATGCGGTTGAGCGAATTCTTGCGGGCGGCGAGCCGGCGCGCTTCGTCCTCGGACTTCACGCCCAATTCCTGTTTGAGCCCTTCGGCGTTCCGCCGCCACAGGTCGGTGGCGACCCAGCCGGGGCAGATGGCGTTGACCAGCACATTGTCCTCGCCGAATTCGGTCGAGAGCGATTTTGTCAAATTGAGCAGCGCGCTGTTGGTCATGCCGCTGCCGAACATGTAGGGGTCGGGCTCCTTGCCGGCGCCGCCGATGGTGTTGACGATGCGGCCCCACTTTTGCGCTTTCATCATCGGATAGACCAGCCGGATCGCGCGCATGAAACCGAACAGCTTGGTTTCGAGCTGCTTCTTCATCTCGTCGTCGTCGAACACGGCGAAACGGCCGGAATACATCGTGCCGGCGTTGTTGATGAGGATATCGACGCCGCCGAGTTTTTCCTTGGCGGTATCGACCATGCGCTTGATGTCGGCCTCCTTGGTCATGTCGGCCTGCACCGCATGAATCTCGCCGCCGGTCTTGTTGGCGAGTTCGTCGCGCGCCTTGTTCAATTTGGCACCGTCGCGGCCGCTGATGAGCACGCGCACGCCTTCCTCCAGGAATTGCCGCGCCGTCTCAAAGCCGATGCCGCTGCCGCCGCCGGTGACGATCGCGCGGCGTCCCTTGATGCCTAAATCCATTTTGCCGTTCTCCCCGTCGCTTGACGCCTAAAACATGTCCATAGAGTATCGTTTCGGCTCAATGCAATAAAAAATGCGGGGGGAGGATGGACCTGGGGCTGCGCGGCAAAGTTGCCGTCGTCACCGGCGCGTCGCGCGGGATCGGCAAGGCCATTGCACACGCTTTCCTGCAGGAAGGTTGCGCAGTCGCAATTTGCGGTCGCGACCGCGCGCGGCTCGATGCCGCGGTGACTGAACTTTCCGGTGGTGAAAATGCGCTTCCAGCCCGTGTTTTGGGTATTCCCGCCGATGTCACCGATGAGGCGGCGGTGCGCAAATTCGTCGCTGCCACGCTTGAGGCATACGGCCGCATCGACATTCTGGTCAACAATGCCGGCACGCATCTGCGCGGAACTGTTGAGAGTACGACGCTCGACATTCTGGAGCGGCAGTTGCGCGACAAGGTGTTCGGCTTTTTCGCCATGATCCAGGCGGTGTTGCCGGTCATGCGGCGCCAGGGCGGCGGCCGGATCGTGAATATCGTCGGCCAGGCGGCGCGGCATCCGCACCCGGATCGTTTTCCCTCCGGCGTGACCAATGCCGCGCTGATGGCGATGACAAAATCGGTCGCCGATGCGGTGGCGCGCGATAATATTCGCGTCAACGCCGTATGCCCGCAATACATCGAATCCGATCTGCTGGCCTCTTTGATCGAAAAGGAAATGCGCGAGCGCGTGGTCGACCGTGCGACGGCGGCGGCGGGCTTTTCGCGCGCCAATCCGCTCGGGCGCACCGGGCGGCCGGAGGAGGTCGCCGATCTCGTTGCCTTCATCGCATCCAATTGCGCCGACTTCGTCACCGGCAGTTCGGTCAGCATCGATGGCGGCTACCACCGCTATGTTTTCGGTTGAGGTTGCAATGGACTTGAGGCTTACAGGCAAGACGGCGCTGATCACCGGCGGCACCAGCGGGATCGGTCTTGCGATCGCGCGCCGGCTTGGCCAAGAGGGCTGCCGGGTTGCGATCTGCGGCCGCAGCAAAGCGAAACTCGACGCCGCACTCGCCGATTTAAGCGCCGTTACGGCGAAAGGCTTTATCGCCGATGTGTGCAAGCCTGCGGATGTTGCCGCGCTTGTTGATGACGCTATTAAAACCTTCGGCCGCATCGACATCGTCGTGAGCAATGCCGGAACGCATCTCTCCGGCCGCATCGACCAGGTTGCCGGCGACGATCTCGTCCGGCATTTTCAAACCAAGGTCGTCGGCCCGTGGGAACTCGCGCGCCGGGTCGCGCCGAAGATGCGCGAACAGGGCGGCGGCCGCATCATCATCATCATCGGGCAAACGGGGAAAGTGCCGCAGGCCGACGCGATTGCCTCGACGGTCACCAACGCCGCGCAGCACGCTTTTGTGAAATCGCTGTCGGACGAACTGGCGCCCGCCAATATTCTTGTCAATGCCGTGTGCCCGAGCCGGATCAAAAGCCCGCTGACCGAAGGCATGACGCTGCACAATGAAATTTATCTCGGCCGCAGCCTTGAACAGCAGCAATCGAAATGGGGCGCCGAGGTGCCGCTCGGCCGCTGGGGCGCGCCCGAGGACATCGCCAATGCAGTGGCGTTTCTGGCATCGGACCGGGCCGGGTTCATCTGCGGCGCCAACATCGATGTCGATGGTGGCCACCAGCGCTCGATATTCTAGGCCGGATGACAAAGCGCATGATCGACATCCGCCATATCTCGAAAACCTTTCATAAGGGCGACACGCCGGTCGATGCCGTGCGCGACATCAATCTCACCATTGCGCGGCGCGAGATCGTCGCCATCATCGGCCCGAGCGGCTGCGGCAAGTCCACGCTGCTCAACATGATCGCCGGCCTCTATGCGCCGAGCAGCGGCGACATCGTCTACAAGGGGTCGGCGGTCTCCGGCGTCAACACCGATGTCGGATACATGACGCAGAAGGACAATCTTCTACCGTGGCGAAACGTGCACGACAACGTTGCCTTTCCACTTGAGCTGGCGGGTATCGCGAAGGCCGAGCGTACCGAGCGCGCCAATCAAGTGATCCGGCACGTCGGCCTCGACGGCTTCGAGGATCGTTTTCCGAACGAGCTTTCCGGCGGAATGCGCAAGCGCGCGTGCCTGGCGCGCATGCTGCTTTACGGGGCGGAAACCGCGCTGCTGGACGAACCGTTCGCCGCGCTTGACGCCCAGCTCAAGCTCGCCATGCACGATCTCGTGCTGCGCCTTGCCAGCGAAAATGAACAGACCGTCGTGCTGGTGACGCACGATCTGATGGAGGCGGTCACGCTCGCCGATCGCGTTCTGGTCTGCACGCGCCGGCCGGCGACGGTGGCGCTCGAACAGCGCATCGATCTCAAGCGTCCGCGCGATGTGCTCAACGTGCGCTTTACCAGTGAATTCAAGGACCTCTACGATACGTTGTGGGAGCGCCTGCGCGTCGAATACCGGGAGGAGCGGGTATGACCGCGGCCGATGCCGACCGCGAGGGACGGACCGCGCAGCCGAGCGCCGCGCCGCGCGTGGTGACGAAGAATATCGGCGGCGTCGGCATGTTGCTGTGGCAACTGGCGCTCGGCATTTTCCTGCTGCTGGCATGGCAAGGCGCATCGGACCGGCTGGTCGATAATTTTTTCATCTCCAACCCGCTCGACGTCGGCAGGCGTCTTATCGGCTGGACGATGGACGGCTCGATCTTCATGCATATCTGGGCGACCGTTTACGCCACCGTGATGGGTTTCGTCATCGGCTCGGTCATTGGCGTCATCCTGGGGATCTGGCTCGGCGTGTCGCAATTCGCCAGCCGTCTGCTCAATCCGTACCTGAGCGCGCTTAATGCGCTGCCGAAAATCGCGCTGGCGCCGCTGTTCGTCTTGTGGTTCGGCCTCGGCATCGAATCGAAGATCGCGCTCGCGGCGGTGCTGGTACTGTTCCTGGTGTTCCTCAATACGTTTGCCGGCGTGCGCGAAGTGGACCAGGATTTGATCGACGGCGCGCGGCTGATGCGCGCCACGCGCGCGCAGATCGTCGGCAAGGTCATTATCCCGTCGGCGCTGTCATGGGTTTTTGCCGGGCTGAAAATTTCGGTGCCTTATGCGTTGATCGGGGCCGTGCTCGGCGAGATGATCGCGGCCAACCGCGGGCTCGGATACCTGGTGCAATTTTCCGGATCGCAATTCGATACGGCGGGTGTCTTCGCCGTCTTGATCGTGATCGCATTGCTTGCGGTCGCGCTTAATCTTATGGTCGAAACCGTGCAACATCGAATGGAACGGTGGCGCATCGTCAGCCGCTGAAGCAACGAATATCGGGAGGATCACGCCATGAGAGCGATTACGATTTCCACCACGGCTGCTTGCGTCCTGTTGTCCTGGGCGGCCTGCGCCGAGCCGGTGAAAATCACCAATATCGGGCACGGCTATTTCTCCGCCGCGCTCTATGTCGCCAAGCAGGAAAAGATTTTCGAGAAATACGGGCTGGAGCCGGAGATTTCCTACGTCCAGGGCGGAGCGCTGGCATTGCAGGCGACGCTGACCAAGGCGGCCGACGTGGGCATTTTGAGCTACGAGCATGTGCTCGCCGTCGCGGTGCAGGGAAAGCGCATCGTGGCTTTCTTCAATATCGCCAACCGGCCGGTGAACAACGTCATTGGCAACGAGAAACTGATGGCGGGCGCCGAGAAACTCAGCATTGAGGAGAAGATCAAACGGCTTAAGGGCATGCGTGTCGCGATGCCGTCGCCGAACGGCTCGGGCGAGAAAATGCTCGGCGTGCTGGCGAAGAAATACGGCCTCACGCTGCCGGGCGACATCAGCAGCGTCTATCTCGGCGCCGAGGCGCCCTCGTATGTGGCGGCGTTCCAGAAGGATCTGATCGACGCGGCGTTGCCGTTCGAGCCGGCCGGCGTGCTGGTGCAGCAGGCCGGCAAGGGCAAGATCTACCTCAACCTGATGAATGGCGAGATTCCGGAATTCCGCGACATTCTGTTCATGACGCTGGCGACGCACCCCGACAACCTCAAGGAAAAGCCGGAGCTGCTGCGCAAGGTCGCGCGCGTGTTTGCGGAAGCTGCGAAAATCCTCAAGGACGACCCCAAGCGCAGCAAGGCGCTGCTGGCGAAGGAATATCCGACCATGACGGCGGAGACCAACGAGCAGGCCTACAATACCGTGAGCCAAATCTGGACCCGCGACGGCCGCATCACCGAAGCGCAGGCGCGCGGCACTTTCGCCTATCTGCAGCCGAAGGGAACCGCGGAGGTGGATTTTCCCTCGACCTTCACCAATGAGTTTTTGCCGAAGTAGTGCGAGTGCGTTCGCGAGATGGCGCGAGCGCACTGAAAAACGCCCGGATGGAAACGGCTTGAACCGCTTCCACCCGGGCGAAATTGCGAATGTGTCTAGGGCGCGTACTCATAAATCCGGTTCTGTAAGCGCGGCTCGCTGAATGTCCGCTTCGCTCCGAAAGCGACTGAATTGCTGCGTCGCGGCGAATGACGCGAAGTGCCGATTTTGTTGCAGAAGTGATTTGAAGGTTTTGACGAACAGTGATTCCGTCTTCTAACGACATTTTTCGTTGGAGACGGGCGATGATGGGACGTCAGAACAACGATCAGGGACCTCTGTTCTATGAATTCCGCCTCGACGAGGCGGTTCC
>CAMAWF010000042.1 GCA_945861895.1 Rhizobium sp. Q54
AGAGCACTGCAAGGCGTCACCAAGAACCAGACCATGTACAAGTGACGGGGGCGGGTATGGCCAAACGAAAAGCGAAGACCAAAGCCAAGCTGAAGCCGGCGATCAAGAAAACGGCTAAGGCAAAGAAGGCCGGCGGCAAAAACGGCAAGGCGGCGGCGATCAATCTGTCGGACAGCGCGAAGCAGCTTCCGCCGCCGACGAAGAAAGCCTTCGGCCAGGCCGGCAAGGCGCTCGACGGCGTTCGCATCCTCGACTTCACGCATGTGCAGTCAGGACCGACCTGCACGCAATTGCTGGCTTTCATGGGCGCCGACGTGATCAAGGTCGAACGGCCGGGCGTCGGCGACATCACGCGCGGCCAGTTGCAGGACGTCAAAGGCGCCGACAGCCTTTATTTCACGATGCTCAACGGCAACAAGCGCTCGATCACCATCGATTCCAAGCATCCGCAGGGAAAGCGCGTGCTCGATGAGCTGGTGAAAATCTGCGACGTGCTGGTGGAAAATTTCGCGCCCGGCGCGCTCGACCGCATGGGGCTGACCTGGGAACACATCCACAAGCTCAACCCGCGCATGATCGTCGCTTCGGTCAAGGGCTTCGGCCCCGGCCCGTATGAGGACTGCAAGGTTTACGAGAATGTCGCGCAATGCGCGGGCGGCTCCGCTTCGACCACCGGCTTTCGCGAAGGCCCGCCGCTCGTCACCGGCGCGCAGATCGGCGATTCCGGCACCGGCCTGCATCTCGCGCTCGGCATCGTCTCGGCGCTGTATCAGCGCACGCGCACCGGCCGCGGCCAGAAGGTGCTCACCGCCATGCAGGACGGCGTGCTCAATCTGGCGCGCGTGAAATTGCGCGATCAGCAGCGGCTCAAACACGGTCCGCTCAGGGAATACAGCCAGTTCGGCGAAGGCGTTGCGTTCGGTTCCGCGGTGCCGCGCGCCGGCAACGATTCCGGCGGTGGTCAGCCCGGCTGGATTCTCAAGTGCAAGGGCTGGGAGAACGATCCCGACTCTTATGTTTATTTCATCACGCAGGCGCCGGTGTGGGAAGCGATCTGCGATCTCATCGGCAAGCCGGGATGGAAGACCGATCCCGATTACGCCAAGCCGGGAGCGCGGTTGCCGCGGCTTAAAGCCATCTTCGCCACCATCGAGCAGTGGACCATGACCAAGACCAAGTTCGAGGTCATGGATATCTGCAACCAGCACGACATCCCGGTGGGGCCGATCCTGTCGATGAAGGAGATCGCCGAGGAGAAATCGCTGCGTAAAACGGGAACGGTGGTGGAAGTCGATCACCCGACGCGCGGCAAATATTTGACTGTCGGCAACCCGGTGAAGATGTCGGACTCGCCGACCGAGGTAACGCGCTCGCCGCTACTTGGCGAACATAACGACGAAATTCTCGGCAAAGTGCTCGGCTTCAAGCCGGACGCAATCGCCGAGATCAAGAATTCCGGCGCGCTCAGTGCGCCGAAAAAGGAAGGCGCGAAAGACGCGGCATAATTTCCCTTTCCTCCGCTTGCGGGGGAGAGGGTCGCGGTGAGGGGGCGTTTTCAGGCGTAGCGTATTTTGAAAGCGCTCCCTCGCACCGCTGAATACATTGGGGAGAGGTTTGTATGCGTATTGTGGTCCACGGCCAGCAGGCGTTCGGCAAGGCCGTGCTGGAGGCGCTGCTCAAGCGCGGCGAAAACGTCGTCGGCGTCTATGTCGCGCCAGAGAAGCCGGGCGCGAAGATCGACCCGTTGAAGGAAGCCGCGCTCGCCGCCAAGCTTCCGGTGTTCCAGCCGGACTCCTACAAAAAGCCGGAGGTGTGGGCGGAGTTCAAGGCGCTCAAGCCCGATCTGCAAGTGATGGCTTTCGTCACGCTGTTCGTGCCGGAAGAATTCCTCAACATCCCGGCCAAGGGTTCGATCCAGTATCACCCTTCGCTTTTGCCCGCCTACCGCGGCGCCAGCGCGATCAATTGGCCGATCATCAAGGGCGAAAAGGAAACCGGGCTCTCGATTTTCTGGCCGGACAACGGCCTCGACACCGGCGACGTGTTGATTCAGAAGAAGACGCCGATCGGCGCCGCCGACACGCTCGGCTCGGTCTATTTCGACCGCCTGTTCCCGATGGGCGTCGATGCGATGATGGAAGCGGTGGACCTGGTGAAAGCCGGCAAGGCCCCGCGCATCAAGCAGGACCATTCGAAAGCCACCTACGAAGGCAAATGCGGCCCCGGCAATGCGCGCATCGATTGGGGCAAGCCGTGGGAGCAGATCGACCGGCTGATTCGCGGCTGCGCGCCGGCGCCCGGCGCCTGGGCTACGCTCGATGGCAAGACGCTGAAAATCCTCGAAGCCAAGCCGCTTCCGGCGCGCGACCCCAAGGGTATTGCCGGCAAGCTTGGCGAAATCGTCGCCGTCGACAGCGATAGCTTCACCGTTGTCTGCGCGGACGGCCGCTTCAAGGTCACGCGCGTGCAGCCCGCCGACGGCCCGAAAGCCGGCGCTGGCGAGTGGGCAAAGAGCGCGAATGTCACGACCGGAGTAAAATTCACCTGACCCCTCAACCGTCATGCCCGGCCTTGTGCCGGGCATCCATGTCTTCGCTCTCAGAAAGACGTGGATGGCCGGGACAAGCCCAGCCATGACGCAGAAACGATTTCACCAACCGCAAACATTGATGGACCGATAGTCATGCCCGCCTCGCAGCACCAGAAGCCGAAGTCCGACATCGAAATTTCCCAGACCGCCCAGAAGCGGCGCATCCTCGACATCGCCAAGGAAAAGCTCGGCATCGCGCCCGAGAATCTCGACCCTTACGGCCACTACAAGGCCAAGGTGTCGATGGATTACGTCAAGTCGCTCTCCGGCAAGCCGAACGGCAAATTGATCCTGGTCACCGCGATTTCGCCGACGCCGGCGGGCGAGGGCAAGACCACGACCACGGTCGGCCTCACCGACGCGCTCAACCACATCGGCAAGAAGGCGATGCTGTGTCTGCGCGAACCTTCGTTGGGCCCATCCTTCGGCATGAAAGGGGGTGCTGCCGGCGGCGGCTACGCGCAAGTGATCCCGATGGAAGACATCAACCTGCATTTCACCGGCGACTTCCACGCCATCACCTCGGCGCACAATCTGCTCTCCGCGCTGATCGACAATCACATCTATTGGGGCAATGCGGCCGGCCTCGACTCGCGCCGCGTGGTCTGGCGCCGGGTGATGGACATGAACGACCGCGCGCTGCGCGAAATCGTCTGCTCGCTCGGCGGCGTCGCCAACGGCTACCCGCGCGAGTCCGGCTTCGACATCACCGTGGCCTCGGAAGTCATGGCGATCTTCTGCCTCGCCAAGGATCTCGACGATCTTAAAGAACGGCTCGGCAAGATTATCGTCGGCTATACCCGCGACCGCAAGCCGGTGCGTGCCAGCGACATCAAGGCGCACGGCGCGATGACCGCGCTGCTGAAGGAAGCGATCGCGCCCAACCTGGTGCAGACGCTGGAAGGCACGCCCGCCTTCATCCACGGCGGCCCGTTCGCCAACATCGCGCACGGCTGCAATTCGGTGGTCGCCACCACCACCGCGCTCAAGCTCGCCGATTATGTGGTGACCGAAGCCGGCTTCGGGGCTGACTTGGGCGCGGAGAAATTTCTCGACATCAAATGCCGCAAGGCCGGCCTGTCGCCGGATTGCGTGGTGCTGGTCGCCACCATCCGCGCGCTCAAGATGCACGGCGGCGTAAAGAAAGAGGATTTAAAGAACGAAAACCTCAAGGCGCTGGAAGCCGGCATGGCCAACTTGCAACGCCATGTGGAGAACGTGAAGAAATTCGGTCTCCCGGCGATAGTCTCGATCAACCGCTTCTCCGCCGACACCGACGCCGAGATCGCGCTGGTCAAGGAGAAGTGCAAGGCGCTCGGCGTCGAAGCGCTGATGGCCGATCACTGGGCGATGGGCGGCGAGGGCGCCGCCGATGTCGCCAAGGCGGTGGTCAAGACGATTGGCGAGGGCAAGGGCAAGCTCAAATACCTCTATCCCGACGACATGCCGCTGTTCGAAAAAATCCGTACTATCGCCAAGGAAATCTACCGGGCGAACGACGCCACCGCCGACAAGTCGGTGAAGGAGCAGCTCAAGACCTGGGAAGAGATGGGCTTCGGCAAGCTGCCGGTCTGCATCGCCAAGACGCAGTACAGCTTCACCACCAATCCGGATTCCAAGGGCGCGCCGACCGACTTCAGCATTCCGGTGCGCGAGGTGCGGCTCTCGGCCGGGGCGGAATTCGTGGTGGCGATCTGCGGTGAGATCATGACCATGCCCGGCCTGCCGAAAGTGCCGGCGGCGGACTCCATCGACGTCGGCAAGGACGGCAAGATCGTCGGGCTGTTCTGAAACGCTTTCTCCTCTCCCCGCGGGCGGGAGGGGAGACCGCTTGGGATGACCATTCAATTAAATGTCATTCGCCGCCAGCCCGCATCTGGCCTAATCCACGGCGCCGGTCCGCAATGAACCGGCACACACAGCTGCAAATTTTATCAGGGGTAAAAGATGCTGAAGTTTTACTATAGCGGAGCGCCTAATCCGACGAAGGTCGCGTTGTTCCTCGAAGAGGCCGGATTGCCGTACGAGCCTATCCCGGTCGATACCCGCAAGGGCGATCAGCACAAGCCGGAATACCTCGCGGTCAATCCAAACGCCAAGGTGCCGGCTATCGTCGACGGCGACGTAACCGTGTTCGACAGCAACGCGATCCTGCTCTATCTCGCCGAAAAAACCGGCAAGTTTCTGCCGGCCAAGACCGATAAGGCGCGCGGCGAACTGCTGTCATGGCTGATGTTTGTGGCCTCCGGCGTTGGCCCCTATTCCGGCCAGTCGGTGCATTTCCGCCATTACACGCCTGAGAAGCTTCCCTACGCGATCAACCGCTTTGCCTACGAGGCCCAGCGCCATTTCGGCATCCTCGACGCCCGTCTTGCCAAGCAGCGTTACATGCTGGGTGACGCCTACACCATCGTCGATATGGATGTCTGGGGCTGGTCGCGTCTGATCCCGACGGTTCTCGGCGAAGAGCACTGGGCGAAGTTCCCGAATTTGAAGCGGCTCGTCGACGAGATCACCGCGCGGCCCGCCGCCACGCGCGCGATTGCGCTCAAGGACAAGCACAAGTTCAAGACCGAGATGGACGACGAAGCCAAACGCGCCATGTTCCGGCATCAGACGGAGAAGGTGGCTTAGTCCGACCCGCCGCTCGTCCTCGCGAAAGCGGGGACCCAGCTTTCTCAGGGCTGGATTCCCACTTCCGTGGGAATGAGCGGTATTTGACCTTCGCAAATTTCATCATCCCTCCAGCATCGGCGCCGCGCGCTTGGCTTCCTCCACCAGCGCGGCGGTGATCTGCATCATCGGCTCGCGCGCGGGAACCACCAGGCCGATCGCCTGAACCGCTTCCGGCTGCACGATCGGGATGGCGCGCAGCGTGTCGGTGAGGCCCAGCGTCTCGGCAAGCTTCGCCGGCATCACGCTTGCCCAGCGGCCGGTGCGCACATGCGAGAACAGCAGGATCATCGAGTCCGATTCCAGTGTCGGGCGCGACTCGCCGCCGGCGCCTTTCAACAGCCGGTCGATGATGCGGCGGTTCTGCATGTCGGGGGTGAGCAGACACAGCGGTACTTGCGCAACCTCTGCCCAGGTGACGCTGTCGCGATTGCCGAGCGGCGCATCCGCCGAAGTGAGCAGCCGGTAACGTTCGCTATAAAGCGGGACGGCGTTCACCCGCCCGAGCGGCTCGTTGCCGAGATAGGTGATGCCGGCGTCGATCTCGAGATTTTCCAAAAGATCGAGAATCTCGATCGAGGTGCGCGAGTAGATGGTGAACTGCACATTCGGATGCCGCTCGCGATAGGGCGTGGTGAGCGCAGCCACCATCGCCAGCGCGGTCGGAATCGCAGCGATGCGCAGCCGTCCGGAAAGTCCGTGGCGCAGCGAATTGATTTCTTCCCGCATGGCGCGGGTGTCGCCGACAATACGTCGCGCCCAGTCGAGCACGCGCTGGCCCTCGGGCGTGAAGCCCTGGAAACGCGAGCCGCGGTTGACCAGCAGAACGCCCATCTGCTCTTCGAGCTGCTTCACGCCGGCGGAAAGTGTGGGTTGGGTCACGCCACAAGCCTCGGCCGCGCGGCCGAAGTGCTTTTCCCGCGCCAGCGCCAGGACGTAATCGAGCTTGTCGATCATCGAACAATCCCAATGAAAATCATTGAGTTAGCGGAAAACAGCCTGCGAAGTCGCTGCAATAATAAGCAGTAATACCCCCTTCGTCGATAGAGAATGTCTATTGACCGATGCCGCCTACGGGATTGTTTCTGCTTTGGAATGGCTTCAATTCATAGGCCATGAACATGCACGACCCGCCCAAATCCGGTGGCAAAAACTCCGGCGGCAACGGCGCCGGGCCGCGCGGCAAGAAACCCCGCCGCACGCCGAAGGGCCGCCAGGTCGATCCGGCCGCGCTCGATGAGGTGCGCGCGCTGCTCGGCGAGCGGCCGCGCCGGCGCGATCTGCTGATCGAGCATCTGCATCTCATCCAGGACAAATACGGGCATCTTTCCGCCCCGCATCTCGCCGCGCTGGCGCAGGAGATGAAGCTCGCGCAGACCGAGGTCTATGAGGTCGCTACTTTTTACTCGCACTTCGACGTTGTGAAGGATGGCGAGACGCCGCCGCCTGCGGTGACGGTCCGCGTCTGCGATTCGCTCTCCTGCGCGATGGCGGGAGCGGAAAAGCTGCTCGCCGAACTGCCTGCGAAATTGGGCGCGAACGTGCGCGTGGTGCGCGCGCCCTGCATGGGCGCCTGCGACCGCGCGCCGGTGTGCGCGGTGCATCATGTGCAGACCATGCGCGCGACGGCGGACAGCGTGGCCGCGGCGGTGAAGAAAAATCAGCACCCGCACGCCTATCATGCCGGCAGCGATTTCGCCGCTTACCAGAAAGCCGGCGGCTATGCGCTGCTCAAGGATTGCCTGTCGGGCAAGCGCACGCGCGACGATATCATCAAGATCGTGAGCGATGCCGGCCTGCGCGGCCTTGGCGGCGCGGGATTTCCCACGGGCCGCAAATGGTCGCTGGTGCGCGCAGAACCCGTGCCGCGCCTGATGGCGGTGAATGCCGACGAGGGCGAGCCCGGTACGTTCAAGGACCGCTACTATCTCGAACAAGATCCACATCGCTTTATCGAGGGCATGTTGATCGGCGCCTGGGTGGTCGAAGCGCCGGACGTCTACATCTATATCCGCGACGAATACCCCGAAGTGCGGCTGATGCTCGCCGGCGAGATCGCCAAGGTCGAAAAGGCGGGTCTTGCGAAGCACACAAGGCTGCATCAGCGGCGCGGCGCGGGGGCTTATATCTGCGGCGAAGAATCCGCCATGATCGAATCGATCGAGGGCAAACGCGGGCTGCCGCGCCATCGTCCGCCTTACGTCGCGCAGGTCGGCCTGTTCGGCCGTCCGACGCTGGAGCAGAATGTCGAGACGCTGTTCTGGATCCGCGACATCGTCGAGAAAGGCGCGGCGTGGGCCACATCGCAGGGCCGGCGCGAGCGCAAAGGCTTCCGCAGCTTTTCGGTGTCGGGCCGCGTGAAAAAGCCGGGCGTGGTGCTGGCGCCGGCCGGCGTTACAGCGCGCGAGCTGATCGAGGAATTCTGCGGCGGCATGGCCGCGGGCCACAGCTTCAAGGGCTATCTGCCGGGCGGCGCGTCCGGCGGCATATTGCCGGCGTCGATGGCGGACATCCCGCTCGATTTCGGCACACTCGAGCAATACGGCTGCTTCGTCGGCTCGCATGCGGTCGTCATTTTGTCCGACAGGGACGACATGAAGGCCGTGGCGCTCAATTTGATGCGCTTCTTCGAGGACGAGAGCTGCGGCCAGTGCACGCCCTGCCGCGTCGGCACCGAGAAGGCGGTGAAACTCATGGCAAAAGGCCCGTGGGAACCCGCGTTGTTGACCGAGCTTTCCACCGCCATGCGCGATGCTTCGATTTGCGGCCTCGGCCAGGCGGCGCCGAACCCGCTGCTGTGCGTGTTGAAATACTTCCCCGAGGAACTCACAAAGCCCTTGGGGCATTGGTGAAGGTGATCCGATGAGCAAAGCGAACGGCAAAGGCCAAACCATTTCGTTCACGCTCGACGGGCGCGAGGTTGTCGCGAACGAAGGCGAGACGATCTGGCAGGTGGCCAAGCGCGAGGGCGTCGAAATCCCGCATCTGTGCTACGCGCCGGAGCCGGGATATCGCGCCGACGGCAATTGCCGCGCCTGCATGGTGGAGGTCGAAGGCGAGCGCGTGCTGGCCGCAAGCTGCATCCGCAAGCCCACCGCCGGCATGAAGGTGAAGGCTACTTCCGACCGCGCCAAGACCGCGCGGCAGATGGTGTTCGAACTGCTGATTTCCGATCAGCCCGACCGCAAGACGCAGGCGCACGATCCGGCGTCGAAATTCTGGAACTGGGCCGACAAGATGGATATCGCGGCGAGCCGTTTCGCCGCGCGGCCGAAGCCGGCGCCCGACCGCAGCCATCCGGCGATGGCGGTCAACCTCGACGCCTGCATCCAGTGCAATTTGTGCGTTCGCGCCTGCCGCGAAGTGCAGGTCAACGACGTCATCGGCATTGCCGGGCGCGGCATCAACGAGAAGATCGTGTTCGACTTCGACGACCCGATGGGCGCCTCGACCTGTGTCGCCTGCGGCGAATGCGTGCAGGCCTGCCCGACCGGCGCGCTGATGGCCTCGACGCTGGTGGACGAAAAGAACGTCCGCACGCAGTTCCCCGACCGCGAAGTGGACAGCGTCTGCCCCTATTGTGGCGTCGGCTGCCAGCTCACCTATCAGATCAAGGACGACAAGCTGATCGCGGTCGTCGGCCGCGACGGCCCGGCGAACGAAAATCGTCTATGCGTGAAGGGCCGCTTCGGCTTCGATTACGTCAGCAACCCGCAGCGCCTCACCAAGCCGCTTGTTCGCAAGGACGGCGTGGCCAAGGCCGCCGACGATCTGGTCGATCCGTCAAACCCCTTCACGCATTTCCGCGAAGCCACATGGGACGAGGCGATGCAACGCGCCGCTTCGGGCTTGAAGAAAATCCGCGACCGCGATGGGCCGCGCGCGCTCGCCGGCTTCGGCTCGGCCAAAGGCTCGAACGAAGAGGCTTACCTGTTCCAGAAGCTGGTGCGCACCGGCTTCGGCTGCAACAATGTCGACCACTGCACGCGGCTCTGCCACGCCTCGTCGGTGGCGGCATTGCTGGAAGGCGTCGGCTCCGCCGCGGTGACCGCGACCTTCAACGAGTGCAAGAACTCCGACGTCGTCGTCGTCATCGGCGCCAATCCGACCGAGAACCATCCGGTTGCCGCCACCTTTTTCAAGCAGGCGGCCAAGCGCGGCGCCAAGCTCATCGTCATGGACCCGCGCGGGCAGGCGCTCAAGCGCCACGCCTGGCAGATGATGCAGTTCAAGAACGGCACCGACGTTGCCATGCTCAACGGCATGCTCAACGTCATCGTCGGCGAGAAGCTTTACGACCAGCAATATGTGCAGACCTATACGGAAGGTTTCCAGCAGCTCGCGGAGCATGTGAAGGATTTCACGCCCGAGGAGATGGCGCCGATCTGCGGCATCGACGCCGATACGCTGCGCACCGTAGCGCGCACTTTCGCGCGCGCCGAGAACGCCATCATCTTCTGGGGCATGGGCGTGTCGCAGCACACCCACGGCACCGACAATGCGCGCTGCCTGATCGCGCTCTCGCTGATCTGCGGGCAGGTCGGCCGGCCCGGCACCGGCCTGCATCCGCTGCGCGGACAGAACAACGTGCAGGGCGCCTCCGACGCCGGCCTGATCCCGATGTTCTTCCCCGATTACAAGTCGGTGGAAAATCCGGAGATCCGCGCGAAATACGAAGCCGCCTGGGGCAAGACGCTGGATCCCAAGCGCGGCAAGACCGTCGTCGAGATCATGGACGCGGTGCATGCCGACGAGATCAAGGGCATGTACATCATGGGCGAAAACCCGGCGATGTCGGACCCGGACTTGAACCACGCGCGCGGCGCGCTTAGCGCTCTCGAACATCTCGTCGTTCAGGACATCTTCCTCACCGAGACGGCAAGCTATGCCGATGTCATTCTTCCCGCCTCCGCCTGGCCGGAAAAGGACGGCACCGTCACCAACACCAACCGTCAGGTGCAGATGGGCCGCAAGGCGCTGCCGTTGCCGGGCGACGCGCGGCAGGACTTGTGGATCATCCAGGACCTCGCCCAGCGCATGGGCGAAAACTGGAACTACAAGCATGTCAGCGAGGTGTTCACCGAGATGGCGAACCTGATGCCCGCGCTCGACAACATTTCGTGGGAGCGCGTGGAGCGCGAGGACCACGTCACTTATCCGACCGACGCGCCCGACAAGCCGGGCCGCGACGTGGTGTTCGACAAGGGCTTCCCGCGGCCGGGCGGCTTCGGAAAACTGGTCGCAGCCAAGTTGTCGCCGCCGGATGAAGTGCCCGACAAGGAATTCCCGTTCATTCTCACCACCGGCCGCCAGCTCGAGCATTGGCACACCGGCGCGATGACGCGCCGCGCCACCGTGCTCGACGCGCTCGAGCCGTCGGCGGTGGCCTCGCTTTCGCGCGGCACCATTGCGAAAATGGGATTGAAGCCCGGCGACATGGTGCGCGTCACCACGCGCCGCGGCACGGTCGAACTATCCTCGCGCCAGGACGACGGCATTCCCGACGGCGTGGTGTTCATCCCGTTCGCTTACGTCGAGGCGGCGGCGAACCTGCTGACCAATCCGGCGCTCGACCCGTTCGGAAAAATTCCGGAATTCAAGTTCTGCGCCGCCAAGGTCGAGCCGGCGATGCCGCAGCAAGAGGCCGCGGAGTAGACCTCTAGCCGCGGCCCCGACCGCCGGCGCCGGGTATATGGCCGGTCAAGAGCAAGATGCCGATGTAAGCGGCCACGCCGAGCGGGATCGAGACCCAGTAGCTCAGGTCATAGAGCTGCCCCAGCACGAACACGATGCCCGCGCCGACGACGACGGCGATGGGTCTCCCGAAGCGGCTCCAGTCCATTTTTTCGTCCCCTGCGCTTATCCCGGCGCCATCTTATGCGGTTGCAACCGCGGACACCAAGCGGGCACGGGCTTGACCCGCGCGTCCATCTGGCGTTTGCATCGTCGCAAGCATGACGGATTGCCGGGCCAGCGCGGCAATGACAAGGGGCTCGCAAGGGGTTTGAATGTCGCTCGCTATTGAAAATTCCATCGCCCGCCATCCCGCCGCCGTGCGCAACGACTGGACGCGCGAACAGGTACGCGCGCTGTTCGCGCTGCCGTTCCCGGATTTGTTGTTCCAGGCGCAACAGACGCACCGCGCGCATTTCGACCCGACCGAAGTGCAGATTTCGACATTGTTGTCGATCAAGACCGGCGGTTGCCCGGAGGATTGCGCCTATTGCCCGCAGGCTGCGCGCTACGACACCGGCGTCAAAGCCGAAAAGCTGATGAGCCTCGACGCCGTGCTGGCCGAGGCGCGCGCCGCGAAAGCCGGTGGCGCCAGCCGCTTCTGCATGGGCGCGGCCTGGCGCGAGCCGAAGGATCGCGACCTCGATGCGGTCTGCGCCATGGTGCAGGGCGTCAAGGCGCTGGGACTGGAGACCTGCGTCACGCTCGGCATGTTGACGCAACCGCAAGCGCTGAGGCTGAAAGCCTCGGGGCTGGATTATTACAACCACAACCTCGACACCTCGCCGGAGTATTATCGCGAGATCATCACCACCCGCACTTACCGGGAACGGCTCGACACGCTTGAACATGTGCGCGCGGCCAACATTCATGTCTGCTGTGGAGGCATCGTCGGCATGGGCGAGGGGCTGGAGGATCGCGTCGGCATGATCGCGACTCTTGCGAGCTTGCCGATGCATCCGGAGTCGGTGCCGATCAACATGCTGGTGCAGGTGGAAGGCACGCCGCTTTCCGCCGCGCAAAAGCTCGATCCGCTCGACTTCGTGCGCACCATTGCGGTTGCGCGCACCACGATGCCGCGCTCGATGGTGCGGCTTTCGGCCGGGCGCGAGGACATGAGCGAGGAGACGCAGGCCTTGTGCTTTCTCGCCGGCGCCAACTCGATCTTCTACGGGCCAAAATTACTGACCACGCCAAACCCGGAGCGCGACCGCGACATGGCGCTGCTCGACAAGCTCGGCATGGCGCCGATGGACTAGGCGAACTGGCGCACCAGCGCGAGGCCCGCAAACAGTCCGGCAACCGACAAGGCAACCGACACGAGCACGTAAGCGGCGGCCAACGCCACCTCGCCGCGTTCGTAAAGCAGCGCGACATCGAGCGAGAACGCCGAGAACGTCGTGTAGCCGCCGAGCAGGCCGGTGGTCAGCAACAACTGCCAATGTTGCGGGATGCCGCTCTTGAAGGCGAACAGGCCGGCCAGCACGCCCATGAAAATGGAGCCGCTCACGTTTTCGAACAACGTGTTGTAGGGGAAGGCCGTGCCCAGATAGCGCGCCGCCGTGACGTTGACGCCGTGGCGCAGCGCCGCGCCGAGACCGCCGCCAAGAAAGACGATCAAGTAAGTCATCTATTGCCCTTTCTTTTCTCTCTCAGGGCAATAAAAAACCGCCCTGCGGCGGTGTATGGACAGAGTCCTACCGCCAATGTCGCGGTAGGAGTCATCAGCCTCTGCGGCGGTTATCGGGGAACCCCATCCCCATCGCTCGAAAAGTTACCGGCGGCCGTAGCGGGGGTCAATGGGAGGCTGCGGTACAATCCCCATCGCGCTGATTTATGCGCCGCCTCACAGCATCCCGGGCACGCGCGGCAACCATAGCGATAATTCAGGGATGTGGTCACCGGGCCGAGGAACACCAGCATGGTGGCGAGCCACGGCAGGGTTGCGACGGTCAGTTCGATAATGCCCATCATGGCGCTGCAGGCGATCCAGGCAGTCACCGCCTGCGGAATCTGCTCGTGCGTCATCAGGAACGAGAACCGCACCGCTTTGGTGATTTGGTGATTTGGCGATTTGGCGATTTGGCGATGATGTAGAGGATCATCGCACACATGCTGGCAAAACTAAGCTGCATCTTCGGCACAGCTTTGAGCTTCATATTCTTGTATATGAAGACCCCGATGACGTAGGCAACACCCAAAGCCGTGCGGACGCGACACTATGGCTACCGAATAATGGCTTCCGAATACCCCTAGCAAAATGCTAGCGTTCAAAATGATCCCGGTCATCAAGAGAATGGCGGATTAGAACAACACAGGATCGAGAGTACACAACGATGATGCGCACTCGAAGGAGGAGATCGATGTTGAAAGCAAAATCCACTTTCATGCTATCCACCGCGACAATCGCCGCCGTGTTCGCGGTTTCGGCGGTGCACCTCGCCGAAGCCCAAGAACGCAAATCGCTCCGTTGGACGACTTCGGCCGTGGGCTCCTACGGCTACACGGTCGCCGCCACGATGGCGAAGATGGTCGAAACCGCGCTCGGTGGCGAATATACCGTCACTGTCCAGCCGTACACGTCTCCGACCGTCGCCATGAAGGCGGTGATGAACGGCGAGGGCGAGATCGCCTACACCGCCGACGTCGGCATGGGTCAGTTCCACGAACGCACCGGCGGCTTCAAGGACTACCAGCCCACAAAGCCGGAGATCGCGCACACCTGGTACGCCTATCCGATGGAGTCGATGATGGCCACGACGGCCAAGGGCGCCGACAAGTACAAGTGCTGGAAAGACTTCAGCGGCCAGCCGGTGTTCTTCACCACCGCCGGCTTCATGAACTGGCTGAATATGCAGCGCAGCTTCAAGGCGCTCGGCTACGACTTCAAGCACGTCCAGATTGATATCAAGTCGAATTCCGACGCGCTTGAGGCCGGCACCGTCGTCGGCTCGGTCACCTATACGACCGCTGGAAAATCGCTGGCGCCCTATTGGAAGGAGACCGAGATCCGCACGGACATCAAGGTCATCAATCCATGCCCGGACGAGGTCGCGAAGCTGAAGGCTGCCGGCCTCGCGGTCGTCGATGTCGATCCGAAGGGCGCCTTCACCAAGGATGTCGGCCCCAAGATGCTGCAAGGCGTGCCGATCTTGTTCGGCTACAACGCGCGGCTCGATATACCTGAAGCCCTCGTCTACAAGATGGTCAAGGCATTCTATGACAAGAAGGACGAGCTCGTGAAGACCGATGCGGGGTTCGGGCCGATGGCGAAGGACTTCATCGGCATGCAGGTGCAGGGAATCAACGCCAATCCGCAGATTCCCGTGCATCCGGGTCTTGCTAAGTTCCTGAAAGAGCACAAGGCTTGGAACGATAAGTGGAAGATCGGGGCCAGCAGCAGCTGATCCGATGACGGATGCAATTCGGGCGGGGAGCCTGTGCCACGATGGTGCGTGCCCCCGCCCGTTTTATTTGTAGACGGATCGAACGCGTTCAAATTGTCGGTTGGGGCCGGCGCGGGCGCGTGTGACAATGCCGGCTGCACCGTCCGTAGCCGGTTTCTGACTGCGCCGATCGAAGCACACGCAACACTGAAATACGAAGAACGAAGCACGAGCTTCGCCGATGTGGGAGCATCGCATGACAAATGACTGGCTCAAGAGCCAAATCAATCTCAACAACCTGATTCTGTTCTTGGGCACGGTCCAACTCGCCTGGCTGATCTGGTTCTTCTACACCGGTCTCGGCGGCGCGCAGGAACTGGTTTCGCGCGTCATGTCGATCGCGCTGACTCTGCAAATTCTGTTCATGTATCGGGACGGCTATCTCTACAAGTGGCTGCCGCCACTCGCGAACCACATTATCGTCGCCGTATATATCGGTATCTGCGCTTACGCTTTCTGGCATTTCCTTCTTGAATTTGAAGAGATTGCGATCTACCGGCAGGGTTCCTATACGACCCGTGACTTCATTGTCGGCTTGCTCGTTTTTCTGCTGGTGATGGAGCTGACGCGGCTCGCCCATCCGATTTTGTTTTGGATCAACGTCGTCATGGTCGTCTATACGCTGTGGGGATACCTCAGCCCGCTCGACTTCTTCTGGCATCCCGGGACGACGTTCTATCGCGTGGTGACGTCGAGCACGGTCGAGTTCTCGACCGGCATCTACGGCCTCTATGGCCAGATCGCGCTGACCCTGATCGCCTCCTTCCTGCTGCTGGCGGCGGCGGCGCAAGGCTTCGGCGCACAGAGCGCGATGATCAACGTCATGCGGCGGCTCGCCGGGCGCAATCGGCAGATGGTTCCGCAGACGGCGGTGCTCGGCTCGTTATCGATCGGCATGATCAGCGGTTCGGGATCGGCCAACGCGGTGGTGGTCGGCAGCATCACCATTCCGTTGATGAAGCGCTACGGCGTGCCGGGAACTTTCGCCGCCGCGGTGGAAACGGCGGCGTCGATGGGCGGGCTGATCATGCCGCCGATGATGGGGGTCGGCGCCTTCTTGATGTCGGACTTTCTCGGCGTGCCCTACTGGGACGTCGTGCTGCGCGGCTTCGCCCTCGCGGCCGTCTACTACATATCGCTCGCCTTGGCGGTCTATCTGCTGTGCGTCCGCTTGCTGCCGCATGACGCAGTTGAGGCGCCGAAGGTGCTGCCCTACGAGCAGGTCAAGACCTCGATCTTCTTCTTCTCCGTGCTGTACCTGATCTTCCTGATGGGCTGGGTCGGCATGGGCGAGCTGCGGGCGGCGCTCTTCACCGCAGGTTTCATGTTTGCGCTTCTGCTCGCCGCCTTTCTCTTCTTCAAATACGTGCTGAAGGATCCGGCAGTCGCCAAGGAATCGCTGCTGAAAAATATCGGGCTGTGCATCGAGACCCACGCCGACATGACGTCCTACCTGACGCTATTGCTGGCGACGCTCGGCATCATGATTGGGCTGTTCACGGTCACCGGTTTCATCAACCGCATGGGCGCCATGCTGCTCGACCTCGGCGCATGGCACATCATCGCCATGATCGGCATGGCCTATATCTTCGGCTGGCTGGTCGGCGCCGGCCTGCCGCCGACAGCGACCTACATCATCGGCGCGGTCGTCATCGTCGGTCCGCTGCGCGAGCTAGGCGTCAATCCCTGGATCGCGCATTTCTTCGTGTTCCTGCTCTCCGTCTGGGGCGAGCTGTCACCGCCGACCTCGCTCACAGCCGCGATCTCCGCGCGCATCGCCGAGGCCTCTTTCATGCGGACGATGTGGGAAGCGCTGAAGATATGCCTGCCAATCACACTGATGACCTTCGCCATCTTCACCCGTTCCGACATGGTGGTGAATCCGGGCTGGCCGCAAATCGTCGATACTGCGCTGGTGACGGTCGGCACCTGCTGCATCGCTTTTGCGATGTTCGGACGATTCTTGACAAAACCAAGCGGCGATATCCCGTTGCGCATCGCGCTCGCGCTCGTCGCATGCGTGGTCCTGTTTCATCCGCAACAGATGTCGGCGTTCGCGGCCACCGCGGTCGCATTGCCGGCGCTGGTCGTCGGTATCTGGAGGCACGCGCATATCGCGGTGCCGGTGAGGCTACCCGATGCCGAAAAAGTCGAGGCTCCCTCCGGCCCTGCCTTGCAAGACCTTCTGGCCGAGGCCAAGCGCGAAGTCTAATTCGCGCTGAACGGCGGTGCCTGAGCGGTGGCGGAGCCCGAAAATCCTGGCGGACAGCATTTCCGCAATGTGGCGAAACACCTTGAATAGGCCGCTTCCGGCGCTCAGGATGCAGGTCCCGCAGCAGCCGCGACCGCCCATTGTTACGCGATCCCAACATCTATAGCCGCCGCCGGCCCGGCGCTTTCGACTGGTCCACCGCCGTCATCGCCGCCGTCGTCGGCGCCGCCGCGGCAACGGTATATTTTCGCGACGGCAGTGCCCGTTTTTTAGCCATTCTTGACAGCGACCTGTTTTTGTTCGGCGACATGCTGCCGAAGGTGCTGGCCGGATGCCTGATCGGGACATTCGTCACTTTGCTGTTGCCGCGCGAAATCGTCGTGCGCTGGGTGGGTTCCGAATCCGGATTTAGCGGGCTGCTGATCGCCACCGTTGCCGGCTTTGTCCTGCCCGGAGGGCCGGTCACGATCTATCCGATCGCCGTGGCATTGCTCGCCGTCGGCGCCGATGCCGGCGCGGCGGTTGCGTTTATTACCAGCTGGACGCTCATCGGCTACACCCGCGCGCTGGTCTGGGAACTGCCGTTCTTCGGTCCGGACTTCGTGCTCTGGCGGATTCTGGTGGCGATCCCGCTGCCAATCCTCGCCGGCGTTCTGGCGCGGCTCGCATTGCGCGCTTTTGCCGCGCGAGGACGAGGCAAACCTTGAAGGACTTGCCATGACGCTCGCCATCAATCTGATGCTGTGGGGAATCCTGGCCGCGCTCGCCGTCGTGGCGGCGACGCGCGGACGCATCGTCTTGCAACAAGGCGTGCGCGAAGGCGCGGTGGATTTTCTCCGGCTGCTGCCGCGTATCGGGCTTGGCGTGCTGGGCTCGGGCTTTATCGCCGAAATGCTGCCGCGCGAATTGATCGGCCCCTGGCTCGGCCCCGAATCCGGCGTAACCGGCATCGTCATCGCCACGCTCGGCGGCGCGCTGACGCCCGGCGGGCCGGTGGTGGGTTTTTCGATCGGCGCGGCCGCGCTCAAAAGCGGCGCCGGCGCGCCGCAGGTAATCGCTTACTCTACCGCCTGGGCGCTCTACGCCGTGCATCGCCTGTTGCTTTGGGAAGTGCCGTTGATGCCGGCGCGCATCGTGTGGCTGCGCGCCGCGGTGTCGCTGCCGCTGCCCTTCATCGCGGCTGCGGGCGCGATGCTGCTGGGCAAGCCTTAAACACTCTCCAGATGGCTTTAATGCATTGCCGCGCTTGTGCGCGGGATGATGGCGCCGCGCTGGCGGATGACATCGCACGCGAGCCGGTGGGCGGCGCCGGCCGCATCGTTCGGCCCCTGGCCGGACAACCGCGCGGCGAGATAGCCGGCATTGAATCCATCGCCGGCGGCAGTCAGATCGACCGGCACCACCACTTCCGGCACCGGCACGAATTCGCGGCCGCCGCCGGCCGCGACCAGCGCGCTGTTGGGGCCGTTCTTCACAACGATTTCGGCGATGCCGAAGGCCTGCAGCCGCTCGATCGTCGCCTCGGGGCTGGGATCGCCCCACAGCACCGCCTCGTCGTCATAGGCCGGCATGGCGATATCGACGCGCTTGAGCGCCTCCATGAACACGGTGCGCGCGCGCGCCAGATCGCCCTTCCAGCCGCGCGGGCGGAAATTGCCGTCGAATGCGATCTTGGCGCCGCTGTTGCGCGCCAGTTCGAGCGCCGCCAGAAAACGGCCGAGCCCGTTGTTGGAATACAGCGACAGCGTGATGCCGGTGAAATAAACGAGGCGCGCGGCGAGCAATCCCTCCGCCACGCGGCTCCAGTCGGCAAGCTCGAACAGCTCGTGCGCGGGTGCGGCCTCGCGCCAGTCATGCAGGCGCCGCTCGCCCTTGCTGCCGGTCTCGATCAGCGTGACACCGGGCAAGCGTCCTGGCACGCGCAGCACCAGATCGTTGGCCACGCCTTCCGCCGACGCGAGCGCGACGATGCTGTCGGAATATGCGTCGTCGCCGAGCGCGGTGGCATGCGCCACGGCGATTCCGGCGCGGGCGAGGTAGACCGCGGTGTTGAAGGTGTCGCCGCCGCAGGCGAGCGCAAAGCGCCCGTCACCCGCGCGCGTCAGCTCGATGGTCGCTTCGCCGACGCAAATCGCCCGTTTTCCTGAGTCTTTCATGTTGTCCTGCACGCCGCGCCGGCCCTTTCCAAAGGCTGACCGATTGTTATATTATAACAATATTCCGTTGATCTTGCCCGGCACCATACGATGACGCACGCCCACCACCACCATCATCCCGGACGAGGCCATCCGCCGGCGGCGGTTGCGCCGTCCATCCTGCGCCTGTCGTTGGCGCGGCGGCTCGTGGTGGCGGCGCTGGCCATCGCCCTGTTATGGGGTGCGGTGTTGTGGGCGATTGTCTGAGGAACCGATGACGGCGCAACTGCAATTTCGCGATCTCACCCTCGGTTACGACCGCCACCCGGCGGTGCATCATCTTGACGGCGCGGTGGAAGCCGGCGCGCTGCTTGCCGTCATCGGCCCGAACGGAGCGGGCAAGTCTACGCTGTTCAAGGGCATCGTCGGCACGCTGCCGCCGCTCGCCGGGCGCATCGAGCGCGGCGGACTTGCCGCGCGCGACATCGCTTATCTCCCGCAGATCGCCGATATCGACCGCAGCTTCCCGATTAGCGTCTACGACATGGTGGCGATGGGGTTGTGGCGGCGCGCGGGTCTGTTCGGCGGCATCGATGCCCACGCGCGCGAGGAAATTCGCAAGGCGATCGCTACCGTCGGCTTGACCGGTTTCGAAGATCGCGCGCTGGCGACGCTTTCGGGCGGCCAGATGCAGCGCATGCTGTTCGCGCGGCTGTTATTGCAGGACGCGCGCGTGATCGTGCTCGATGAGCCGTTCACCGCCATCGACGCCAAGACCTCGGCCGATCTGCTCGCTCTCGTCCGCCGCTGGCACAGCGAAAAACGCACCGTGCTCGCCGCGTTGCACGACAATGAACTGGTGAAGGCGCATTTTCCGCAGACGTTGCTGCTGGCGCGCGAAGCGGTGGCCTGGGGCAGCACCGGCGAAGTGCTTACGCCGCAAAACCTGCTCAAGGCCCGGCAGATGTGCGAGGCTTTCGACGAACATGCCGACGCCTGCGTGCAGGTGGCGTAAATCGGATGTACGACCTCTTCATCGCTCCGTTTTTCGAATTCGAGTTCATGCGCCGCGCGCTCGCCGGGGCTCTGGCGCTGGCGTTCGGCGCAGGTCCGGTCGGCGTGTTCCTGATGCTGCGCCGCATGAGCCTCGTCGGCGACGCCATGGCGCATGCCATTCTGCCGGGCGCGGCGGTCGGCTTTCTGCTCTATGGGTTGAGCCTGTTCGCCATGACGGCGGGTGGGCTGATCGCCGGGATCGTCGTGGCCTTCGCCGCCGGCCTGGTCGCGCGCACGACGGAACTGAAAGAGGATGCTTCGCTGGCGGCGTTCTATCTCATCTCGCTTGCGGTCGGCGTGACCATCGTCTCGCTCAAGGGCACCAATATCGACCTGCTGCATGTGCTGTTCGGCTCGGTGCTGGCGCTCGACGATCCGACGCTGTTGCTGATTGCGACCAACGCAACGATCTCGCTCGCCGTGCTTGCGGTGATCTACCGGCCGCTGGTGATCGAATGCGTCGATCCGGGCTTTCTGCGCTCGGTGAGCGGGGCTGGCGCCCCGGCGCATCTCGCTTTCGTCGTGCTGGTGGTGATCAATCTCGTCAGCGGTTTCCATGCGCTCGGCACGCTGCTGGCGGTCGGCATCATGATGCTGCCGGCGGTGATCGCGCGATTCTGGGCGCGCGATATCACCATGATGGTGGTTATCGCGGTCGCGAGCGGCTGTTTCGCCGGTTATGCCGGGCTGCTGCTTTCGTTCCATACGCGGGTGCCGTCGGGGCCCGCCATCATCATCGTTGCCGGCGCGCTCTATGCGTTCTCGCTCATGCTGGGCCGCGTCGGCGGGCTGGCCTGGCAACTGTTCCCCGGCCGCCATCTGGAGGCGTGACATCATGAAAAGGATTTTCGCACTCGCATTTGTCGCGCTCGCGCTTATCGGTGCGGCGCCGGCCGGCGCGCAGGAAAAGCTCAAGGTCGTCGCGAGCTTCTCGATTCTCGCCGACCTTGTCCGCAATGTCGGCGGAGCGCGCGTCGAGGTGGTCTCGCTGGTCGGACCCAATGGCGATGCCCACGTCTACGCGCCATCGCCCTCCGACGCCAAGACTTTGGCGGAGGCGAAAGTCGTCGTCGTCAACGGGCTCGGCTTCGAAGGCTGGATGGAGCGGCTGGTGAAGGCGTCCGGAGCCAAGGCCGTGCTGGTGGTCGCCAGCCGCGGCGTCAAGCCGCGCAAGCTGGAGGAGCATGGCCACAGTCACGCCGAAGCCGATCCGCATGCCTGGCAATCCATCGCCAATGCCAAGCTCTATGTCGGCAACATCCGCGATGCGCTGGCCAAGGCCGACCCTGCTTCCGCGCAAATATATGAGACCAACGCGCGCGATTATCTCGCCAAGCTCGATGCGCTCGAAGCGCAAGTGAAGGCAACGATCGCTGCGATTGCGCCCGCGCGGCGCAAGATCATCACCACCCATGACGCGTTCGGCTATTTCGGGGCCGCCTACGGCATGAGCTTCATCGCCCCGCAGGGCGTGGCGACCGAGAGCGAAGCCTCGGCGAAGGACGTGGCCAGGATCATCACCCAGATCAAGGCGCAGAAAATACCCGCGGTGTTTCTGGAGAACGTGACCGACCCGCGGCTGATCAAGCGAATTGCCGCCGAAACCGGGGCGCGGATCGGGGGAACGCTGTTTTCGGATGCCTTATCGGATGAAAAAGGCCCGGCGCCCACTTACATTGACATGATGCAAAATAATGTAAGGCAGTTTAGCGCCGCCCTGGCGTCCTAGCCTTTCCGGCCCGGAGCCCTCGTTTTTATGTCCGACAAAATCCCCGTCACCGTGCTCACCGGCTATCTCGGCGCTGGCAAGACCACGCTGCTCAACCGCATTCTTTCCGAGCCGCATGGAAAAAAATACGCCGTCATCGTCAACGAATTCGGCGAGATCGGCATCGACAACGACCTCGTCGTCAATGCCGACGAGGAAGTGTTCGAGATGAACAACGGCTGCATCTGCTGCACCGTGCGCGGCGACCTGGTGCGCATCATCGACGGGCTGATGAAACGCAAGGGCAAGTTCGACGCCATCATCATTGAGACGACCGGGCTCGCCGATCCGGCGCCGGTGGCGCAGACCTTCTTCGTCGACGAGGCGGTCGGCGCGAAGACCAAATTGGATGCCGTGGTCACCGTCGCCGACGCCAAGTGGCTCAAAGACAGGCTCAAGGACGCGCCGGAGGCGAAAAATCAAATCGCGTTTGCCGACGTCATCCTCATCAACAAGACCGATCTGGTGACGGCGGAGGAGCTGCGCGAGATCGAGGCGCGCATCCGCGGCATCAACCCTTACGCAAAATTGCATCGCACCGAACGGGCGAAAATCGCGCTCGATGAAGTGCTCGGCCGCAACGCCTTCGATCTCGACCGCATTCTCGACATCGAGCCGGAATTTCTGCATCGCGACGATCACGATCACGGCGACGGGCATCACCACCCTCACCCCGGCGGCGGGCTCAAACATTATCACGACGAGGAGATGCAATCGGTCGCGCTGCGGACCGAGAAGCCGCTCAATCCCGACAAGTTTTTCCCTTGGGTGCAGGACCTCGTTGCCAAGGATGGGCCGAGCATTCTCCGTTGCAAAGGAATTCTCTCTTTCAAGGACGATCCCGCGCGCTTCGTGTTTCAGGGCGTGCACATGATCCTCGACGGCGACCATCAGCGCGCCTGGGTCGAGGGCGAAAAGCGCGACAGCCGCATTGTCTTCATCGGCCGCAATCTGCCGGAAGAAAAAATCCGCCAGGGTTTTGAATCTTGCGTCGCGTGACGTGACCGACAGCCGCGCCGACACGGCCTCCCTCACCGACCGTATTCGCGCCATCAAGGCTGGCGCGCCGGTGTTCGGCGTGCATTTTCTGGGCGATGTCGCGGTGTTCGTGCTCGGCGAGGAGGTGCTGCTGTTTGCGGACGCGGGCGGTGAACGCCGTGTCGGCGTGCACGCGGGCGCCATTCTTGCCGCCGCCGCCGCGGACTGGCGCATTGTCACCGGCGGCGACGACGGCCGCCTGGTCGCGACCGACGCACAGGGCAATCAGCAGACCGTCGCGACGGACGAAAAACGGCGCTGGATCGATCATGTCGCGCTCGGGCCCGACGGCGCCGTGGCGTGGTCGGCGGGCAAGACCGCCTTCGTGCGCACCGGCAAAGGCGAGGTTCGTTTCCTCGATGCGCCGTCGACGCCGGCAGGTCTGGCGTTTGCGCCGAAGGGATTGCGGCTTGCGATTGCGCATTACAACGGCGTCACGCTCTGGTTTCCGAACTACGTGGATGCAGCGCCGGAGAAATTCGCATGGAAAGGCTCGCATCTCGGCGTCATGTTCAGCCCCGACGGCCGCTTTCTCGTCACCAGCATGCAGGAGCCGATGCTGCACGGCTGGCGGCTCGCCGACGGCAAGGACATGCGCATGTCGGGCTATGCGGCGCGCGTGCGCTCGCTCGATTGGAGCGCGGGCGGCGGCTTCCTCGCCACCTCCGGCTCCGACCAGGTCATCCTCTGGCCGTTCCAGGGCAAGGACGGCCCGATGGGTAAGCAGCCGCGTTTGCTGGCGCCGGCGCAGGCGCGCGTCGGCGTGGTGGCCTGCCATCCGCGCCAGCCGGTGGTGGCTGCCGGCTACGCCGACGGCATGGTGCTGCTGCTGCGCATCGACGACGGCGCGGAGATTCTCGCCCGCCGGCCCGGCGCCTCGCCGGTCACGGCGCTGGGATGGGATGCCGCAGGCGCGAGACTGGCGTTCGGCACCGAAGATGGCGAAGCTGGCGAAGCTGGCGTCTTGCAGCTGTGATTCGGCCACCGTTGCGCTGCTTTGTATTGTGCTCCCGTTCAGCTTGCCGGCGCTAGCTTTGCGTTACGAACGGCGGATTCAAGCATCGTCTTGCTTGTCGGCCTGTCTGGTTACAACCGCCCATACCCAGGGCCGAGGATTGAAATGTCGCTTGCAAGAATTTTTCGCCGCACCGCCGCGGGTGTCTTCATTGCGGTCGCCGCTGCCGCCGCCACGATCGCCGGATCGATCGGCTTCGGCGCGCTCACGCCGGTGCGCGCGCAGGCGCCGGCAATCGATTTCCGCGCGGCGCTCGATCCTTACGGCGAATGGCGCCAGCATCCGCGCTGGGGCGAAGTCTGGGCGCCGGACGTGCGCGCGCGCGACTGGCGGCCGTATACCTATGGCCGCTGGGTCTACACCGACGAATGGGGCTGGTACTGGGTCGCCGACGAAGAGGAAGAGGACTTCGCCTGGGTAGTCTATCACTACGGGCGTTGGATCTTCGACCGCAGGAGCGGCTGGCTCTGGATTCCGGACGACGAGTGGGCTCCGGCCTGGGTCGATTGGCGCCACAGCCAGGAATATGTCGGCTGGGCGCCGCTGCCGCCGGACGAAGTTTATGACGAATACGGCAACGATCCGGCCTATTGGACGTTCCTGCCGCCGCGCTATCTCATGGCGCCGCGGTTTCGCAATTATTTCGTGGCCCCGCAGCGCCGCGCCGGGCTGTTGCGCAGCACAGTGGTCGTCAACCGCACGCTTTCGCTGCGCGGCAGCGGCACCCGGCTGGCGGTCAATCCCGGCATCGCGCCTGCGTTTATCGCAGCGGTAACCCGCGCGGCGATCCCGACCTTCCGTGTGCGGCCGCGGGTTTTCGCCGGCACGCAGGGCGTGTCGGGCGCGGTGCAGGTCCGCGCACAGGACCTCGGGGCCGGCCGGGCGGGCGGGCAACGGGGGCAGCGCGGAAATCGCCCCAACGCCGCCGTCGTCGAGCGCACGTCGACCGTGATCCAGCCGGCCGTGTCGGTGCAGCCGCCGCAGGCGCTCGGCAAGGACGAAAAAGGCCGGCTCGGGAGCCGTCCGCCAAGGGCGGCGCAGGGTGCCGCGCAACCGGGCGCCGCGCCGCCCGCCAGCGGCAGCCAACCAGGTGGCGCCGCCAGCCCGTCAGCGGCTCCGCAACAGCCGCTGCCGCAGCCACAGGATCGCCGTGGCCCGCGCCCGGGCCCGTCCACGCAACCCGCACAGCCGGCCGCTCCGGCGCAAGCGCCTGCCGCACAATCGGCACCGGTGCAGTCGGCCCCCGCACAGCCTGCGGTCTCGCCGCCGCGGTCGGAACGTCCCGACCGGCGCGAGCGGGGTGGGCCTGCGGGCGCTGCCGGCGCGCCTCCGCGTCCGGGCGAACCGCCGCCGCAGGCGCGCCCTGTGCGGCCGCCGCCGCCGCAGACGCCGCCTCCACCGCCGCCGACGGTGCGTTCGGCGCCGAAGCCGGCACCGCCTCCCGCGCCGGCCGCCAGCAGGCCATCGCCGCCTCCGCCGGCGGCAAGACCCGCCCCGCCGCCCCGGCCCGCGCCCGCAGCGACACCTGCGCCAGCACAGCCCGCGCCGGCGAAGAAGCCGCCGCTGAAACCGGGCGAGAAGCCGCCGGAGGAGAAGAAATAATCCGGCGCAATGCCTTAAACGAAACGGGCGGCCGCAAGGGCCGCCCGTTTTTATTCAGCCGTCCCGCGCGCGGCGGGCAGCGATCCGGCTCAGATGATGTAGGACCTCAGCGGCGGAAAGCCGTTAAAGCCGACCGAGGAATAGGTCGAGGTATAGGCGCCGGTCGCCTCGATCAGCACCTTGTCGCCGATTGCGAGTGAAACCGGCAGTGGATACGGGGTCTTTTCGTACAGCACGTCCACCGAATCGCAGGTCGGGCCGGCGATGATACAAGGCACTTTCTCGGCGTTGTCCTTGCCGGTGCGGATCGGGTAGCGGATCGATTCCCCGATGGTTTCGGCCAGCCCGTGAAACTTGCCGATGTCGAGATAGACCCAGCGCAGATCTTCCTCAGGCGAGCGCTTGGCGATCAGCACCACTTCCGCCTCGATGACGCCGGCATTGCCGACGAGCCCGCGGCCCGGCTCGATGATGGTCTCCGGGATGCGGTTGCCGAAGTGGCGGCGGAGCGAGCGGAAAATAGCCTTGCCGTAGGATTCCAGCTTTGGCGTCTTGCGCAGGTAGCGCGCCGGGAAGCCGCCGCCGAGATTGACCATCGCGAGGAAGATGCCGCGCTCGCCGCAGGTGCGGAACACCGCCGCGGCCGAGGCCAGCGCGCGGTCCCAGGCCTCCACATTGTGTTGCTGCGAGCCGACGTGGAAGGAGATGCCATGGGCGATAAGCCCGCTTTTATGGGCCAATTCGAGGATGTCGGTGGCGAATTCGGGCTCGCAGCCGAACTTGCGCGACAGCGGCCATTCCGAGCCGGTGCCGTCGCAATGGATGCGGCAGATGACCCGTGAGCCCGGCGCGGCGCGGGCGACTTTTTCCACCTCGGCCTCGCAGTCGATGGCGAACATGCCCACGCCGAGCTTGAACGCCGCGGCGATATCGCTCTCTTTCTTGACGGTATTGCCGAAGGAGATGCGGTCGGGCGCGCAGCCGGCGGCCAGCACCGCGTGCGTCTCGCCGATCGAAGCAACGTCGAAGGAGGAGCCGAGTTTTACCAGAAGTGCCAGAATTTCGGGCTGCGGGTTGGCCTTTACGGCGTAGAAAACTCTGGTGTCCGGCAGCGCCTTGGCGAAGGCATGGTAGTTGTCGCGTACCACATCGAGGTCGAGCACCAGGCAGGGCCCTTCGTCTTTGCGGTTTTTAAGAAATTCCCGGATGCGATCGGTCATCGACGGATTCCCCTTGAATCGTCGGCGGCATCGGCGCCGCCTTGTGGAGCTATGGATGCGTTCCAAACGGGGTGGCGGAACTGCGCCGTGACCCGCGTGAACTCATCCGATGGCTGCTTTGGTCTGGATTGGGGAAGCCCCGTTCCGCGCCTCGGCAAGAAGGACAAGCCTTTTCAGCGATCCGGCATTAGCGCCGGCTTCCAAAAAAGCCCGTTCCGTCGTTGCTTTAAGCCGCGTCCCCCGTTGAGCGCGGGGTGCGCCGGTTTCGCCTCCGGCTGCCGGTTGCATGAGCA
>CAMAWF010000043.1 GCA_945861895.1 Rhizobium sp. Q54
TCCACTCACCTCTCCCGGACTCAAGATTCCCAGTATCGAAGGCAGTTCTGGAGTTGAGCTCCAGGATTTCACCCCCGACTTAGGACTCCGCCTACGTGCGCTTTACGCCCAGTGATTCCGAGCAACGCTAGCCCCCTTCGTATTACCGCGGCTGCTGGCACGAAGTTAGCCGGGGCTTCTTCTGCGGGTACCGTCAGTATCTTCCCCGCCGAAAGGACTTTACCACCCTAGGGCCTTCATCATCCACGCGGCATGGCTGGATCAGGCTTGCGCCCCTTGTCCAATCTTCCCCACTGATGCCTCCCGTAGGAGACTGGGCCGTGTCTCAGTCCCAGTGAGGCTGATCATCCTCTCAGACCAGCTACTGATCGTCGCCTTGGTGAGCCGTTACCTCACCAACTAGCTAATCAGACGCGGGCCGCTCCTTCGGCAATAAATCTTTCCCCGTTAGGGCGTATCCGGTATTAGCTCAAGTTTCCCTGAGTTATTCCGAACCGAAGGGCACGTTCCCACGTGTTACTCTCCCGTCTGCCGCTCCCGTATTGCTACGGGCGCTCGACTTGCATGTGTTAGGCCTGCCGCCAGCGTTCGCTCTGAGCCAGGATCAAACTCTCAGGTTGGATGAGAACTTTTTTCCCGGCTAAGTCACAACGTTTGACGAGGTCCCCTACACCTTCTGACCATTTGCATGGCCAGCAATGTAGAAAACCTTGAAACGTAAGACCGCCGAAGTCTCTTCCAACCGCCTCCGCATGAAGAATTGCTTCTCCGTGAGGAAGCGGTTCGCAAGGACTCCGCCGTCCACGTTTCTCTTTCTTCCGATTCACTTTTCAAACAGCCCGGGAACCGTGGCGGTCCCCACCCTCCGGTGAACCGGAGAGCCGTCGAAGCGCATACGTCCGAAAAAGGTCAGACGTCCGAAGAAGCCCATGCATCCGAATACGATCGGATGCCTTTTCACTATTCCAGTGAGGAGCTTCAAAGGCGCGACATCGCACCGTGAGGCGGACGGCGCGCCGAATGGCCGTATATAGGCTTCCAGCCTTGATTATGTCAACACCTGCGGGGCCAATTTCAATACCCGCGGCCTCTCGTTTCGCCAGCAATTAAGCGGTTTTTGACGATTCGGCGCGGTCTGCCGCAGGCGCCGGTTGACGCCGCACTCAGGCCACATTCCTCCGCCGTTCTTTGGCTTAAGGCTCTCACGGGATGGAGCCGCAATGGGGCCGTGACGCATACGCAGCCAGATCTGACCTTTTAACCGAGCCCGGATAGCCGTCATTGACGGATGTTGGCCTAACCGGCATTTTGCGGGCTCGAATCCTTAAGGTCTGTCGGCGGCGACTGGCGTCACGATTGTTGCGGCAGGCCATCTTCAATTGCGCGTATAGGGAACGGCAAGTTTGGACCATCTAAGGTCGCGCGGCCCACACCGGTCGAGGCACGAGCCCGAGATGATCGATCTCGGCAATGAGCCGCCGCTTTCCGTCGACGGCGGCACCGCCAGCATGGTCGACCGCCGCCGCGTATCGGTACAGTGGTTTTCCGGAACGATCCTGACCGGCCTATGCGGCGCCGCCTTGATGGGGGGCGCCGTTTTCACGTCGCTCGACGGCGAGACCAACTTCGCTTCGCTGCCGGAACGCTTCGAGGTTGCCTTGCGCGGCGCGCTCGGCGGTAGCGGCGACAAGACCGGCAGCCCGCGCAAAAGCGACCGGCTGCCGCCGGCCGGCGAATCCAACATTGCCCGCCAGATCATCCGCGTGTCGACCATGACCCGCGTCGGCAACCACGAAGTCGTGCGCGTGCGGCCGTTCGTACGCATCGCCGGCAATCTTTCGCTCACCGTTTCCGAACTCACCGCCCAGATCCCGCCCTACAATGCGCAACGGCTGCTCGCCGATTCCGCGCCGGGGGCAACCGATGCGGACGGTACGCCGGCCGCCGAGCCCGATGCCGAAGTCGCCTTCGTCATGCGCGAGCTGCCCGAGATGCTGTCACGCTTGAAGATTGCGATATTGACGCCGCAGGACGAGATCATTGCGCGCGTGCGCGAGGCAGCCAACTGGACCGGCGGCGCTTCCGGCGGGCCGACACTCGCTTCGATTGGCAATGGCGTACGGCTTGCCTATGCGGTGGAAGGCAACAACTCCGACCCCTATGCCGGTTTCGAAGCGCGCATCATTCCCGAAAACATCACGCTGCTGCCCAAGACGATGAACCAGGCGACCGGCGGCAATGCCTGGAACGAACACGTCATCGCGGTAAAAAAAGGCGACAGCATCGGCTCAATTCTGCGCGAGTTCGGGGCAACGCCGGAAGAGATCAAGGCGATCGCCGCGGTGCTCGGCCCGCGCGGCCGCGATGGCGGCGTCAAGGAAGGCAACAAACTTCGCATCCTTCCCGCGCCGGTCGGCGGCGGACGGCGCTTGCAGCCGATCCGCGTTATCGTCGCCGGCGAGAATGGCATCGAGGCCGTGGTGGCGCTCTCCGACATCGGCAAATACGTCGCGGTCGATGTGCATCATATCGGTACCGAAGTTGCCGAGGCGGGCGAAGACGAGGCGGATGACGGGAGCGGCGTCCGGCTTTATCAAAGCGTGTATGAAACCGCTCTGCGCAATCAGGTGCCGCGCGGGGTGGTGGACGATCTGATCCGCATCTATTCCTACGACGTCGATTTCCAGCGCAAGGTGCAGCCGGGCGACTCCTTCGAGGTGCTGTTTGCCGGCGAGGATGAGACGCCGGCGCCCGACAGCCGCAACGACGTGCTGTTTGCGGCGCTCACCGTCGGCGGCGAGAACAAGAAATTTTATCGCTACCAATCGCCCGACGACGGCATTGTCGATTATTACGACGAGACCGGGAAGAGCGCGAAAAAATTCCTGGTCCGCAAGCCGGTCGGCGCCGGCATCATGCGCTCCGGCTTCGGCTCGCGCCATCATCCGATCCTCGGCTACACCAAGATGCATACCGGCGTGGACTGGGCGGCGCCGAGCGGCACGCCGATCTACGCTTCCGGCAATGGCGTCGTGGAGAAGGCGGGGTGGGAGTCCGGCTACGGAAAATATATCCGCATCCGTCATACCAACGGCTATGAAACCGCCTACGGCCATATGACGGCCTATGCGCGCAACATCGATATCGGCTCGCGCGTGCGCCAAGGCCAAGTGATCGGCTTCGTCGGCTCCACCGGCCTGTCCACCGGCGCGCATCTGCACTACGAAATACTGGTCAACGGCCGCTTCGTCGATCCGATGCGCATCAAGCTGCCGCGCGGGCGGGTGCTTGAAGGGCCTGTGCTCGCCGGATTTGATCGCGAGCGCGACCGCCTCGACGGCATGATGGCGCGCAAACCGCCGCGCGTGGCGCAGGCCACGCAACCGACGCAACAGGCTTCCCGCTAAAATTAAATCAGGATTTTGTCATGGCCGGGCTTGTCCCGGCCATCCACGTCTTATTGGGCTCAGAATAGAGAGGCGTGGATGCCCGGCTCAAGGCCGGGCATGACGGTGTTTATTAAGCCGCCGCGGCGAGCTTGCCGTTGAAGGTGAGCCCCTGCGAGCCTCCCGAAATCGCGACCGTTTCGCCGTCCTTCACCGATCCGGCCAGAATCATTTCGGCGAGCGGGTCCTGCACCGACTTCTGGATCGCGCGTTTGAGCGGCCGCGCGCCATAGGCCGGATCCCAGCCTTTTTCGGCCAGCCAGTCGCGCGCGCTCGGTTCCAGCCTGATGACGATCTTGCGGTCATCAAGCAATTTCTGCAGCCGCTTCATCTGGATATCGACGATACGCCCCATCTCGGACTTCTTCAGGCGGTGGAACAGGATGATCTCGTCCACGCGGTTGAGGAACTCGGGGCGAAACGCCGAGCGCACCGCCGCCATCACCTTGTCTCGCACGGCATCGGTGTCCTCGCCTTCCGGCTGGCTCACCAGATAGTCGGCGCCCAGATTCGACGTCATCGCGATCAAGGTGTTGCGGAAATCGACGGTATGGCCCTGGCCATCGGTCAGCCGCCCATCGTCGAGCACTTGCAGCAGCACATTGAACACGTCCGGATGCGCCTTCTCGATCTCGTCGAACAGGATCACCTGATATGGCCGCCGCCGCACGGCTTCGGTGAGCGCGCCGCCTTCGTCATAGCCGACATAGCCGGGAGGCGCGCCGATGAGACGGGAGACCGAATGCTTCTCCATGTATTCCGACATGTCGAGGCGAATGAGCGCCGCTTCGTCGTCGAACAGATATTCGGCGAGCGCCTTGGTCAGTTCGGTCTTGCCGACGCCGGTGGGCCCCAGAAACATGAATGAGCCGATCGGCCGGTGCGGATCCTGCAAACCGGCGCGCGCACGGCGCACGGCGGTTGCGACCGCCTGCACGGCCTCGCTTTGGCCGATCACGCGCTTGGCCAGCTCGTCCTCCATGCGCAGCAGTTTTTGTTTCTCGCCTTCCAGCATTCTGTCGACCGGAACGCCGGTCCAGCGCGACACCACCTGCGCGACGTGGTCGGCGGTCACCGCCTCTTCGACCATCGCACCGCCGGCCTGCTTGCCCTCGACCGCCTTGAGCTTCTTTTCAAGTTCGGGAATCGAGCCATAGGCAAGCTTGCCCGCGCGCTCGTAGTCGCCTTTGCGTTGCGCGTTGGCCAATTCGACGCGCAACTGGTCGAGCTCGGTCTTGATCTTCTGCGCATCCGAAAGTTTTTCCTTCTCGGATTTCCAGCGCGCCGTCAGGTCGGCCGATTTCTTTTCGAGCGCCGCCAATTCGCCCTCCAGCACGCTTAACCGCGCGCGCGAACCCGGGTCATGCTCTTTCTTGAGCGCCTCCTGCTCGATCCTGAGCCGCACGATTTCGCGGTCGATACTGTCGAGCTCCTCGGGCTTGGAATCCACCTGCATCTTCAATCGCGCCGCCGCCTCGTCCACCAGATCGATCGCCTTGTCCGGCAGGAAGCGGTCGGTGATGTAGCGGTTCGACAGCGTGGCAGCCGCGACAATGGCGGAGTCGGTGATGCGCACGCCGTGGTGCTGCTCGTATTTGTCCTTCAGGCCGCGCAGGATCGAGATCGTGTCCTCGATCGTCGGCTCGGAAACGAAAACCGGCTGAAACCGCCGGGCGAGTGCTGCGTCTTTCTCAACGTGCTTTTTGTATTCGTCGAGCGTGGTTGCGCCGATGCAATGCAATTCGCCGCGCGCGAGCGCCGGCTTGAGCAGATTGGAGGCGTCCATGGCCCCGTCGGCCTTGCCGGCGCCGACCAGCGTGTGCATTTCGTCGATGAACAGGATGATGCCGCCATCGGACGACGTTACTTCCTGCAGCACGGCCTTGAGCCGCTCCTCGAACTCGCCGCGATACTTTGCACCGGCGATCATCGCGCCGAGATCGAGCGCCAGCAGTTTCTTGTTCGCAAGACTTTCGGGAATGTCGCCGTCGACGATGCGCTGCGCCAGGCCTTCGACGATCGCGGTCTTGCCGACGCCGGGTTCGCCGATCAGCACCGGATTATTCTTGGTCCGGCGCGAGAGCACTTGCACGGTGCGGCGAATTTCCTCGTCGCGGCCGATCACCGGGTCGATCTTGCCGTCGCGGGCGGCTTGCGTCAGGTCGCGCGCGTATTTCTTCAGCGCGTCATAGGCGTTTTCGGCCGAAGCGGAGTCGGCCGTGCGGCCTTTGCGCAGCGCATTGATTGCGGCATTGAGATTTTGCGGCGTCACGCCGGCCTGGCTGAGAATCTTTCCCGCTTCGTTGTTCTTTTCGAGCGCCAGCGCGAGCAGCAGGCGTTCGACCGTGACGAAGGAATCGCCGGCTTTTTCGCCGGCCTTTTCGGCGGCGTCGAAGACGCGCGCGAGCGCGGGCTCAAGATAAATCTGACCGGCGCCGCCGCCTTCGACCTTCGGACGCTTCCTGAGTGCGGCCTCGACGCCGTTAAGCACATCGCGCGAGCGTCCGCCGGAACGGTCGATCAAGCCGGCGGCGAGGCCTTCCGGGTCGTCGAGCAGAACCTTGAGCAGATGCTCGGGGGCGAATTGCTGGTGGCCCTCACGCAATGCCAGCGATTGGGCGGACTGGACGAAACCGCGAGCGCGGTCGGTATATTTCTCGAAATTCATCGTTTGACTCCCTCGGCCCATTGCGGCGCCGGCTGCGCGGACCCCCGAAGGCGACCCGCTCAACATTATGTGGGGAGCTGATTAATCCGCCGGTAGAGGTTTAGGAAAAATTTGAGCGGCGGCCCGGAATAACGATAGTTTGCGGCCATGCCCGCTTCAGAGGCCAAAATCCAGGCGATCTACCGCTACCCGGTGAAGGGTCTTTCGCCCCAGCCCTTGTCGCGGGTCGCACTTGGCGTCGGCGGCACGCTGCCGGCCGACCGGCTGTATGCCATCGAAAACGGCCCCTCCGGCTTCGACCCCGCCGCGCCCGCCTATTTGCCCAAACTGCGGTTTCTCATGCTGATGTGCAACGAGCGCCTGGCCGAGCTGCGCACGGATTTCGACGAGGCCAGCCATACGCTGACGGTCGCGTGGGAAGGCCGCGAGGCCGCGCGCGGCGATCTCCGCACGAGCCAAGGGCGGCTGGCGATCGAAGCCTTTTTCCGCCGCTTCATGCCGCGCGATCTGCGCGGGGCCCCGAAGGTGTTGCAGGCGCCGGGCCATAGTTTTTCCGATGTGGCGAAGAAAGTCGTTTCCATCATCAATCTCGCCTCCATCGCCGCGGTGGAAAATGCCGCCGGAGCGGGCGTGCATCCGCTGCGCTTTCGCGGCAACGTCTATGTCGCGGGCTGGCCGGCGTGGCATGAGTTCGATCTGCTGGATCGCGAGCTCGCCATCGGCCCACACGCGCGGCTGAAAATCGTCAAACGGATCGTGCGCTGCGCCGCCACCGACGTCGATCCCGACACCGGCATCCGCGACCTGACGATTCCAAAAACATTGATGCAGGCGTTCGGCCATATGGATTGCGGCGTCTATGCGGAGGTGGTGGCTGGCGGCGATATCGCGGTCGGCGACCGCATCAACGAAACGGCCGGCTGATCGGGCCGGCCGTCAGAAATTTTCAGAGCGAAAGAATTACCGCGTCAGCGCTGCGTCGCCGAACATCTTGGCCATGGTGGCCTCGACGGCAACCGCAAAGGCCGGTTTGTCCGACGCCTGCGCCGGCCGCTGACCGGGCGGCAGTGGCCGCAACTGCGGCGCTACCGGACCTTGCTGAATCATCCGATGCGGCGGAGGCGGCGGCAGGGGCCGCTGCTGCGGCTGCGCCACGCGTTGCGCCGGTTGCGGATTACGCGGCGCGAGGTGCGCGGTGCGACTTCCGTTTGTCGGCAATACATAGGCGATGACGCGCGCACGCGGATATACCGACTCGGCGACGCGCCGGCCGTTGCTGCCACCGGAATTGCCGGAGATGATGATGGGATTGCCGCGGGAATCCAGTCCGCTGACGATGCCGACATGGCCGTTCACCCCGCTGCGGCCGCGCGTCAACACCGCGATGGCGCCGATCTTCGGTTCGGGAATGCGCTCGCCGTATTGCGCGAAGGATCGCGCGGCGTCGGAATTGGTGCCGGCATAGCCAAGGCGAGCAAGCACGAAATTCATGAACCGCGCGCACCACAGGCGCTTGCGGCTGGTTGGATTGGTGCCGATGTATTTGCGCGCTTCGGTGACGAGCGAAGGCCAGCCGAACAAAGGCGCCGCAGCCGAGGACGAGGCCGGGGTGCGTTCGGTGTGCGGATAGCGGTCATCCACGGCGACCGCCGGCCGCTGGACGACGCGGCGGTGCTTGACCGCCGCAGGGCGAGCGCGGCGCACCTGTTCGACCTTGCGATGAGGCGCGGCTTGCGCGCGCGCGTCCACTTCCAGGCCGCGCGGGTTTGGCCGGCTCAATGCCGGGATGCTCAGCGTCGCCAGGGTGACGCAGCCGATGGCGACGATGGCTCGGGTTCGGAAACTCATGGAGGGGGCCCCTGTTGTCCCAGTGTTTTTGACCGTCGGCCGATCGCGAGTAGAACCGGCGACAACCCCCTCGTAACACAGCAATTTTCCGTATTTCCTTTGGCTTTGATTAACTATGAAATGGTATATGCGCACAATTTTGAGAGTAATATTTGGCGTAAGAAGAAGAACTACATGGATATTAAAATAATTAGCCGAAAAATTTGATTACAATCTCAATGGTTAACATCTATACTTGTAACCTTAACGCTTAAACCTAATTGCGAAAGCGCGGCTGAGCGGAAGTCTTTGCCAAAGCAAAAAGCCGCCCCGACATTTTGTCGGGACGGCCTTGCTGTTGTTCTTGGCGATGTCTAACGCCGCAGTCAGCCGCCCGGCATCACATAGGCGATGATCCGGCCGCGCGGATAAACCGATTCCGCGGTCGTGCCGTTGTGATTGCCGGAAATGACGATTGGATTGCCGTTGGGATCCACGCCGCTGACGACGCCGACATGGCCGCCGCCGCCCCGGTTCATCACAGCAATAGCGCCCACTTGCGGGCCCGAAACCCGGGTGCCGTAATTGGCATAGGCACGTGCGAGATTTCCCCCGCCGGAATGTCCCGTTCGCCTGAGCACCATATCCATGAAAGCCCCGCACCACAGACTGCTACGGCCGGTCGGGTTGGTCCCGATATGGCGGCGTGCCTCGGCGACGAGCGAGTTCGAGCCGAACAACCCCGTAGCCGGGGCTGCGGATTTGGCTGTTCGCGCAGCCTTGGCCGCGCGTGAACTCTTTTCCGTCGGCTGGACCTGATCGAGGAACGGATAGCGGTCGTCATGGGGGGCATTGACCGGCGCTTCCGCCTGCGGCTGCACGCGTTGCGCATGCCGTTGCTGGGCCGGCTGGGCGAAAACTGAAGTCGACAACGCCACCAACGCAGCGGAGCACAAGGCGAGCGCAGCTTGTTTTTCGATAACACTCATAAGATCAAATCCTCTATCGTCGATAGAAATACATCCGTACAAACAAGAATCATTAGCGCATGAGAGGTTCAATCGCCGTGTAAAGATGGCGAGATCATGATCTATGGATCAAAGAGGTATGTTATTTTGACGGTGATATTGAGCATTTTTGCATTTATATTTGTGGTGAAGAATAAATTGTAAATTATTACAATGAAATACCTATAGTTATATAACTTATACTATTTATATTTTATGCTATACCATAAGAGCAAGTCTTTACGCACTTGCAGCAAAGTTGAGATGCAGTGCAGCAAAATAGCTGGGTCAGTAAAAATAGCTGGATTGGCAAGTGCCGGCTGCTTATTCCTTGCGGCTGAGCAGGAACACCGCCTGTTCGCCGAACAGATTCCAGAACCACCACGGCGCATGAAGCCGCAGCGGCGAACCCCAAGCGTTGAGCGCCACGCCCTTTTCCATTTTCGCTCCGACCGCCGCGAGCAATTGGCGGAAGTCTTTGATGGTGCAGAAGTGGATGTTGGGTGAGTCCCACCAGCTATAGGGCAGATTGTCGGTCTTCGGCATGTGGCCGCCGAGCGCGACCTGCAATCGGATGCGCCAGTGGCCGAAATTGGGGAACGACACCACCGCGTGCCGGCTGATGCGCAGCATGTGTTCGAGCACCACACGCGGGCGGCGCGTGGCCTGCAATGTCTGCGACAGGATCACGTAGTCGAAGGCGTCGTCCGGGTAATCGGCCAAGTCAGTGTCGGCATCGCCCTGGATCACCGCCAGACCCTTGGCGACGCATTCGTTCACGCCCTCGCGCGAGAGTTCGATGCCGCGTCCATCGACGCCGCGCGTATCGCCGAGCAGGCGGAGCAGTTCGCCGTCGCCGCAGCCGACGTCGAGCACCCTCGCCCCGTGTTCGACCATCTGCGCCACAGCGAGCAGATCGACGCGCGAGCCGCCGGGATTGCGCGCGGCATCGGCCATCGTGAGATCGTGCTTGGCGCGCGAGAGCATGCTCATCCCCCCACCTTGAGCCCGCGGGCCTTGCCGGCGCCATCGAGAAAGCCGCGAACGATGGCAAAGAGTTCCGGCTCATCGAGCAGGAAAGCGTCATGGCCCTTGTCGGTTACGATTTCGGCGAAGGAGACGCGCGCGCCCGCCGCGTTGAGCGCATGCACGATCGCGCGTGAATCCGAAGTCGGGAACAGCCAGTCGCTGGTGAAGGACACCACGCAGAAGCGCGTCTTTGCATCCTTGAAAGCGCTGGCCAGCACGCCGCCGCAGTCGGCGGCCAAATCGAAATAATCCATCGCGCGAGTCAGATAGAGATAGGAATTAGCGTCGAACCGCTCGACGAACGAGATGCCCTGGTGGCGCAGATAGGATTCCACCTCGAAATCGGCGTCGAACGAAAAGGTCGGATTCTCGCGGTCCTGAAATTTGCGCCCGAACTTGCGATGCAGCGCCGCATCCGACAGATAAGTGATGTGCGCGCCCATGCGCGCGACCGCAAGGCCGCGGCGCGGATTGGCGCCTTCCAGCAGATAGCGGCCCTGCCGCCATTCCGGATCCGCCATCACCGCCTGGCGGCCGACCTCGTGAAACGCGATGTTCTGCGCCGAATGGCGCGTCGAGCATGCGATCGGCAGCGCCGAGAAGACGCGCTCGGGATAGCTTGCCGCCCATTGCAGCACCTGCATGCCGCCCATGGAGCCGCCGGCGACCGAGAACAGCGTCGCGATGCCGAGATGGTCGAGTAGCATCGCTTGCGCGCGCACCATGTCGCGGACGGTGATGACCGGAAAATCCAGACCCCACGGCTTGCCGGTCTTCGGATTAAACGAGGCCGGGCCAGTGGTGCCCATGCAGGCGCCGACCACATTTGGGCAGATCACGAAATAGCGCTCGGTGTCGATCGGCTTGCCCGGGCCCACCATGGTTTCCCACCAGCCGGATTTGCCGGTCACCGGATGGACGCTGGCCACGTGATGATCGCCGGTCAGCGCATGGCAGATCAGCACCGCATTGCTGCGTTCCGCGTTGAGCGTGCCATAGGTTTTGTAGGCGATCTGGAACGGCTCAAGCTCGATGCCGGCATCGAGCCTGAGCGGCTGGCCGGCGCCGAAATGGGCAATAAGCGACGAGCGCGGGCTGTCGGCCTCGCGCGAGACGCCAGCCGCATCACGCGGATTGCCCAGTTTAACCTCGACCATTTCGCTCGCGCTCCCGGCGCGCCCGTAGGTTCGACAGATGAGGGTCTTAAAGCACGGGTCGCAAACACACCGGCTTTGGCCGCGGCTAGGTAGGGATTGCTGGCCGAACCTGTCAATGTTTTCTTTGATTTAGCCCGAAGAGGCTCCTATCAATGGCCGTCCCGCGCCCTGCAATGCAACCGCCAAAATCTTCCGTTTGCGCCATGCCGAAGCCAACCGACACACCCTCGCTCGCCGATCTCCGCAACGAGATCGACCGTATCGACGAGTCCATGCATGGCCTGCTGATGCAGCGCGGCGACATCATCGACCGCCTGATCGCCGTCAAGCGCAGTCAGGAAACCGGCTCGGCGTTCCGCCCGGCGCGCGAGGCGGAAATGATGCGCCGCCTGGTCAAGCGGCATAAAGGCATATTGCCGCTCGACACCGCCGAAAGCATCTGGCGCGTCATCATCTCGACCTTCACTTACGTGCAGGCGCCGTTCTCCGTGCACGCGGATTTCTCGGCCGGCGACGCTGCGATGCGCGATTCCGCGCGCTTTCATTTTGGTTTTACCGTGCCGTTTGTGCCGCATATGGGCGCCGCCGGCGTGGTCGCCGCGGTGTCGGCCTCCAAGGGCGATCTCGGCCTGGTGCCGGCCATCGCGGTGGCCGGCGCCGGCGCCTGGTGGAGTGCGCTTGAATTCGACAGCGCGCCGAAAATCATCGCGCGGCTGCCATTCGTCGAGCGCGCCAACCATCCCGCGGCGCTGCCGGTGTTCGTGATTTCGCGCGTGCCAGCCGAAGCCATGGTGACCGAGGCTGAAGTCTGGAGCGTGCGCGTATCCGGCTGGGGGCCCAAACCGGCGCAGGCGCTTTCGGCTTTGGCCGAATTCATCGCGGTGCCCGATAGCGCCTTCGACGGCGCGGCACTGCTGATTTCCCGCCCGCAGGGCGGTGACTTCGCCGCCATCGCCGAGGCGCTGCAAAAGGCCGGGGGCACCGTGCGCTCTTCCGCTCTCGTCGGGAGCCACGCAACCCGCTATACGGTTGCCGCCGATAAGAACTGACCTGTCCGATCGGGTCTAACCGTAAATTGGATCGCGTGAGATGACCGCCACACGTCCGCAACCGCGTCCCGGCGTGCTCGATATTGCCCCCTACGTGCCGGGCAAGAGCACGGCGCCGGGCGTTGCCAAGGTCTTCAAGCTGTCCTCCAACGAAACCCCGCTCGGTCCAAGCCCGCGCGCAGTCGCAGCCTATCGCGCGGTCGGCGAGCACTTGCAGGATTACCCCGACGGGTCCGCCTCCGAACTGCGCGAGGCGATCGGTAAGCGCTTCGGGCTCGACCCGGCGCGCATCGTCTGCGGCGCAGGCTCCGACGATCTGTTGAACCTGCTGGCGCGGGCCTATCTCGCCGACGGCGACGAAGCCATCCACACCACGCATGGATTTCTGGTTTATCCGATTGCGACGCTCGGTACCGGCGCCAAGCCGGTGGTGGCGGCGGAGAAAAACTTCACCGCGGACGTCGATGCCATCCTGGCGGCGATGACGAAAAAGACAAAAATCGTCTTCCTCGCCAATCCGAACAATCCGACGGGTACTTATGTTTCTTTCGACGAGGTCAAGCGCCTGCGCCGCGATTTGCCGCCGCAGGTCTTGCTGGTGGTCGACGCGGCTTACGCCGAATACGTCCGCCGCAACGATTACGAATCCGGCATCGAGCTGGTTGCCACCACCGACAACACGGTGATGTGCCGCACGTTCTCGAAGATTTATGGGCTGGCCGCCCTGCGGCTGGGCTGGCTTTACGGTCCGGCGCATGTGGTCGACGCAATCAATCGCATCCGCGGGCCGTTCAACGTCAATGCGCCCTCGATCGCGGCCGGCGTCGTAGCGATTGCCGACACCGCTCATATCGAGACCGCGCGCGCGCATAACGAGAAATGGCTGGCCTGGCTGACGCAGGAGATCGGCAAGCTCGGACTTGGCGTGACGCCGAGCGTGGCGAATTTCGTGCTGATCCATTTTCCGGAAACGAAAGGCCGCACGGCAAAAGAGGCGGATGCGTTTCTCACCAAGCGCGGGTTGGTGCTGCGCCAGGTGGCGGCTTACAAATTGCCGAATGCGCTGCGCATGACGGTCGGCAGCGAAGAGGCCAACCGGCTGGTGGTCAAGGCGCTGGCGGAATTTTTGGGGAAACCGGCGTGAGCAAAAATCCGCCGATCTTCAACCGCCTTGCCTTGATCGGAACCGGACTGATCGGCTCCTCGATTGCACGCGCTGCGCGCGCGCAGGGCGCCGCCGGCTCGATCGTCGCCACCGCGCGTTCCGCCGCAACGCGAAAGCGCGTGGCGGAGCTTGGCATCGCCGATCAGGTGGCCGAGAGCAACGTCGCGGCGGTGCAGGACGCCGATCTTGTCATCGTCTGCATTCCGGTCGGCGCCTGCGGCGCGGTGGCCAGGGAAATCGGTCCGCATCTCAAAGCCGGCGCGATCGTCTCCGACGTCGGCTCGGTCAAGGGCTCGGTGCTGCGCGACATGGCGCCGCATTTGCGCTTAACCGGTGACAAGCGCGTGCATTTCATCCCCGCGCATCCGGTCGCCGGCACCGAGTATTCCGGTCCCGATGCCGGCTTTGCCGAACTGTTCGTCAACCGCTGGTGCATTCTCACGCCGCCGGAAGACGCGGATGCCGCGGCGGTGGAGAAACTTAACGCGTTCTGGACTTTGCTCGGCGCCAACGTCGAGACCATGTCGGCGGATCACCACGACCTGGTGCTCGCCATCACCAGCCATCTGCCGCATCTCATCGCCTACACCATCGTCGGCACCGCCGACGATCTCGGCCAGGTCACGCGCTCAGAAGTGCTGCAATTCTCGGCCGGCGGCTTCCGCGACTTCACCCGCATCGCGGCCTCGGACCCGACGATGTGGCGCGACGTGTTTCTCGCCAACAAAGATGCCGTGCTGGAGATGCTTGGCCGGTTCAACGAGGACGTCTCGGCATTGACGCGCGCGATCCGCAACGGCGACGGCGATGCGCTGTTCAAGCATTTTTCCCGCACCCGCGCGATCCGCAAAGGCATCGTCGAGATCGGCCAGGACTCGGCGGTGCCGGATTTCGGCCGCGCGCATCCGCATCTGCCCGATGCGCCGCTGCCGCGGCCCTATGCGGCGGACAACGAGTAGCCTGCTCAAAACAGCGGCGGCGTCTGCCCAATCGGGATCGGCCCAAGATACATCGCACCGTCGCTAAACCGCAGCGGCAGCGCGACCGCCGGTTTGCCTTCCAAAATGGTCTGCTCGCCGAGCATGCCGATCCCGGCCGCTATCGTGGCGCCCGCGTGCTGGCGCGCAATGCCGCCGAGGCCCGGCGCCAGGCGATCGAGCGCGCCCGCGAGCTTATCGACGGCAGGCGCCGCCGGCGCGTTGCGGCCGACGCCGAGCGTGTTGAGGAACGGTTGCAGGCCCGAAACGGTGAGCCGGAGCTGACCTTCCAGCCGTCCGCGCGCATTGAGCGTCAGCGCACCTTTGCCAACCGCGATGGTCTCGCCTTGCGCGATGCGCGCCTGTGTCACGTCGATGCGTCCGCCCGCCGCCTGCATCTCGCGGAAACGGACCGGCCAGGGTTTTGGCGAAAAGTCCTTAAGCCCGCGCAACATGGCGGTGACATCGGCGTCAATCGGCGCTGTCGCCAACGGATGCACCGCCGGCAAGGACGCGGCCGCGAGCCGCAGCACGAATTCGATCGCCGGATTGTCGGCCGCCGAGCCTTCCGCCATGCGGCCGTGCAATTCGATCCGCTTGGCCTTCACCATCGCCTCGGCGCCGGCAGCACCCATGCGGTCGAGCGTCGCGTCGCCGAGCACAATCGACACGCGTTCGGGCGCTTTCGGCGATCCGCGCACGCTGGTCTGACCGAGTCCCCAATTGGCGACGATGTTCGGCGGGCGGCCGCGCTCGGCGATGGTGAGCGGCCCGGTGAATTCGCCGATGAGCAAAGTCGGCTGATAGATTTGCGCCGCGATCAGAATATCGGCGGTCTTGAGTTCGAGCGGCGGCTCGGTGCCGTTGAGTTGCAATCCCGCACGATCGCAGCGCACTTCGATGCGGAACGGGAAACCGCCGATGCTCTGCGTGCCGCAGCTGTGGATGCGGCCGACTTTGGCCTCGCGCGCGCGCCACCCGGCGATGGTTTCTTCCGTTGTCTCGGCGGCGTAGTACCACAGCCCGATCCACGATCCGGTCAGCGCCAAAACGACGACCAGCAGCAGAATATATTTCCATGCGCGGCTGCGGCGGGCGGGCGGCGGCGGAAAATGCGGGGCCGGACGGTAGCCGGGCGGGAATTCGCGGTCGCGATACGACATGTGCCTCAAGGGAGCCGCCGAATGCGGCAATTCCACGGTGTTGCGCCGGGCCGGCGGGCCTGTTAGGCGAGCGGACCGGCGAGCCACTTTAAGCGTCGTCTTATCCGATTCCCGGCTGTCATGGACCTCAATTTCGAGAACGCCGACGAAGACCTGTGGGTGTTCGCCTATGGCTCGCTGATGTGGCGGCCGGGCTTCGACTTCCTGGAACGCCTGCCGGCGCGCATGGTTGGGGTGCACCGGGCGCTTTGCGTCTATTCGTTCGTGCACCGCGGCACGCCGGAGCGGCCTGGGCTGGTGCTCGGCCTCGACCGCGGCGGCAAGTGCCGCGGCATCGCCTATCGCGTTGCGGCGAAAAAGCGGGCGGCGACAATCGCCTATCTGCGCGCGCGCGAGCAGGTGACCATGGCCTACCGGGAAAGCCGGCGCAGCGTGTGGCTCAAGGACAGCCCGCAACGGCGCGTGCAAGCACTCTGTTATGTGATCGACCGTGGCCATCCGCAATATGCCGGCTGGCTATCGCTCGAACAGCAACTGCATCACCTCCGCCAAGGTCATGGGAAATCGGGAGCCAACCGCGATTACGTGATCGAGACCGTGAAGTCGCTTGAAGCGCTTGGAATTATCGAGGGCGATCTGCATATCCTCGCCGGACGCCTGACCGGATCGCACGAATCGCAGCGCACACCGTCAGCCTGAGAGATTGCGCTCAAGTTCGCGGCGGCCTTCCTCGACCAGCCGTTCCGTCGCCGTCTCCAACTCGTTCTTCAGGCGCGCAAAGAATTCATCCTTGTCGAGCCCCGGCGGAATCGGATCGAGAACCTCGAGGATCACCGTGCCGGGAATGCGGCGGAACGAGCGGCGCGGCCAGAACAGGCCGGAATTGAGCGCAATCGGCAAACACGACACACCGCATGCAGCGTAGAGATGTGCGACGCCATATTTGTATTTCGGCTCGGCGCCGGCGGGACGCCGCGTGCCCTCCGGAAAGATGATGATCTGACGGCCCTGGCCCCATCTGAGTTCAAAATTGGCCCGCGCGGTCATCTCGGCGAGCGCCTGCGAACCGGCGCCGCGATTGACCGGGATCATGCGGCCCTTCCACATCGCCCAGCCGAACATCGGTATCCACACCAGTTCGCGCTTTACGATGAACGCCGGTTCGTTGAACAGCGTCAACAGCACAAATGTTTCCCAAACCGACTGGTGCTTGCAGGCGACGATGAGCGGGCCTGATGGAATCTTTTCCAGGCCGCGCCATTCGACGCCAATTCCGCACACCGGCCGCAGCATCCACAGACTGACGCGCGCCCAGGATTTAGCAACGTTGAGGACGCAGCGGCGCGGCAGCACCAGCGTCACCACCACCGCAACGCTGTGCACGAAGGTATTGAGATAGAACAGCAAATTGAACAGAGCGGAGCGAATAGTGATGAGCACTGCTGCTTGATCCTTTTTACGCGGCGAAATCCGGGTCGAGGTTCATGCGAACCACGGCAAAGAGATATTTCAGGTATTCGGAAAACAACAGCCTTGTGGTGGCCGAACTCGACCACCACGGCTCGCTTTTGATTTTTTCCGAAATTACCGGGAACGGGATGAGCGTGATATCGGGCAGCTGATGTTCGAGCTCCACCATGGCGCGCGGCATGTGATAGCTCGATGTAACGACGATCAGCGAGCGAAAGCCGCGCGCGTGCACCCAGCGCTTGGCTTCGATCGCATTGCCAAGCGTATTAAGCGCCGAGCGGTCAAGATCGACGCAGCAGGCGAATGCCCGCTCGTTGAGCGGCAGCAGGCGGGAAATTTCGCGCGCGCTGGTGGCGCGGTGCACGCCGGTGATCAAAAGCCGCTGGCCGTGTCCCGAGGCGAGCAGATCGATCGCGTCGGGAATGCGCGAGGCAGCCCCGGTCAGCACCACGATTCCATCGGCCTTGCGATCGAACGGCGCCTCCTCGGCCGGCAAGCGTCCGACAAACAGGCCGAATCCGGCGACCAGCGCCACGGCGCCGCCAACACCGGCCATCATGGTCGCAAAACCGATCCAGCGGGCGAGACGGGCAAACATGCTAGTCGATCGTCTCCAGCGTGCGGTTGACTGTCTGCCGCGAGGTCCACGCCGTCACCACCGCGATCAGCACGATCTGGCTTCCCACGGAAATATAGCCGGTGGTGCCGATCGAAAAGCTGCCGAACAAGGCCGTAGCCTGACTGACGCTCGCATTGCCGACGAACCAGCCGCTGAAAAGTCCGGCGAACGCAAACAAAAGCAAAGCGGCTCCGCCACCGAGCACGCCGCCTTTGAGGCCGAGCAGCAGGAAATGCCGCTGGAAAAGGCCAGCAATATAGCCGTCCTTGGCGCCGACGAAATGCAGCACCTCGATGACCGGCCGGTTCGCCGCCATGGCGCCACGGGTGGCAAAGGCAACCGAGAGCATGGTTGCCGCAAACATCAACACCAGGATGCCGATGCCGGCGGCCACCGCGGTCGCCGCCATCGTGCCCATGCGGTCGATCCAGCCGCGATGATCGTCGAGGCTGGCGCCGGGGACTTGCTCGCCGACAATTTTGCGTAATTGAGCGAGGTCCGGCGCGGCATCGGGGGCAAGCTTGGCGACGATCAACCGCGGCACCGGCAGCTCATCGAGCGTCAAGCCGGTGCCGAGCCAGGGTTCAAGCAGCCGCGCAGATTCCTCCTTGGAATAGGGACGCACTTCGGCAATGCCGGGAAATGCGCGGGCGATCCCGGCGGCCGTGGCCGTGGCAGCGTCGAGATCGCGGCCGGGCGCGGGGCGCACCTGGATCGTCACCTCGCGCGCCACGTCCGATTGCCATTCGCTTGCCGAGGCGCGCACCAGCATGACCGCGCCGGTGGTGAGCGAGGCGAGAAAAGTCATGATGGCGACCACGGCAACCAGCGCGCGCCCGGAGATCGAATTCTTCGGGATCATCGGCGTTTCGTTGCGCGGCCGCAGCCCGCCGGTCATCCGCGTCGGCGCGGTAAGGTCGCTCTTGGGCATATCCATCATCGCTCGCCTCAATCGTAGACGTGCAGCCGGCCGTCGTGCAGCACGAGGCGGCGGGCATCGTATTGGTCCATCAGCGCAATGTCGTGGGTCGCGATGATGACCGAGGTTCCCGACTTATTCAGCTCGATGAACAATCGCAGCAACCGCTGCGCAAGGCTGGGATCGACATTGCCGGTCGGCTCGTCGGCCAGCAACAGCTGCGGCCGGGCGATGACGGCGCGCGCAATCGCCGCGCGCTGCTTCTCGCCGCCGGAAAGCACCGGCGGCAGCGCCCACATCCGCTCGCCCAGGCCCACCCAGTTCAACAGCTCGATCACCTCGTCGCGATAGCTGTCCTCGTGCCGGCCCATGACGCGGAACGGCAGCGCGACGTTCTCATAGGTCGTCATGTGATCGAGCAGGCGGAAATCCTGGAACACGATACCGATGCGGCGCCGCAAGGTGGCCAGCGCGTCCTTGCCCAGTGTCGCCACATCGTGGCCGAACTGGGTAATCAGGCCGCGGGTCGGCTTGATCGACAGGAACAACAGGCGCAGCAGCGAGGTCTTGCCGGCGCCCGAGGGGCCGGTGAGGAACTGGAACGAATGCGGCTCGACGCGAAACGTAAGGTCCCGCAGGACCTCCGGGCCAAGCCCATAGCGCAAGCCCACATTTTCGAATCGGACCACACGCCTCTCCGGAAAAATCCCCGCCGGCGGCCCCTTTTGGGGGCCCGCCCCGATCGCGCCGGACGGCTACGACAGGCGTTTTTACAGGATTATCACGTCTGGGCCATAGCCGGACTGCCCACTCGCCGGGGGACCAAGGGCAACATCATGGTTTCCGATCCGTTAACGGACGGCTGGTAGATTTCGGCGGTCCAAACTCAGCGATTGAGCCATGCTGATCGTCTGCCCGAGCTGCGCCACCTCCTACATGATCGATCCGGCTTCGGTCGGCTCGAACGGCCGGACCGTGCGTTGCACCCGCTGCAAGACATCCTGGTTTGCGCCGAGCCAGCAGCCGGCGGCGGCCGTCGCCGCGTTCGTCGACGACGTGATCGCGGAAGCCGAGGCGCGATCGCCCACCGATGCGCCCGCAGAAAATACCAACCAGGCGCCGGAACAGGCTTCGCCGGCCGGCGATCACGCGAAAGACGAGGTCGCCGAATTTGCCGCAGCCCTCGACGATGTCGCCGCGGTCGCGCCGTTGCCGAAGGAAGAGCCGGCGCCGGAGAGCGAAGCATTCGCAGCCCCGGTTGCGGCCGCGGACGAACCCGTCGCGATTGCCGATGCGCCGTCACTGGTGCCGCCGGAAGGCCACGCGCCGCTGCCCGCCGCCCCGATCGACACGATTGAGCATGAGGACATCGAAGGCTTTGCCGCGCGCCGCATCCGGCGGCAGGCGTTACGCAAGAAAAACCGGCGCTCAACGCGCCTACCGCTGATTATTCTGGCTCTGGTCGGCATCAACACCGCGTTGGTCGGCTGGCGCACCGACGTGGTCCGCGCTGTTCCGCAGACCGCCTCGCTGTTTGCCGCCATCGGCCTGCCGGTCAATCTGCGCGGCCTCGTCTTCGAGGACGTCAAGATCACGAAAGAAGCGCATGACGGCGTCAGCGTGCTGGTGGTCGAGGGCAGGATCGTCAGTTTGGCGAGCAAGCCGGCCGAAGTGCCGCGCATGCGATTTGCCGTGCGCAACGCCGCCGGACACGAAATCTACAGCTGGACCGCGCAACCCTCGCGCAGCATTCTTGTGCCCGGCGACTCGCTGCCGTTTCGCAGCCGGCTTGCTTCCCCCCCGGCGGACGCCAACGACGTGCTGGTGCGCTTCTTCACCCACCGCGACATCGCGCTTGGAGCGAAGTGAATATGGCGCGCATTCTCATCGCCGAAGACGACGAAGCCGTGCGCGGCCTTGTCACGCGCGCGCTCGAGGAGGATGGCCATGACACCACCGCCACCAGCGACGGCGCCCAGGCGCTCGACGAGCTGGCGCGCAACAAAGGCGGCTTCGATCTGCTGCTGACCGACATCAAGATGCCGGTGATGGACGGCATCGCGCTCTCGCTCGCGGCTGCCCGCGACTATCCGGACGTCGTCATTCTACTGATGACCGGTTATGCCGATCAGCGCGAACGCGCCTACGGCCTCAACGCGCTGATCCATGATGTGATCGCCAAGCCGCTATCGCTCGCACAAATCCAGGGCGCGGCAAAAGAAGCGCTCGCGGCCGGAGGGCGTTAGGCGACCCTATTAGAAGTCTTTCAGCAGCCGCTCGAGATATTCGAGTTCAAGCTGTGGGCGCGCCGGATCGGCGAAACGCCGGCGCAGCTCTTCGAGAATGCGGCGCGCGCGCTGCACGTCGATCTCACCCGGAACCTTGACCGTAACGTCGTCGCCGTAATCCCGGCCGCGCAGCGGCCGGCCGAGCGGATCGGTGTCCTGCTGCGCACGCGCCTGCCCGTTGCGGCCGGGCTGGCCGGGCCCCTGACCCATGCCCTGCTGCATTTGTTGCGCCAATCCTTGCGCGCCCTTGCGCATGGCTTCGAGCGCGCGGCCTTGTGAGTCGACGGCGCCGTCGGCATTGCCGTCGCCAAGCTGGCCTTCGGCATCGCCCATGGCCTCGCCGGCGCTGCCAAGCTGATCCATTTCGCCTTGGCCTTGCTGACCTTGCTGACCCTGTTGCCCCTTCTGGCCCTGCTGCGGCTGACCGATGCCGCGCTGGCGCAATTCCTGCAGCAGCTTATTGAGCCGGTCGCGCAGCGCCTGCTGGTCCTGGCGCAGCTCGCCCATCTGCCGCTCGCCCTGCTGATTGCGTTCGCCGCGCTGGCGGTCGCGCCTGCCATCCTGTCCCTCACGGAAGGTGCGGTCGCGCAATTGCTGCTGCTTGCGGATCATGTCGCCCAACTCGTCGAGCGACGACATCATATCATCGCCGTCGTCGCCATCCTGCTGCTGGCCGGGGCGCGCCATTTGGAGATTTTCGAGCATCGAGCGCAATTGCTCGAGCAATTGCCGCGCCGCATCCTTGTTGCCGGAGCGCGCCAGATTCTCCAGGCGGTCGAGCATGCTCTTGAGGTCCTGCGGGCTGAGCATGCGGGTATTGCGGTCGAGCGGCCGGGCCAGCTGCTGCGGATTCTTGCGCATCTCCTCGGCCAGCGCCTGCATGAACTTGTCGAGCGCCGCGCGCAGGTCCTGCATCAGTTTCTTGATCTCTTCGTCGCTGGCGCCACGCTCCAGCGCCTGGCGCAAGGCTTCCTGCGCGGCGCGCAGGGCCCGCTCGGCGTCGGACACGTTGCCGTCTTCAAGATACACCGCCATCGCCCACAGCCGCACAACCACATCGCGCAGGGCGTCATCGGACCGGGAATGGCTGAGGTCCCAGAACAGCGAGCGCAGTCCGAGATAGATGCGCGTGTCGGGCGTGAACTGTTCCGGCGCCATTGCAAGCGCGTCGAGCGCAGTGAGCACACGCGGCTTGGCGTCGGCATCGAGCGCAAGGGTGCGGCGCTGCTCGATCAGCGCGCGCGCGATCGGATTGGAGAATGGGCGCTCCGGCAGGAGGAACTCGTGCGGCGCGCTGCGGCCTTCATTGCCGGCCTCATCGCGCGCCACCAGCGTCATGACGACATCCACGCCGGCCCAGGCGTGATCGGTGAGGTCCTTGGTGGTCTGGCCGACGCCGTTCCTGGTGCGCGCCTGCGGAAGCACGAGCGGATAGTCCGGCGCGCCGAAAAGCGGACGCGGTGCATTGTTGCCGCCCGGCTCCTGCTTGCGCGCGAAAGTCGCATGCGCTTCGGTCACCCCGTAGTCGTCCTCGATCTTGTACGCCAGCAGCAACGTGCCGCGCCCCTGCGGTTCCGGATCCTTGGTGAGCGCGATGACCGGCGCCCGGTCGGCGACGGCGCTGAAGACCCAGGTGAGATCGCCGCTGCCGATGCCGCGCAAAGTGGCGCTGCCATGGTCCTTGATGACGAAGCGGCTTTCCACGCTGCCCGACGGCGGATGCGCGCGCTGATCGGCGGCGGCTTCTTCCAGACCGCCCTTGCGGACGATATCGAGATTTACTTTGCCGGTGGCGCGTACGACCAAAGTGCTGCCGGCCGGCACGGCGACCGGCGCCGCCGCCTGCACCGCATCGCCCGGCCGCAGACCGGGAAGCATGACCGGCGCGCGCCCCGTATATGTCGGCGGCGTCACCCAGGCGTCGACGCGAAAATTCGCCGGGCTCACCACGCCCTGCCAGTCGAATGCGGCGGTGATGCGTTTGACCCGTTCGCCGCTGGCCGCGAAAAAGCTTGCGACCACGAGGATCAAGGCCAATGCGCGCAGTGCAATCGGGTCGCGCAGCGAGAGCCGTGGCGACGGCCAGCCGGCTTTGAGCATACGCGCCGCCAGGATCGCCCGTTCGATATGCGCCCGCCATAACGCGGCGGTGACCGGATCGTCCGGCGCCGCCGCAATCTCGTCGGCGATCGCGGTCGCCGGGCGATGCGGCAGTCCGCTGCCGCGGTCGAGCCGCCGCAAGCCGTCATAGACCGACGGCACGCGCAGCAGCAGCAGCGGCACGGTGGCGGCCGCCGTAACGACAAGAAAAATGAACAGGCCGATGGCCCGGCCGATCGGCGGCAGCGCCAACCACAGGCCCGCCCAGGAGAGCGCCAGGAACAGACCGATCGCGGTGGCGAGCGTCGCCAGCGCCGGCCAAAGCCGTTCCCAAAAGATCGTGCTGCGGGCCCGCCGCAGCGCCCGCGCCAGCATGAAAAAGGTGGCCTCTTCTTCGCGCGGCCGCTGGTGGTCCAAACCGTCCAAAAGGCGCTCCGTCAGCCGATCCCGGTCGAATCCTAGAACACGTTAACACGCCCAAAATTGCGGGCCAGCGGTGTTATTTCATAGCTCACAGCCAGGGTGGCATACGATCCAATGCGATCAATTGGTCGACTTCGAGGCGGGGCCGCACCAGCGCCCATTCTGCGCCGCGGACCAATACCTCCGGCACCAAAGCGCGGGTATTGTAGGTGCCGGCCTGCACCGCGCCATAGGCCCCCGCCGACATGACCGCCAAGAGAGCGCCGGCCGGCGGCTCCACCAGATCGCGATCGAGCGCGAGAAAATCGCCGCTTTCGCACACCGGCCCGACCACATCGGCGCGGATACGGCGGGCGGAGGCCTGCGGTTCCACCACCGGGCGGATCTCATGATGCGCGTCGTAGAGCGTCGGACGCACAAGATCGTTCATCGCGGCATCGACCACGACAAACGTCTTGGCCTCGCCGGTTTTGATAAACAGCACGCGCGTGACCAGGATACCGGCATTGCCCACGATCAGGCGCCCGGGCTCGAAGATCAGCATGCAGTCCAGATCGCGCGTCGCGCGCTTGACCACCTCGGCATAGGCGTCCGGGTGCGGCGGCGGCTCGTTGTCGTCGCGATAGGGAATCCCGAGCCCGCCGCCGAGATCGATATGCGAAATGACATGCCCATCGCCGCGCAACGTGCGAACGAATGACGCCAGCAGCGTGAAGGCGTCTCCGAACGGATCGAGCTCTGTGATCTGGCTGCCGATATGCATGTCGACGCCGGCAACCTTGAGCCCCGGCAGCTTGGCCGCGCGCGCATAGACCTCGCGCGCACGGCCGATTGGAATGCCGAACTTGTTTTCGGCCTTGCCGGTCGCGATCTTGGCGTGGGTCTTGGCGTCGATATCGGGGTTGACGCGCACCGAGATGTCGGCCGTGCGCCCCTTGGCAGCCGCGATCGAGGAAAGCAGTTCCAGTTCCGGTTCGGATTCGACATTGACGCAAAGAATGCCTTCATCGACCGCCTGCGCGAGCTCGGCCGCGGTCTTGCCCAATCCGGAGAACATGATCTTCGCCGGCGCAATTCCAGCCGCCCGCGCGCGCTTGAGCTCGCCGCCGGAGACGACATCGACGCCGGCGCCAAGCCTGGCGAGCGTGGCGATCACGGCCTGATTGGAATTCGCCTTCATGGCGTAGCAGACGAGCGCGCGCACGTCGGCAAAGGCGCCGGCGAACACCCGGTAATGGCGCTCCAGCGTCGCGGTGGAATAGCAATAGAACGGTGTCCCGACTGCCGCTGCGAGCGTGTCGAGATTCACCGCCTCGGCGTGGAGGACGCCGTCGCGATAAGCGAAGTGGTGCATCGCACGCTCAGTTCAGGAGGACGTCGAGGGGGATCCGTTTTTTCGCCCCCGTCGGCGCAATCGGCTGACCGTCGGCATCGACACCCATGCTGTCACCGGCGGTCTTCCCGCCAATCGGCTTGGCGGGGGCCTGGCCGCCCACGTTGCGCATCAAAGTGGGCGCCACCGGCTGAACCTCATCCGTCACCGAGGCGCCGGGCGGAAGATCGAGCGGCCCTTTGCGCCCGCAGGCCGCAAGCCCGAGCGCGGCGACGAGCGCACCGATCAAGGCCAGCCGGCAAAACGGGCGGTGATAAATTCGGGTCACGAAGCGGGCTCCTGAAATCGGCTGCAACATAGCAGATCGGGCACGGGAGGCGAGAGTCGACAAAGCGGTCCGTCCACCGTCATTTGTGCTCTTTAGCGAGCTTTCGCAACCACTTGCGAGCCTGCGCGCGGACGTTTTTCGGCGCGGTCCCGCCATAGCTGGTGCGGCTTTTCACCGAGCGATCGACCGTGAGCACGGCAAACACCGCATCGGTGATTCGCGGCTCGATCTCGCGCATGACCGCGAGCGGCAGCCGGTGCAACATCACACCCGCATCCGCCGCCTTGGCGACGATGCGGCCGGTGATGTGATGCGCCTCGCGGAACGGAAGCTTGAGCGTGCGCACCAGCCAATCGGCGAGATCGGTGGCGGTGGCGTAGCCTTCGCCCGCGGCCTTCTTCATGCGCGCGGCGTCGGGCTGCATGTCGTGCACCATGCCGGTCATGGCGGCGACCGAGAGCGCGAGCGCGGACAGCGCGTCCATCGCGCCCTGCTTGTCCTCCTGCATATCCTTGGCATAGGCGAGCGGCAGGCCCTTCATCACCATCAGCAGCGCGTGCGAAGCCCCGACGATGCGGCCGGTCTTGGCGCGCACCAGTTCGGCGGCGTCGGGATTGCGCTTCTGCGGCATGATCGAGGAGCCGGTGGTGAATTTGTCGGAAAGCCTGACCAGACCGGTGAGCGGGGAGGTCCAGATCACGATCTCCTCGGCGAGCCGCGAAAGATGGATCGACGCGATCGAGGCCGCGCCGAGCGTTTCCATGGCGAAGTCGCGGTCGGAGACGGCGTCGAGCGAATTTGCCGCCGGGCGGTCGAAGCCGAGCGCCTTCGCCGTCATGTCGCGGTCGAGCGGAAACGACGTGCCGGCGAGCGCGGCGGCGCCAAGCGGAGATTCGTTCAACCGCTTGCGCGCGTCGGCAAACCGGCCGCGGTCGCGTCCGGCCATTTCCACATAGGCGAGCAGATGGTGCCCGAAGGTGACCGGCTGCGCGGTCTGCAAATGGGTAAAGCCCGGCATCACCGTTCCGGCATGCGCGAGCGCCTTTTCCGCCAGCGCGCGCTGGTAACCGGCGAGAGTGGCGTCGATGGCGTCGATCATCGCGCGCATCCACAGCCGAAAATCGGTCGCCACCTGGTCGTTGCGCGAGCGCGCGGTGTGCAGCCGCCCGGCCGCCGGCCCGATCAAATCGGCAAGCCGGCTCTCGACGTTCATGTGGATGTCTTCGAGCGCGCGCTTGAATTCGAACTTGCCGCCCTCGATCTCTGACAGGATCGTGTCTAGACCGTGAGCGATCTTGCCGGCATCTTCGCGCGTGATGATGCCCTGCTTGGCAAGCATGGCGGCATGCGCCTTGGACGCCGCGATGTCTTCGCGGTAAAGGTGCCGGTCGAATTCGATGGAGGCGTTGATCTCCTCCATGATGGCGTCGGGGCCCGCGGCAAAGCGTCCACCCCACATCTTGTTGCTCATGACACTTCCATCGA
>CAMAWF010000044.1 GCA_945861895.1 Rhizobium sp. Q54
ACCGCCCAGAACCTCCGGAAACTGGCGAAACTGATACCGATACCGAACCTGAAACCAGCCTGACAGTACATCGGGCCGCCGGTCTAGCGCGCCGTCAACCTCGCGACGCGATCCGCCTCGATTTATTGCCGGACTTTTTCAACAAAATCACCCCAAAGCGGACGTTGCTCGGCGGCTTATGCACTTCCGCTTAGTGCCACTTTCGGACTTACCTAACGGTACCGAGACATTTGAGATTTGACACCTCGACCAGAGTGACTGCCATCTGCCTTGAGCCGGTTAGCGACTGGCCATCAATGCTGCCCGAATTCACCTTCCATTACGAACCGCCGGTCGGTCGACCCAAGAAACCGCAGACGAAATGTCCCCGCACCTTTGAGCTTCTCCCATCTGCCCGTGCCGCCGATGACCTGCCATACTCCATTGTCAAGGAGCTTCGGCTTGCCGTCAGGTCCCAGGACGAATACGGCATGTATTGTCCACTTCAGGTACGTCTTGCTGCCGTCGGTCGCGGCGAATTCGAGATAACCGTGCGGTTCGCCGCCGATGCCTGGAACGACGTCGTGAGCCCCATATTCCTGAACATTCGCCCCTGCGAGCGGACCCTGGCCTTCGGTCTTGCCTTCCCGCCGGACCAACAGGAAGAAGCGCTTGCTCGAGTCGGCAAAGTCAAGCCGAATGGCTTCCTTTTGCGAAACAAGGGCCTCGAACTTCACCGGCTCCGCCTGAACGACAGACGCGAGAACCAGCAGAGACATCGAAACCGCAATGATCGTACCAGGTCGGCTCATGTTGCTCTCCTCTCCTCTGACCTCTGATCCCGCGTGAGCCAACCAGAACGGGCCCTCGCGGTAACGAAGGAAACTGAAGGAACGGACGAAATTTTCCCGAAATCTAAAGCGGTTGACCGGTTCCCCAGAGCTGGTGCCTAGTTTGCAGCTTGAAATGGCTTGGCCTAAGCTATTCCGACTTGCCGACCCGGCGCATGGCCGTAGTTCACGCAGGTTTTGCGCGGTTTGCAGAGAGAAATCGCAATGCACGCTCTTTCGCGCCGAAGTGCTCTTCGCCTAGTTGCGCTTGTCGCCGCTTCACCGTTAGCCGTACCGATGCCGACTTTTGCAGGCGACAACGGCCTGCTGGCAATCAAAGGCTACGACCCAGTCGCTTATTTCACTCTCGGGAAGGCCACGCCTGGATTGCCCGAGATAGAACATGAATGGGATGAGCACCGCTATCGGTTTTCGCGCCCGGATCATCGCGAGCTTTTCAAGGTTGCCCCCGCGCACTATGCACCGCAGTTCACGAATTTCTGCGCCATGGCACTGGCGCTCGGCAGAATAGTCGATGCTGATCCGGAAAGCTGGCTGATCAGTGCCGGCAAGCTCTACATTTTTGGAGGTCCAGCCGGGCGGGAGCTGTTTCAGCAGGAGCTAGCTGAGAACATCGCCAAGGCAAATCAAAACCGCGCGCAAATTCGGAAGCGCTAGCGATCAGTTGCCTGCCGGCGCAACGGCGGCATAGAGACCGGCCTTTCGAAAGCCGTCCCGCAAATGCTCTAGATCCGCCGCGTTCAGAAGTTTGCTGCCAAACTCCTGCGCATCGAAGGTAGGGTCAGTTCGGCGGATCATGGACACTGCCCGACGGACATCCTCGGGCCGGTTGAGCTGTGCAGAGGCCGCGGCCAACATTGCATGACTGAAGTGCGCAACGCCAGTCTTATGGATGTTCAGTTCAGCTTGGCGAATGGCCGCCTTGTAGCGCCCCTTCAGATAGTAGGCCATGCTGAGGGCATTTCGATCGAACGCATTGAGTTCGGGATCGATACGTTCCGCCAGCTCCAATGCCTCAATCGCAGCATCCGTCTGTCCTAGCCACATCAGGATATTGCCGCGGGCGGCAAGGCCATGAGCATCGCTCGGATTGATGGCCATCGCTTCATCCAACTCTTCCTTCGCTTGCTCGTATCGCTGATGGAAAAGTTGGATACGGCCGAGGATAATGCGCGCGCGCACATCGGAATCGTTGAGACTGATTGCCTTGTTTGCCAATTCCTCCGCACGGCTGAGAAATGCCATAGGTGACTCAGCCCAGCCCATCGAGACAGCGATATGGAAAGTCTCGGCGAGCGCTGCATAGGCAGCCGCGTAGTTCGGATCGAGTTGGATCGCGCGCCTGAGCAGCACGCGCGCCTCCGCGATATTGGCGCGTTCCGGGCGGTTCAGGCTGGGTCTCGCGCGTAGTACGTATTCGTACGCTTGAAAGCTTTCCGTCGGCTTGGCAACCACCCGCTGTTGTTCGACCTGCGTAACCCGAATTGCCAAGGCTCCGGCAATCTGAGTGGTGATCTTGTCTTGCAGGGAGAAAAGTTCAGCAAGCGCCTCGTCGAAGTTGGAAGACCAAAGAACGCGGCCATCCGTATTGACGAGTTGTACGGTCACACGCACGCGCTCACCAGTATGGCGAACGCCACCTTCGACTTGGTAGCGCACCCCAAGGGCGCGGCCGATCTCGCTGGGGCTTGCAGGTTTGCCCTTGTACGGCAGGACGGCATTCCACGACATCACGGTCAGTGCGGAAAACCGTCCTAGCGAATTGATAATGTCTTGCGTTAGTCCATCTACGAAATACTCACGAGCCGAATCGTCGTTTTGGTTGAGGAAGGGGAGAACGGCGATTGCCGGTCTTGTGCCGACTGCGATACTTCCTGCGGATTGATTTCCACCGCGCAAAGAGTTGAAAAACCTCAGCTCATAGCTGCTACCGGTCCACGCCGCCCCCGCGGCGAGCAGAATTACCAGAACTAAGGCGGCGAATAGTCGCCCGCGCGAGCTGGCGAATGTGGCACGCCATGTCGATGTCTGAGCCGGGATGCTAGGCGCGGCCAATTGGGGGCTGTCGTTGTAAGCGGCTGGCGCAACGCTCAACACGGCCGCCTCAAATCGATAGCCGCGGCGCGGAATGGTCCGAATCAGATGCGGCCCGTCTTTTCCAAATGCCCGTCGCAATTCGCCGATGCTCTGCACCAGCGTATCATCCGTGACGGCGAGGTTCGGCCAGATTGCGGCAAAGAGCTCCTCTTTAGAAACGAGCCGGCCGGAGTTCTCGACGAGGTATTGCAACACCGCGAAGGTCTTGGGCCGCAGTGTCATTTCGCTCTCATCGAGGAGGAGAGCGCCGCGATCAAGATCGAGGACATAGCGATCGAAACGCAGTTGCGCTTCTCGACTCTGCGCCGGGGCGTCGGCATCTCGACTGGTCATCGTGCAAGCATCCAAGCGACCAGCCCCAGTTTACCCGACCGCACCAATGTCTTGAAGACGGGCACGCCAGATAACCATCTGGAATCGACTAATTAGGCCGCCGCGGGTCAGGACCGACAAAACTCAGACTAGTTTCGTCCGTTTTGCCCCGAATAGCGGCGTAAAGGCGGACATGCCGCGAGGTCCGGGTGGGGTCAGATGCGGAAGTGACCTGAGCTGAGGGTAATGTCCACTGTTACCCCCGACAACTGACTTTGACCTGCTTCCATGATCGGTTGAATCGATGCGGAGAATCCGTGGAAAACGAACTTAAACGTCAGTAAGTCTTTGAATTCTCAAAGAGTGTATTTCCCTCACACGGGAGAGGTCGTAGGTTCAATCCCTAAAGCGCCCACCATATTTTTCCTACCGCATGGCGGAAAAACGGTTGCCGCGTTTTTCAAATTATGCCTCATTACCGCGACAAAAATTTTGCACGGGAGTTCGTGATGCGTTCGCGTTTTCTGGCCGGTATCGTCCTCGCCGCCGGCCTGGTGCTTGCAGCCGGTCTGATCGTCACCGCCGGTGCGAGCTTGGCGGCGCCGGTCTATAACAGCGATCCGGACGAGCGCTTCACCGGCGGCACGCCGCGGTCGAAATTCGGCATCTCGCTGATCCCGCGCCGCACCGTGAACTTCACCGGCAAATACAAGCCGGGCGAGATCGTCATCAACACCAAGGAACGGCGGCTGTATTACGTGCTCGATGGCGGCGAAGCGGTGCGCTACGGCATCGGCGTCGGCCGCGCCGGATTCCAATGGGCGGGCATGCATAAAGTCACCGGCAAGAAAGAAAACCCGGACTGGACGCCGCCGCCGCAAATGCATGCGCGCCAGAAGGGCCTGCCGGCCTTCATGAAAGGTGGCGACCCGGAAAATCCGCTGGGCGTGCGCGCGATGTATCTCGGCTCGACGCTCTACCGCATCCACGGCTCGAACGATCCGGAGTCGATCGGCGAAGCCGCGTCGTCAGGCTGTTTCCGCATGACCAATGACGACGTCAAACATCTCTACGAGCGCGTGAATATCGGGACGGTCGTACACGTCCTGCGCTAGAGTCTGATCCATTGAGAGTGAAGCGGCTACCGCATCGGCAGCGCGCTCCCTCTCCCCGCTTGCGGGGAGAGGTAAAGCGAGTATGCGGCGCTGTCTGATTCAATGTCGCTGGATCAGACTCTAGTGACGCGCCGGCGGCTCGCGCGACAGCCCCTTGACGGCCAGCTCGTCGATATACTCCTGCCAATTGATCGCCCGGTTGCGGCCGAGTTCGCGCAGATAATCCCAGCTGAAAATGCCGGTCGAGTGCAGGTCGTCGAACATCAGCCGCACGGCATAATTGCCGACCGGAACAACGTCGATGATCATGACGTTCTTCTTGCCCGGCACGGTCTTGCGCTCGTCGGGCGAATGGCCCTGCACCTCGGCGCTCGGGCTTTTCACCCGCAGATATTCGGCGGCAAGCTCGAAGCTCTCGCCGTCATCGAAGGCGATGGTCAGCGCCTTGCGGTCTTTGTGCAGGCGCAGCTCGGTAGGCCATTGCTCGGTTCCGGTCATTTCGGCACTATGCACCAACAAGCGGAGATTTCCCATGCGTGCACTCGCCGTCGCCGGCTTCGTCGTTATCGTGTGCAGCCTCGGCGCGGCAACGCACACGGACGCCGCCACCTGGTGCCGGTCCGACGGCGGACGCAGCTATTGCAACTTCCCGACGCTGCAGCATTGCATGGCGATGGCCGGCGTCATGGGCGGACGCTGCGCGCGCGAGGCGCTTGCGGCGTCCCACGCATCCTATGCGCAGGCGCGACCGCGGCCGTATTACACCGGCCGCCAGATTTGCCGTTGAGCCGCCGGCGCAAGATCGTTGCCTGCAAGACGAAAGATAAACGCTCTCCAACGGCTTTGAGTTTTCTCCGATGCTGATTTTGTCCCACCTGTTGCGGCGCGCGATCAAACGCGGACGTCTGACGGTGATCGGCCCGCGCGGAGAGCAGGCGTCGTTCGGATCGGGCGTAGACGGGCCGGCCGTCACTGTCCGTCTGCATGACGCCAAGATCGGGCGGGAACTTTTCTTCAATCCCGAACTTGCGGTCGCCGAAGGTTACATGGATGGCCGCATCACGTTCGAGAACGGCTCGACGCTGCACGACTTGCTCTGGCTGTTCTGGCTGCAACGCAGCAACCTGAGGGGACATCCGCTCCAGCGTGCGATCCGCAACATTCGCCGCCGCTTCCGGCGCTGGCAGATGCACAATCCGGTCGGCATCACGGCGCGCAATGCTCGCCACCACTACGATATCCCCAGCAGCTTCTATCGCCTGTGGCTGGATTCTTCGATGACCTATACGTGCGCCTATTGGCGCACGCCCGATGTCGGCCTCGAGCAGGCGCAGCGCGATAAGATTCGCCACGTCGCGGCGAAGCTCAATCTCATTCCGGGCATGAAAGTTCTCGAAATCGGCTCCGGCTGGGGCGAGCTTGCGATTTATCTGGCGCGCTTTTGCGGCGTGCAGGTGACCGGCCTTAACCTCTCACCCGAACAGATCGCCGTCGCACAGCAGCGCGTGGCCGAAGCAGGCGTCGTCGACAAAGTGACATTCCTCGAGAAAGACTATCGCGAGATTTCCGGGACATTCGATCGGATCGTTTCGGTGGGAATGATGGAGGCTGTCGGGGTCGCCAATTTCGACGAGTATTTCGGCGCCATCAAAAATCTGCTCACGCCGGACGGCTTCGCGCTCGTCCACTGCATCGGCCGCATGGAGCCGCCGGGTTACACCGGACCATTTTTTCAAAAATACATCTTTCCCGGCGGCTATGCGCCGGCGTTGTCCGAGGTGTTCGAATCCGTGCAACGCGTCGGACTGTGGTCATCCGACTGCGAGTTTTTGCGCCTGCACTACTACTGGACGATCAAGGCCTGGCGCGAGCGCTTCATGGCGCGGCGCACCGAAGTCGTCGCCATGATGGGCGAGCGCTTCGCGCGCATGTGGGAATTTTATCTGACCGCGGTCGAGATCAGCTTCCTCGTCGGCGCCGACTTGGTGTTTCAGCTGCTGGTCGGCAAGACGCGCGACGCGGTTCCGGTCATTCGCGACTATATGGTTGACGACGAGCGGCGGCTTGCGAAGGCGGATGTATGAGAGGCGGGACCGATCTCTACGATCGAGTTTGGGGCAGCGTGGCGCTCCCTAGGGGACTCGAACCCCTGTTTTCGCCGTGAGAGGGCGACGTCCTGGGCCGCTAGACGAAGGGAGCTTTCGGCAATAGCTCGCAAATAACCCCGAATTGCCGGCCGGCGCAAGCGCGGCAATTCGCATTGCCGCGCAGTGTGTGTCAGCGCCGCAAAATGCCGCCCAGCGTTCCGCGCACAATGGCGCGCCCGATCGTGCCGCCCACCGAGCCGCCGAGCGATTTGCCCAAGTCGGCGGCGATTTTTCCGGCGACGCGATTGGCCACCGAGCGCGTGATCTCGCGCGTAACCAGCTGACCGGTGCTCAACCGCTGGCCGCGCGGGCGGGTGGTGCCGAAAATAGAGCCGAGCGTATTGCCGAGCTGGCCGAGCAATCCGCCGCCGCCGTCCTCGCCCTGCTGCTGCCCCTGCCCGCCCGGCGGGGCCGCGGTGTTTTTCACCCGCTTCTGCAAAATCTCGTAGGCGGATTCGGAGTCGATCGTCGTGTCGTATTTGCCTTTGACCGGGCTGCGCGCGATCACGGCGTTGCGCTCGACCGCGGTCACGACGCCGAGGCGCGCGGCGGGAGCCCGGATCATGGTGCGCTCCACCATCGACGGCACGCCGTTGCCTTCCAGGAACGACACCAGCGCCTCGCCTTTGCCCAGTTCGGTGATCACCTGCGCGGTGTTGAGATTCTTGTTCGGCCGGAACGTGTCGGCGGCGGCCTTCACCGCCTTCTGGTCGCGTGGCGTGAAGGCGCGCAAGGCATGCTGCACGCGGTTGCCGAGCTGCGCCAGCACGGTGTCCGGCACATCGAGCGGATTTTGCGTGACGAAATAGACGCCCACGCCCTTGGAGCGGATCAGGCGCACGACCTGTTCGATCTTTTCCAGCAGCGGCTTCGGCGCGTCGTTGAACAACAGATGCGCCTCGTCGAAAAAGAACACCAGCTTGGGCTTGTCGGGATCGCCCACTTCAGGGAGCTTCTCGAACATTTCCGAGAGCATCCACAAAAGGAACGTCGCATACAGGCGCGGATTGGCGATCAGCTTGTCGGCGGAAAGAATGTTGATGATGCCGCGGCCGTCACGGTCGACGCGCATGAAGTCCGCGATATCCAGCGCCGGCTCGCCGAAAAACGACGCCGCGCCCTGGTTCTCCAGCACCAGCAGTTGGCGCTGGATGGTGCCGACGGTCGCCGCCGACACATTGCCGAATTCTTTTTGCAACGCCGCCGCGTTTTCGGCGACGTGGCTGAGAATGGCGCGCAAATCCTTGAGATCGAGGAGCGCCAGGCCCTCCTGGTCGGCGATGCGGAAGGCGATGTTGAGCACGCCTTCCTGCGTGTCGTTGAGCTGCATCAGGCGCGAGAGCAGCAGCGGCCCCATTTCGGAAATCGTCGCGCGGATCGGATGTCCTTCGGCGCCGAACACATCCCAGAAGATCGCCGGGAATTCGTCGGCCTGATATTTCAGTCCCATGTCGGCCGCGCGCTTGACGAAAGCCTCCTTGGCCTCGCCCGCCGCCGAAATGCCCGACAGGTCGCCCTTGATGTCGGCCGCAAAAACAGGCACGCCGGCTTTCGAAAAGCCCTCGGCCAGAACCTGCAGCGAAACCGTCTTGCCGGTGCCGGTGGCGCCGGTCACCAGGCCGTGCCGGTTGCCGTAATGCAGGTCGAGCATTTCGTATTTTCCGCTCTTGCCGACAATGATCTTGCCCGTGCCGGCGGGATCGTCCGCCACGGCGCTTGCGGCCGCCGATTTGCCGCCGGTCTTCGAGCCGATCTTGGGGCCGGACTTGTCCGGAGATTTTGCCATCATTGCCTCCTGCAGCATACGAAACGAGCGGATAGGGGTAGCATTACCGCGGCACCGGGAACAAGAAAGAGAGCATGATCCCGAAAAGTGGGAACCGGTTTTCGGAAAAGATCATGCTCAAACAAAAGGCTAGAGCCGGGACGCGGTGACCGGATCGTGACAGCGCGAATTACGGCTCCGTGGTGAGGCGCAAGCGCCCGGCCGGCTTCAATGTTTTGATATCGAAAATGCGGATTTCGAGCCCCGCGGCGGTCTCGATCGTCACCGCGATACGGTCTTGCGCCACAGCCGTGGAAACCACCCGCGCGCCTTTGGGCAGCATCGCACTGGCGTCCACAACGGCGGCGCTTCCCTCACTGCTGAAAACGCGATAGCCGATGACGGCAAAGATCGCGGCGATGCCGATCAGCATGGCGCCGCCGCCGATCAGCATCAACCCGCGCACTTTGGCGACGATGCGCGCCGCGGCGGGATCGAGTGGCTTTTCGTCGTCGTCGTGCAAGGAATGGCTCATGGCGGATCGCGTGCAGGAAACCGTTGTGATCGCCGGCGAGGAGGCCGGCGGGCGGCTCGACCGCGTGCTCGCCGCCCGCATTGCCGGATTGTCGCGCTCGCGCCTCAAGGCGCTGATCCTGGCGGGCGAAGTCGCGATCGATGGCCGCACGATCCGCGATCCGGGCCAGCACGTCAAATCCGGGCAGACCGTGACCGTCGTCCTGCCGCCGGCCGAACCGGCCGCACCGCAAGGCGAGGCCATTGCGCTCAATATCGTTTACGAGGACGCGGACCTGATCGTGATCGACAAGCCGCGCGGGCTGGTCGTGCATCCGGCGGCCGGGCATCGCTCCGGCACGTTGGTCAATGCGCTGATCGCCCATTGCGGGGATAGCCTGTCGGGGATTGGCGGGGTGAAGCGGCCGGGCATCGTGCACCGGCTCGACAAGGACACCACCGGTCTCATGGTGGTCGCGAAAACCGACCACGCACACAAGTCGCTCGCCCGACAATTCGCCGATCATGGCCGTACAGGCCCGTTGATCCGGGGGTACCTGGCGCTGGTCTGGGGGGCACCAGAGCGACCAAAGGGCACGATCGACGCCCCGCTCGACCGCCATCCGCGCGCGCGCGACCGCCAGGCGGTGCGTGCGGACGGCCGGGCGGCCATCACCCATTGGCAGGTGCTGGAGCGATATCCGCTTGAAGGCAAATCAGCCACGAGCTTGCCGGTCGCAAGCCTGTTGGCCTGCCGGCTGGAGACCGGGCGCACCCACCAGATCCGGGTGCATTTGGCCCATATCGGCCACCCTTTGCTGGGCGATGCGGTCTATGGCGCCGGCTTCAAGACCAAGGCGAGCCGTCTGGGGCCGCAAGCCCGCATGGCGCTTGAAAACCTTGGCCGGCAGGCATTGCATGCCTATCTCTTGGGCTTCGAACACCCCACCGCCGGAAAGACACTGGAATTCCGCTCGGAACTGCCGGCCGATCTTGCGCGTTTACGCGACCGGATTGCGCAAATGCGTGAAGACCAGCCGTAACGCCAGGAAAAATTCAACCAAAACAATGGCTTGATTGTCAGCCGCAATCGCGTTGCGGTCACGGCGACTTGACGGGCCGGAAGCTTTATTTCGCCCCCAATGTCCGCTATGCTGCACCTGCGATCAATCTTTCGCGGTCGCAGCATCGGCGCCGTCGGCTCGGGGAGCGGCGGTGTCTTTTAGCCCGCCGGGTCAACTGGGGGCATCACTAGGAGGGCGCTGTTATGGCCCGTTCTGCCACTTTGCCGGCCTTGAAGGCCGAATCCGGACTTACCCACTATCTGGAAGAAATCCGCCGGTTCCCGATGCTGGAACCGCAGCAGGAATACATGCTGGCCAAAAGCTGGCGCGAACACGGCGACCGCGACGCCGCCCACAAGCTCGTCACCAGCCATCTGCGCCTCGTCGCCAAGATCGCCATGGGCTACCGCGGCTACGGTCTGCCGATCGCCGAGGTCATCTCCGAAGGCAATGTCGGTCTGATGCAGGCGGTCAAGCGCTTTGAGCCGGAAAAAGGCTTCCGGCTCGCGACCTACGCCATGTGGTGGATCAAGGCCGCCATCCAGGAATACATCCTGCGCTCATGGTCGCTGGTGAAGATGGGCACCACCGCCAATCAGAAAAAGTTGTTCTTCAACTTGCGCAAGGCCAAGAGCAAGATTTCCGCGCTCGATGAAGGCGACATGCGCCCCGATCAGGTCAAGACCATCGCAAAGCGGCTCGGTGTAACCGAGAAGGACGTGGTCGACATGAACCGCCGGCTCGGCGGCGATACGTCGTTGAACGCGCCGATACGCGAGGATGGTGATTCCGGCGAATGGCAGGACTGGCTCGTTGACGAAAGCCCGAGCCAGGAACGCATCCTGGTCGACAACGAGCAGTTCAACAATCGCCGCAAGGCGCTCACCGACGCGCTCGGCGTACTCAACGAACGCGAGCGGCGCATCTTCGAAGCGCGCCGGCTGGCCGAGGAGCCGATAACGCTTGAGCAGCTGGCCGAGGAATTCGGCGTCTCGCGCGAACGCGTACGGCAGATCGAGGTGCGCGCCTTCGAGAAGATCCAGAAGGCCGTGAAGAGCCGCATCGCATCCATCGAGGCGCCGGAAACAGCGACGGCACACTAGCGAACCGAAGCAAACCGGCGGCAGGCGCTATGCACTGCCGTCGGCACTGCACCCCCTAGGCAAACCGATTGCATCGGCATCATTGTCGGCCCATATAAAGGCCGTTTCGAATCTTGCATGGCCTTGCTGCCCCGCGCCTTGGGCCACCTCTCGAGACGGCCAAAAAAATAAAGACCGGAGACTAACAATGGCGAAAAAACCGGCGACGCGAATTGAGTTCACTTTGTTCGACGTGTTGTACGAAGACGAATCGCTGCGCTCCAATTGTCGCATTCCAAGCAATATTCTTGGCGGCCTCGATGGCGATGCACCTGCACGTGCGTTTATCGAGGAACAAGACCGGCTTATCGCTGAAAAATCCGGCACCCCGGCGGCGGCGGTAAAGGCCATGCGCCGGACGGGCGCCAAATGGCCCGGAGAGAAAAAGCGTTCGTCGCGGCACGCGCGGGCATCGGAATAGGCGATTGCGGAATTCTACGGTCGCGAGCGAAAATTCTCAGCCGCGCCAGAACGTCACTGACCCCAGGCCTTAAACGCTTCCTCGAAGACACGCTCGCCTGGCGTACCTTTTTCCACTGCGAGAATAGCGCGCTTGCCGTTGTTGTAGACGACGGGAATGTCGAACCAGGAGCGCTCCTTGAGCAGCTGAGCGTTGCGTTGCACGTCGGACTCGACAGCCGACAAGCCGATCAGGAAAAAGTTATTGGTCACCTTGACGGCCAATCCGGCGAGCGGCACGCCGCGCGTCTGCTCCCCCTGTTTCATCAGCAGACCGGGAATATTGGCGATACCGCCTTCGGAGAAATCCGCCGACAGCGTGAATATGATCTCGATCGTATGGCTGGCCGGCAGCGCCTTGTCGGTATTGCGGCGAAGCGACAAGGTCATCCGCATGTGGCGTTCGGGAATCTCGACGTCCGTACGAACGGCAAGCTCGGGAGCAAGTCCGGGACCCGGCGATACCGTCTCGGTCCGCCACAGCGCCGAACCGACGAAACGCTTGCCCTGGCTGTCGCTCGCATCCTCCTCGTAGAGCACGACCTTTTGAGCAACCGAGGCCGCCGGAGCGGTGCTTGGCCGCGCCGCAGAATCTTGCGCCCCGCCCACGCGGTCGGCGATTTTCGGCCGAATGGTGGCTGCGGTTTCGCGTGTGAGCGGCGCCGGCTGGCCGCGGATACGGGTATAGAGCGAAGCAAGGCTGTCGCGCTGCCAATAAGCGCCACCTGCGGCTGCGGCAACCAGCAACAAGGCGACGATCTTGATTAACCCTCGGTACGAACGCTGCGGGCCCTTGTAGCCATCTTCGATATCGTCGTAGCGCGGCGACGACGGCGCTGCGCGCGGCACCGGCGGCATGTCGGACAATTCGACCGGATCGAGTGAATGTGCCAACCCGGAATCGGCGGGAATATGCCGGTACCCTTCCAACTCGACGCGAGGTTCCAGACGCTCATAATCCTCATTGCGTGACGAAAACGGCCGACCCGGCGGAATTGCGTCGTAAACATCGCGTGCGGACTCTCTGGCTTTCGCGCTGGCATCGCCGAGATTGTCGGCATCGCTGACGACATCACGAAATCCCTTGAGCCCCTGGTCGCTCAGCGAAGGCCAATCGCGTGCCGCGCGGCCGGATTCGGCTTCCGACGATGCGTAAGTCTCTTCCATTGCGTCCAATTCTGGATATGACGTGTCGCGCGGCTGCCGCGCGGCGTCCGCTTCGACGCCGCGGATCGCTTCCTCAAGCGCGAGGCGCTCGCGGGTGATGTCGGACTCGCTCAATGGCGGAATAGTACCGCGCAACTTGGTCACCAGCGCGGTACGCGCCCGTTCATAAAGCGCACGGCGGACTTCGCCGGTGTTCTTGTCGAGACCGGCAACGGCACGCGCGATCAGGGGGTAGTAATCGGCCATCGTATTTTTCAGGTTACTGTTTGTTCCAGATAAAGCTTAGAACTTCGGCCTTCAGCTTTCGAACGGATTCTTCATCAGGATCGTATCCTCGCGTTCCGGACTGGTGGACAGCAAAGCCACCGGGCAACCGACAAGTTCCTCGATGCGGCGCACATATTTGATCGCCTGCGCCGGCAGTTGTGCCCACGAACGCGCTCGCGCGGTCGGCTCTTGCCAGCCGGCCACCGTCTCGTACACCGGCTCAACCTTGGCCTGGGCGCGCTCGCCGGCCGGAAGATAATCGATTTCCCGGCCGTCCAGACGATAACTTACGCAGACCTTGAGTTCATCGAAACCGTCAAGGATGTCGAGCTTGGTAAGCGCCAGCCCGTCGATTCCGCTGGTACGCACCGTCTGGCGCACCAGCACGGCGTCGAACCAGCCGCAACGCCGCGCGCGCCCGGTGACCGTGCCAAATTCGCGGCCACGCTCGCCGAGCGTCTTGCCAATTTGGTTCTCCTGCTCGGTCGGAAACGGCCCCTCCCCCACCCGTGTCGTATAGGCTTTGCAGATGCCGAGCACATAATCGATTGCGTTCGGGCCCAGGCCCGAGCCGGTCGCCGCCTGCGCCGCAACCGTGTTGGAGGACGTCACGAACGGATAGGTGCCATGGTCGATGTCGAGCAGCGCGCCCTGCGCCCCTTCGAACAGGATGCGTTTGCCCTCCCGGCGCTTGGCGTCAAGCAGCGACCACACGGAATCCATGTAGGGCAAAACCTTGGGCGCGATCTTTGCAAGATCCTTGTAGATGTCCGCGGCTTTGAACTCTTGAAGATCGAGTCCGCGCCGCAAAGCATTGTGATGCGCCAGCAATCGCTCGATCTTGTGGTTGAGCGCCGGCAAATCGGCCAGGTCCATGAATCTGATGGCGCGGCGGCCGACCTTGTCTTCATAGGCAGGCCCGATGCCGCGCTTGGTGGTGCCGATACGCGTCGCCGGATTTGCGCCCTCGCGCAACGCATCGAGTTCCTGATGCAGCGGCAAGATCAATGTCGCGTTTTCGGCGATGCGGAGATTGTCGGGCGTGATGGAAATACCCATGGCCTTGAGCGCATCGATCTCTCCGATCAGCGCGTTGAGGTCCACCACCACGCCGTTGCCGATGACCGAAAGCTTTCCGGGCCGCACGACACCGGAAGGCAACAGCGACAATTTATAGGTGACGCCGTCGATGACCAGCGTGTGCCCGGCATTATGACCGCCCTGGAAGCGCACGACGATGTCGGCCTGCTCGGAAAGCCAGTCGACGATTTTGCCCTTGCCCTCGTCGCCCCACTGGGACCCGACCACAACCACATTCGCCATTAGGTTCCCTTCCGCGGGGCCGGCGCCTCGGCATGCGCCCGCCAGCCTGGGCCTCATCCGGATAAAGGATGAAATCGGCAGAGGCAAGGCAGCGGGACGGGACGCCGCCGAATTCGCGCGATACGGGTAAACCTCTGATGAAACGGCTTATTCGCTAAAACCGCAGCGGCTGGGCCTGCTGCACTTGCGGCAACGCGCGGACCTTGGCGAGCACGTCGTCGGGGAGTTCGCCGTCGATCTCGATCAGCGCGATGGCGTTGCCGCCGGGCGCCTCGCGGCCGACATGGAAGGTTGCGATATTGATGCCGGCCTCGCCCAGGGTGGAGGAGAAGCGGCCGATGAACCCCGGCTTGTCGAGATTGGTGATGTAGATCATCGACGGCCCGAATTCGGCGTCCATGCGGATGCCCTTGATGTTGACGATGCGTGGCCGCCCGTCGGCGAACACCGTGCCCGACACCCAGCGCGTCTGCCGCGCGGTCTCCACCGTCACCGTGATCAGGCTGTCGTAGTCGCCGGCCATTTCGCGCGTGGTCTCCTCGACCACGATGCCACGCTCCTTGGCCATCAGCGGCGCGGAAACCACGTTCACGTCCTCCAGCATCGGGCGCAGCAGGCCCGCCACCGCCGCCGAAGTGAGCGCCTTGGTGTTCATCTGCGCCACCGCGCCCTCGTAGGAAATCCGCACCTTGCCGATACCGGTCTCGGTGAGCTGCCCGGCAAACGAGCCGAGCTTCTCGGCGAGCGCAACGAAGGGCTTGAGCTTGGGCGCCTCTTCCGCAGTGATGGAAGGAAAATTCACCGCGTTGGAAATCGCGCCGCGCAAAAGATAGTCGGACATCTGTTCGGCAATTTGCAACGCGACGTTTTCCTGCGCTTCCGTCGTGGCGGCGCCGAGGTGCGGCGTGCACACGACATTCGGGTGCTGGAACAGCGGATTTTCGGTTGCCGGCTCGGTGGTGAACACGTCGAAGGCGGCGCCTGCCACCTTCCCGGCATCGAGCGCGGCGCGCAGCGCCCGCTCGTCGACCAGCCCGCCGCGCGCGCAATTGATGATGCGCACGCCGTGCTTCATTTTGGCGATGGACTGCGTATCGACGATATTCCGGGTTTTATCGGTGAGCGGCGTATGCAAGGTGATGAAGTCGGCGCGCTTGAACAGATCGTCGAGCTCGACCTTCTCGATGCCGAGATCGAGCGCGCGCTCCGGCGAGAGGAACGGATCGAAGGCAATCACCTTCATCTTCAGCCCTTGCGCAAGGTCGGCGACGATCGAGCCGATATTGCCGCAGCCAATGACCCCGAGAGTCTTGCCGGTGATCTCGACGCCCATGAAACGGTTCTTTTCCCACTTGCCGGCCTGGGTGGAGGTATCGGCTGCGGGTATCTGACGCGCGAGCGCGAGCATCAGCGTGATCGCATGTTCGGCGGTCGTGATCGAGTTTCCGAACGGCGTGTTCATCACGATGATGCCGCGCGCCGTCGCCGCCGGAATATCCACGTTGTCGACGCCGATGCCGGCGCGGCCGATAACTTTAAGATTTTTTGCCCGTTCGAGAATCTTCGCTGAGACCTTTGTGGCCGAGCGGATGGCCAGCCCATCGAAGCCGCCGATCATCTCGGCGAGCTTCTCCTGGTCCTTGCCGAGGTTCGGCTGAAAATCGACCGCGATGCCGCGATCCTTGAATATCTGCACGGCGGCGGGGGAAAGAGCGTCGGAAATCAAAACGCGCGGGGTCATGACATTGCTCTGAATTTGTTACGGGGTCGGGAGATCACGCCACCTTCGGCAGCGCGTCCTTGGTTTTGGCGAACGCCCAGTCGAGCCACGGGGTAAGCGCAGCCACGTCGGTGCGCTCGACGGTTGAGCCGCACCAGATGCGCAGTCCCGGCGGCGCATCGCGGTAATAGGCGATGTCGTAGGCGACGCCCTCTTTTTCCAGCGCGGCGGCGATGTCCTTGGCGAACGCCGCCTGCCCGTCTGCCGAAAGCCGCTTAACCGCCGGATCGACGACTTTAAGGCACACCGAAGTGTTTGAGCGCACGGCGGCATTGCCGGCGAGGTGTTCGACCCATGGCGTGCGCGCCACCCAATCGGCGATCACCTTGGCATTGGCGTCTGCCCGCGCCACCAGCGCCGCAAGCCCGCCGATCGACTTTCCCCATTGCAGCGTGTCGAGATAATCCTCAACGCAAAGCATCGATGGCGTATTGATGGTCTCACCGGCGAATATTCCTTCGTTGAGCTTGCCGCCTTTGGTGAGACGAAAGATTTTCGGCAGCGGCCACGCCGGATTGTAGCTTTCTAGCCGCGCCACCGCGCGTGGCGAGAGGATCAGCATGCCGTGCGCCGCCTCGCCGCCCATGACCTTCTGCCAGGAGAATGTGACCGCATCGAGCTTGGCGAAATCGAGTTTCTGCGCGAACGCCGCGGAGGTGGCATCGCAGATGGTAAGTCCCTTGCGGCCGGCCGCGATCCAGTCGCCGTTCGGCACCCGTACGCCTGAGGTGGTGCCGTTCCAGGTGAAGACGACATCGTTGGAGAAGTCGACCTTGGAGAGATCCGGCAGCTCGCCATAACCGGCCTTAAGCACCGTCACGTCTTTGAGCTTGAGTTCCTTGCCGACATCGCTCACCCAACCTTCGCCGAACGATTCCCATGCCAGCATGGTGACGGGGCGCGCACCCAACAGCGACCACAGCGCCATTTCGACGGCGCCGGTGTCGGAAGCCGGCACAATGGCAACCTTGTAGCCGGCAGGAACCTCAAGCACCTCGCGCGTAAGATCGATGGCGCGCTTGAGCTTCGCCTTGCCGATCTTCGATCGGTGCGAACGCGCCAGAACCGCGTCGGTGAGGGTTTGCAAACTCCAGCCCGGGCGCTTGGCACAGGGACCGGAAGAAAAGTGCGGAACTTCCGGCCGCACGCCGGGCATCGTGTTCGTCATCGTCTACCCTTCCAGATAGTCGCCCCCCGGTGGGGAGGGGTGTCCCACATGCGGGGATAAGGAAGGGCAGCCCCGCCGTCAAGGCGGGAAGCGAAGCATATCAGTCCAGCAAATAGCGCAGGCCGATTCGAAACTCATCCGCCGAAATGTCCTTGAGAGTTAGCCGGTTGCTATCGGGCCCGCTCTCCGCATCGCCGAGCTTGATGTGCCGGTATCCAACATCGATCAGAAAGTTTGGGTGCACCACGAAACTCACTCCCGCCATATAGGCCCAAGCGAAATTCCAGTTGCTTCTGATCGGCGGTGTGACGGCTTGCGCCGGCACGCTCGCATAGTCGGAACCGCTCAGATAGGCGCCGCCGGCGCCGCCGCCAATATAGGGCGTGATGCCGTACCAGGTACCGAGATCGAGATACCCGTTGACCAGCAGATTGAAACCATCGATGCGCGTCGACCGCGTGGTGACGCCGGCCGCACCGCCTGAATATTTGGTGGGCGCGATATAGTCGCCGGTGACGTCGGCCCGGAACCATTTGGCTTTGTAGCCGAAGCCGCCGCCCACGGTTACCGACTTGTCGATATGGCTCTCGGCAGGATTGGGGGCGACCAGGTTAGTGGCGCTGTCGATCGTGTTGCTGCGATATCCGAGGTCTCCGCGCAGATACCAGCCGGAGCTGAATTCCTCGATCAGCGGCGGCGTCTTGTCGGAGAGCGGCAACGGCAACGATGGAAATTTGGGCGCGTCGGCGGCCTGAGCACCCGCTGCAAGCAAAACCGAGAGCACGCCGGCAACTGCAAACTTCCTCAAACTACCCATGACCACAATCCTTCGATGACGCGACAGCGCCGGCACGCGCCGGACACACACCCACGCGCAGGATCATGCCGGAGGAAGGTTAAAGCTGGATTAACCATAAAAATTCACCATACCTGCGCGGCGTTAACGATCGGCGCGCAGCGCGAAGCGGCCCCGCAAACTAAAGTCTTCGGCGATGGGATCAGTAGCGGCTGCGCACTGCCGGCGGCGCGTAGACCGGCGCCGGCTGCGTGTAGACCTGCTGCGGCGGCGGGGCGTAAACCGGAGCCGGCGCGTAGACCGGCTGCGGCGAATAATCGCGCCGGGAGATGTCAAATCCGTCGAGATTCATCCGCAAGCCGAGACGAAGATCATGTGAGGTGAGATCCTTGAATGTCATCGGATTGTAGATGCTGTTGGTGCCAGTGTAGGTGACGATATCGCCGGTCACCGCATCGCCGAGATGGACGTAACGATACGACAGTTCGACCGCGAAATTCTTCGCCACCTTGTAGGAAACGCCGGCGTGCAAGGCCCAGGCGAAATTCCACTTCGACGCATCGGCACCAAACGCAACGCCATGGTTCGGCGTATTGATGTCGGTAAAATTGTGGATCGTGTTGCGCGAGGTGCCGATACCGGCGCCGACGAACGGCGTCAGCGAATACCACGTTCCCAGATCGATATAGGCGTTGGCCAGGAACAACCATTCCGACTTGCTGGCATGATATTCGTCGGTGTAGGCGCCGTTATTGAAAACTTCGAGCCCGCTGAATCGCGCCTTGCCGCGATACTCGCCGGTTACATCGAAGCGCAGCCAATCGTTGAAGTAGTAACCGAATCCCAAGCCTAAGATCGGCGCGGAATCGAATTCATAGCTGATTACGCGAAACGTGTTGCCCGTATAGAATGCATTTTCGAGCTTTTTAACCCGCTGATTGCTCATGCCGATGTCGCCGCGCAGATACCAGCTCGCGAATTACTCCACGGGCGGCTGCGGTATGTACACCGGTGGCGGCGGCGAATAGTCGGCTGCACGCGCGGCCGTCCCGGCGAGCGCGGCCGCTGCTACGAGCGTAAAAACTTTGAAACGCGCACCATTCATCGCTTCGTCCTTTTGCGTTTTCCGCGGCTCGCGCATGAGCGAACGGAGGGACGGACAACGCGGACGATGCCAGCAAATCGTTAAGTGGCGATTAACCTTGTTTTTTAACCACGCTTGTTAACGCGCAGGCGTCTTGGCGCCGGCGCGAGCCCATGCCGGCACCACGCATCGGCAAAATTAAAGATTCGTTTACGATTGCGGCACCGCCGCGGGATTGGAGAATGATCCCGAAATAGGCTGCCCCGGACTTGGTCCGAGGGGGAAATCGCTATTCGGAAATGATCGCGCCCAATCAAAAAAGTTAGAACTGGGCTCGGATTCAATTGGAGCCGATCGGACTCTACGCGGCCGCTTGACTCACCGCTTCGCAGACATCGTCCACAACCGCCTCGACCAGGGTCTTATCGTCGCCCTCCGCCATCCCGCGGATCACCGACTCCGTACCGGACGGGCGAATGATAAGGCGGCCCGCCTGCCCCAGCCGTTTCTCGCCGCTGGCGATGGCCGAGCGCACGCGCTCGTTTTCGAGCGGCTTGCCGGTCTTGTATTTGACGTTCTTGAGCACCTGCGGCACCGGCTCGAAGCGGTGGCAAAGTTGCGACACCGGCTTGTCCTGGCGCTTGACCACGGCCAGCACCTGCAACGCGGCAACGAAACCATCGCCGGTCGTGGTGTAGTCGGAGAGAATGATATGGCCGGACGGCTCGCCGCCGATGTTGTAGCCGTGCTCGCGCATATGCTCGAGCACGTAACGATCGCCGACCGGCGTGCGCACCAATTCGATGCCGAGACCGGCGAGATGGCGCTCAAGACCGAGGTTGGACATCACCGTCGCGACGATCCCCGGCCGCTGCAACCGGCCGTCTTCCTGCCAGCTTTCGGCGATCACCGCCATCAACTGGTCGCCGTCCACCACCTGGCCGCGCTCGTCCACGATCATGACCCGGTCGGCGTCGCCGTCGAGCGCGATGCCGATATCGGCGCGCATCTCGCGCACCTTGCGCGTGATTGCGGCGAGGTCCGTGGAGCCGCAATCCTTGTTGATATTGAAGCCATCGGGATCGACGCCGATCGAGATCACGTCGGCGCCCAGTTCCCATAGCGCGCCCGGCGCCACGCGGTAAGCGGCGCCGTTGGCGCAATCGATCACCACGCGCAGGCCGGAGAGATCGAGCGCGCGCGGCAGCGTACGCTTGGCGAATTCGATATAGCGGTCCTGCACGCCGTCGATGCGTTTGGCGCGGCCGAGGTCGTCGCTCTTGGCCAATTGTTTCGACAGATCGGATTCGAGCAGCTTCTCGATTTCGCTTTCGACCTTGTCGCTGAGCTTGTAGCCGTCGGGCCCGAACAACTTGATGCCGTTGTCGTCGAACGGATTATGCGAAGCGGAAATCATCACGCCGAGATCGGCGCGCATCGAGCGCACCAGCATGCCGACGGCGGGGGTGGGGATCGGGCCGGTGAGCAGCACATCCATGCCGACCGAGGTGAAGCCGGCGACCAGCGCCGTCTCGATCATGTAGCCGGAAAGACGGGTGTCCTTGCCGATCAGCACGCGGTGGCGATGGTCGCCGTTCTTGAAAATAAGACCTGCCGCCTGGCCCACTTTGAGCGCCAGTTCCGGCGTGATCACGCGGTTAGCCCGGCCGCGGATGCCGTCGGTGCCAAAATACTTGCGAACCATGAAAGCCCCTTAGCCCGTCATTTCTGGATTTGCTATTGGCGCGGGCCCCGCACGCGCAGGCCTATAATACGCCTATCTGCACTCCTATGCCTCACAAATTGTGAAAAATCATTACCGGACAAGCAATTCCAGCCTCAGAGTAAATGTTAATCGCCGGGGGCATTGCGGGCGCTTTAACCGGTTCCGCTACCCCCGGCCGCCGTGCTACCCGATGGCGGCGGATATCCTTGGGCTTTCATGAAAAACATCACCTGCATCGACGATCTGCGGCAAGTCGCGCGCCGCCGCGTGCCGCGCGCTTTTTTCGATTATGCCGAATCCGGCTCCTACGCCGAGGAAACGCTGCGCGCCAACCGCGCCGACCTTGAGCGCATCAAGCTGCGCCAGCGCGTGCTGGTTGACGTCGACAAACGCGATACCTCGACGACGATTTTGGGCGAGAAGGTTTCGCTGCCGATCGCGCTGGCGCCGGTCGGGCTGTGCGGCATGCAACATGGCGACGGGGAAATCCTCGCCTGCCGCGCAGCGCAGGCGGCCGGCATTCCATTCACGCTCTCCACCATGTCGATCTGCTCGATCGAGGATGTCGCGGAGTCGGTCCGCAAGCCATTCTGGTTCCAGCTTTATGTCATCCGTGACCGCGGCTTCATGAAGGCGCTGATCCAGCGCGCCGCCGCCGCCAAATGCAGCGCGCTGGTGCTCACGGTCGACCTGCAAGTGCTCGGACAGCGCCACCGCGACATCAAAAACGGCATGACCGTGCCGCCCGAATTGCGGCTGAAGAACATCATCGACATCGCCACCAAGCCGGCCTGGGCGTTGAGCGTGCTGCGCGGCAAGAAGAAGACCTTCGGCAATCTCGCCGGTCACGTGAAGGGGATGGAAAACGTCAACTCGCTGGCGCAATGGACGGCGCAGCAATTCGACCCGACGCTGAACTGGAAAGACATCGAATGGGTGAAGAGCCTGTGGCCCGGCAAGCTCATCCTCAAGGGCATCATGGACGCCGATGACGCGAAGACCGCAGCGAAGACCGGCGCCGATGCGCTGATCTGTTCCAATCACGGCGGCCGCCAGCTTGACGGCGCGGCCTCATCGATTTCGATGCTGCCGAAGATCGTCGATGCCGTTGGCTCCGATATCGAAGTCCTGTTCGACGGCGGCATCCGTTCGGGACAGGACGTGGAGCGCGCGTTGGCGCTCGGCGCGCGCGGCTGCATGGTCGGCCGCGCCTACATCTACGGGCTCGGCGCTTACGGGCAGGAAGGCGTGGCGAAAGCCATCGAAATTATCCGCAAGGAACTCGACGTGACGATGGCGCTGACCGGCGTGAGAAAAATCTCCGAGATTGACGGCCGCGTGCTGGTGGACGCTTCCGTCGCGCCGAGATTCAAGCCGAAACGCCGCGCAGCGGCGAAGAAAAAAAAGCGCTGACGCGATGTCCCGGCCGGCACCGATGCGGCGCGCCGACTTTCCGCACATGCTCGAAATCACCACGCGCTGGATGGACAACGATGTCTACGGCCACCTGAATAATGTGGTCTACTACTCGTTCTTCGACACGGTCGTGAACCGGTTTCTCGTGAAGCAAGGCGTGCTCGACATTCAAAAAAGCCAAATGATCGGTCTGGTGGTCGAAACGCAGTGCAACTATTTCAGTCCCATCGCATTTCCCGATGTCGTGCATGCCGGATTGCGCGTCGGGCATCTCGGCAACAGCAGCGTGCGTTATGAAATCGCTCTCTTCCGCAACGACGACGACCTTGCGTCCGCGCAAGGCTTCTTTGTCCACGTTTATGTCGATCGCGCGAGCAGCAAGCCAACGCCTTTGCCGCCGGAATTAAAACGTGCGCTCACTCCGCTCACGGGGAACGCATGACCGCCGAGGTTTTGATCGGGAATGGCACGGGCAAGCGGCTCTCCGCGCATCCGCTGCGCGCGGCCGTGCTGGGAGAGGTGCATGCGCGGCCGTTTACGCCGATGCAGGCGCCCCGCCGCGTGCTGCATTTCGCGTTTGATACTGCCGGCGAGCGCGCCCAAGCCGACCGTGCGGCAGTTGCGGATTTCTGCGCCCGGCGCGGGCTGCCGCCGCTAAAGCCGGCGGACAAGCAACATCGCGTCGCGCTCGGCGGAACCGTGCTGCGTTGGGAGCAACATTCCGAATTTACCACCTATACCTGGGAACTGCCGTCGGAGCCGGACGAAACGACGCCGCCGTTCCATCCGCCCGCCTCGTCGCTGGCCGCACCCATGGCAGGCGTACCGCAACCCGGCCCCTTGCTGGTTGCGCTGGATTTGCATCTTCTCGCCGACCGCAAAGGCCAACTCGCGCCCGAGCGGCTGTTCGATCGCGCCAGCCTGGCAGTCGCGGAAAACTCGGACGGGCTGGCGCTGTTCACAACCGATTTTCAGCCCGACCCGGCCGGTTTCGTACGCATCCTTGTCGTCGATCGCGGCCTGGGTGCGGAACGCGCGGGCGCGCTGGTGCAGCGCGTCGTCGAGCTTGAGACCTACCGCACACTCGCTTTGCTCGGCCTGCCGGAGGCGCAAAGGCTTTCGCCTTCCATCACCCGCATCGAAAAGCGATTGGCGGAAGTAACCGAGGAAATGCGGCGCACGGAAAAGTTGACCGACAATCATCGCCTGCTCGACGAATTGACCGCGCTCGCGGCCGAATTGGAAGCCGGTGCGGCGGCAAGCCTTTATCGCTTCGGTGCCAGCCGCGCTTATAACGAGATCGTGCAGCTTCGGCTGCAAACCATCGGCGAGCGCAAAGTCGGCGGGCTGCCCACATGGTCATCGTTCCTAGCGCGGCGCATGGCGCCGGCGATGCGCACCTGCATCACTACCGAGGAACGGCAGGCCAATCTGTCGCGCAAACTTGCGGGCGCCGCCAATCTGCTGCGCACGCGAGTCGATGTCGAAATGGAGCGGCAAAATCGCGATTTGCTCAAATCCATGAACGAGCGCACGCGGCTGCAATTGCGCTTGCAGGCCACGGTCGAAGGGCTTTCGGTGGCCGCCATCAGTTACTACGTCGTCGGTCTGTTCTCGTATCTGGTGAAGGCGGCGCACGATACCGGCCGGTTGCCATTCGAGCCGTCTTACGCCACGGCTGTCTTCGTGCCGGTTGCCGTGCTGGCGATCTGGTGGGTCGTGCGGCGCATCAGGCGCAGGAACATTTCCGAGCCGGAGCCGAGCTAAACGCAACGGGCGGCCCGCAGGCCGCCCGGCGAATCCTCCCGTTTCGTCCTGTCGCATCGCCGGGGTGCTGTTCGGCCTATTTGCGCAGGTCCGCTTCGACCAGCGCGCGCAATTCCGCCGTCACATCGGGCCGCACGCCGAACCACAACTCGAAGCCGCGCACGGCCTGGTGCAACAGCATGCCGATGCCATCGGCGGTGCGCAGCCCGCGCGCTCTTGCCGTCTTGATCAGCGTGGTCTCGATCGGGTCGTAAACAAGATCGGTGACGATGGCGGCGGCGTCACAGCGCAAATTGATGTCGAGATCGTGCCCTCCGGTCATGCCGAGCGTCGTGGCATTGACCACGAGCCGGGCGCCGCCGAGCAGGCCGGTCATCTCGTTCCAGCGCGCCGGCTGCACGCGCGGTCCGAAGCGCTTGCGAAAGGTCTTGGCGCGCTCGAAGCTGCGGTTGACCAGATGAATGCGCTCGACGTCGCGCTGGAGCAGGGCATAGACCACCGCCCGCGCGGCGCCCCCTGCCCCGAGCACCACGGCGGTCTCCAGGCCGCGATCCCAGCCGGGGACCTCGGCGTCGAGATTGGCGAGAAAGCCTTCCACGTCGGTGTTGGTGGAGTGCAGCGTATTGCCCTCAAACCACAGCGTATTGGCGGCACCGACCGCCTCGGCGCGGTCGTCCGGCCTGGAAAGCGCCAGCGCCGCCTCCTTGTGCGGCAGCGTGACATTGGCGCCCACATAACCGTTGTCGCGCAGCTTGGCGACAAAGCCGGCGAACTTCTCCGCCGTGACTTCTTCGCGCCGGTACTCGGCGTTAAGGCCGTATTGCTTGATCCAATAATTGTGGATCAGCGGCGAGCGGGAATGCCCCGCCGGCCAGCCGATGACACAAGCAGCGCGCTTTTCTTGCTTCATGGCGGCGATGTATCGCCTTGCGTGCGCTTGCGTGCAAGAGCGCCGTTCGGGAAGGCTGCGGCGCGGGCGTCCAAAAAGCTATATTGACCCCGGTCCGCCCTCTCAGGCTCGCGGCAAGCGCAAAGAAAAACGGCATGAAATCCATTTTCATCGATTGCAATCAACAACTCGCCCCGGTCTGGGCGCGCGTCCACAAGCCCGGCGATCCGCCGATTACGCTCAACACCACGCCGTTCGCGCGCGAGGATTTGCCGCGCGTGATCGACGGCTATCAAATTTGCCTCGACGACCATTCCTACATGCCGACCGAACTGGTGGCGCAATGCAAGGCGCTCAAGCATGTCGTGTTCCTGGGCACGGGCGCTGCGAGTTACATGAACGTCGACGAATTAAAATCGCTCGGCGTCACGGTCCATACCATCAAGGGCTATGGCGACACCGCGGTGGCCGAACACACCATTGCGCTGATGCTCGCCTGCTGCCGCGACATTGCGCGCATGGACCGCGACGTGCGCGCCGGCAGCTGGCAGCCGCGCGAAGGCATGCAGCTCGCCGGCAAGACGCTGGGCGTGATCGGCCTCGGCGGCATCGGCCGCGAGGTCGCGCGCATCGCCAAGGGCATCGGCATGGAGGTGATCGCCTACAATCGCAGGAAACTTGCCGACGCGCCCTGCCCGCTCGTGGATATCGATACGCTGCTGGAAACATCGGATGTGGTCTCGCTCAATCTCACCCTCAACGATGAGACGCGCGGCTTCCTCAGTGCCGAGCGCATCGCGCGCATGAAGCCCGGCGTCATTCTGCTCAACACCGCGCGCGGCGCGCTGGTGGACGAGACGGCGCTGATCGACGCGCTCAACAGCGGGCACATCCGCCATGCCGGCCTTGACGTGTTTCATGCCGAACCGCTGATGGCGGATCATCCGCTTACCCGCATGGACAATGTCACGCTCTCCGCGCATGCCGCGTTCCGGACGCTGGAAGCGTCGATGACACTGCTGCGCCGCGCCATCGATATCGTCCGCAGGATCGCGGCTCCCCGCTGACGATCGCCACACGCTCGCACAACGTGCGAGCGCGGGCAGAAAGCGAAGGCGCCGCAGCATCTTTCGAGCGATGGAATAAATAAGCACAGCATGGTGTGAAAACACCGGATGTAAGTCGCAGTTCGCCGTGATTAGATTTGCTGCAAAGTAAAATGAGAAAACAAAACTAGGGAGCAGCAATGAGTCCGTCAGCAGGAGTGGGGGCGATCGGCCAACCGCCGAGTTCCCGGCTTACCAACCAACAGCTACTCGGCTTTCTCGGCTGCTATCTCGGCTGGGTGATGGATGGCGTCGACTCCTTCATCTTCGCCCTCGTGCTGGTGCCCTCGCTGCGCGAGCTTCTGCCCGCTTCCGGCAGATTTTGTTGAAAAAGTCCGGCAATAAATCGAGGCGGATCGCGTCGCGAGGTTGACGGCGCGCTAGACCGGCGGCCCGATGTACTGTCAGGCTGGTTTCAGGTTCGGTATCGGTATCAGTTTCGCCAGTTTCCGGAGGTTCTGGGCGG
>CAMAWF010000045.1 GCA_945861895.1 Rhizobium sp. Q54
TTGGACAGACGAAATGAAATTCGGAGACGTACTGCCCTGTTCTGATCTCCCCAATGCCCTCTAGTCGTGCTTGCCTGACTTGCGGAGGCTTTCGAAGACGTAGGTCGGCTTCACACAGGTTGACCACATTGACAATTCTGCGCTTAGCCGCGTTGTCACGAAGGGATTTCACCTCCTCAACGGTTTTTAATTGTGCGATCTTTTCCGCCGTCCATTCGATCATGGTCTCGTCCATGCCATTGCAGATTCAGAATAAGTTGTCGATCATACCGGGAATGCAAAGGTATGTCATATGCCCATCACCATCTACGGCATCAAGAATTGCGACACGATGAAGAAGGCGCGCGCGTGGCTCGACAAGCGCGGCGTCGAATATAAATTCCACGACTACAAGACGGCGGGGATCGAACGCGCGAAGCTGGAAGGCTGGGCGAAGAAAGCCGGCTGGGAATCGCTGCTCAACCGCGCCGGCACCACGTTTCGGAAATTACCGGACAAGGACAAGGCCGCGCTCACGGAAAAGAAAGCCGTCGTGCTGATGCTGGCGCAGCCGTCGATGATCAAGCGGCCGGTGCTCGAACTCGGCGGCGGCAAGCTGCTCGTCGGCTTCAACCCGGAAGAATACGGTGCGGCACTAAAATAACTGTCATCACCGGGCTTGTCCCGGTGATCCCGATAAGGGACGCACAGTGCCCGCCTAAGCGGGATGGCCGGGACAAGCCCGGCCATGACAAAGCGTCAACCCTTCGCCGCCTGCTCCAGCGCGGCGACGTCGAGCTTGATCATCTTCATCATCGCCGCCATCGCCCGCGCGGCCTTGGCCGAATCGGAGTCGCTCAACAGCTCGATCAAGCGGCGCGTCACGATCTGCCACGACAACCCGTATTTGTCCTTGAGCCAGCCACACTGCACCGGCTTGCCGCCGTCGGCTGTGAGCTTGTCCCAGAACATGTCCACCTCCGCCTGGTCCTTGCAATCGACGGAGAGCGAAATCGCCTCGGTGAACTTGAACTGCGGGCCGCCATTGAGCGCCTTGAAGGAGCGGCCGGCGAGCGTGAAGTCGACTGCCAGCACGGCGCCCTTTTTCGGGGCGCGTTCGTTCTCCGGCCAGCGCGCGACCGCGTCGATGCGGCTGTCGGGGAAGATCGAGACGTAATAATTCGCCGCCGCTTCGGCATTGCCGTCGAACCACAAACATGGGCTGATCTTTTGCATGGGCGATACTCCATTCATTAAGCCATGTGGGCAAATCGGGCGCAGTTGCAACCCCTTGATCCTGCCGTCATTCCCTGCCACATGCGCGGCATGAACAAGCCGCTGCGCGACGGCGTGCGTTCATCGCTTCAATTCATCCAGCATTCGACGGATGACGGGTTCGAGTTCCGGAAATTTCACGGTCGCGATGTCCCACATCGTCTTGGCGTCGATGCGCTGATATTCGTGACGCAGGATGTTGCCGATGGCGACGATCTTGGGCCATTCGATCTCGGGATGACGCGCCAACAACGAAGGCGGTAGAGCCTTCACCGCTTCGGATATGATCTGCACGGCACGTTCGACCGCGCGCTCCATGTGATAGACGCTGGTGAAGGTGTCGTAGGAAACGCCGCCCACGGTGTCTGCGACACCACGGATATGGAACAAGATATGTTCCAATCGGGCGCGCGGGTCGGCTGTCGCTGCCATCAAAACACCCGGATGGCTTCGCGTTCGATCTCCGGCCGGAAGAATTTCACGATTCCGTTGCGGGTTGAATATCCGATCTCGCTGCCCAGCGTCTCGCGCAGCTTGAGATAGATGCCGATGAATTCCTCGAAACCAAACTCCTTGTTCGGATTGGGGTCGACAAAAACATCGACATCGGAGGTGGGGCCGGCTTCGTCGCGGGCGTGGGAGCCGAAGAGATAAAGCGCATCCGCTCCGAGCGCCCGAATGGCGGGCTCGGCTTGTTTCAACTTCGTGATGACCTCGTCTTTGCGCATGGCCCCAGCATACCAAAAATGACCGTTTCCGTGTGCAAAAACCAGTCTCGATTTGATCAGGGTAAAGTCCGTGTTTGCACGAGTATCCCCTTGATCCCGCCTGCTTTCCCTGCCACATGCGCGGCATGAACAAGCCGCTGCGCGCCGACGATTCCGTGCCGAAATCCGCGCTTGCGGCGGAAGTCGAGCGCCGGCGCACCTTCGCCATCATCTCCCACCCCGACGCCGGCAAGACCACGCTGACGGAAAAGCTGCTGCTGTTCGGCGGCGCCATCAATCTTGCCGGCCAGGTCAAGGCCAAGCGCGACCGCCGCTCAACGCGTTCGGACTGGATGGCGATCGAGCGCGAGCGCGGCATTTCGGTGGTCACCTCGGTGATGACGTTCGAATACGACGGGCGCGTGTTCAATTTGCTCGACACGCCGGGCCACGAGGACTTTTCGGAGGACACTTATCGCACGCTCACCGCGGTCGACAGCGCCGTCATGGTGATCGACGCGGCCAAGGGCATCGAGGCGCGCACGCGTAAATTGTTCGAAGTGTGCCGCTTGCGCGACATCCCGATCATCACCTTCATCAACAAGATGGACCGCGAAAGCCGCGACCCGTTCGAACTGCTCGACGAGATTGAGAAAACCCTGGCGCTCGACACCGCGCCCATGACCTGGCCTATTGGAAGAGGCCGCGATTTCGCCGGCACCTATGATATTGCGACCGGCGACATGCGCCTGCTCGAGGAAGACGGCAAAACCAGCGTTCCGCAACCGCTCGACCTCGCCTTGTTGGCGTCGCGCAATTCAATGCTTGACGCAAAGACAATCGCCGAAGAACTGGCCTTGGTGAAGGACGCCTGCCGGCGTTTTGATTTTGCCTCGTTCCGCGAAGGGCACCTGACGCCGGTGTTTTTCGGCTCGGCGCTAAAAAATTTCGGCGTCAAGGATTTGCTCGATGCGCTGGCCACGTTCGCGCCGCCGCCGCGCGCGCAGCAGAGCGACACCCGCAAAGTCGATGCGCATGAGCCGGCGATGTCGGCCTTCGTGTTCAAGATTCAGGCCAACATGGACCCCAACCACCGCGACCGCATCGCCTTTGCGCGGCTGTGCTCGGGCAAGCTCGTGCGCGGCATGAAGGCGAAGCTCGCGCGCACCGGCAAGCCGATGAGCCTCTCCGCGCCACAGTTTTTCTTCGCGCAAGATAGGGCGCTGGCGGATGAGGCTTATGCCGGCGACGTGGTCGGCATTCCCAACCACGGCACGCTGCGCATCGGCGACACGCTCACCGAAGGCGAGGACTTGAACTTTATCGGTGTGCCGAATTTCGCGCCGGAAATCCTGCGCCGGGTGCGGCTCGGCGATCCGATGAAGGCGAAGAAACTGAAAGAGGCCTTGCAGCAGATGGCGGAGGAGGGCGTTGTGCAGGTATTCCGGCCGCTCGATGGCGCGCCCGCGCTGGTCGGCGTCGTCGGCGCCTTGCAGCTCGACGTGCTGCAAGTGCGGCTTGCCGGCGAATACGGGCTCGATATCGGCTTCGAGACGCCGGAGTTCCAGCTTGCGCGCTGGATTGCCTGCGCCGACAAAAAGAAACTCGACGATTTCGTCAAGGCGAACTATTCCAGCATCGCGGAAGACCTCGACGGCGACATGGTGTTCATGGCGCGCAACCAGTTCACGCTCGATTACACGCGCGAACGCGCGCCCGGCCTGGTTTTCACCGACATCAAGGATGTGAAGAACAAGCAATCCAGCGCGGCATAGAACGCGGCATCGCCACGCTTGCCTCGCGCCGTTGCATCGCCTCTACTGCGCTTCTGTTTGCCGGGAGTTGTCATGGGCCTATCGGTTCTGATCGTCGGGCTTGCCGTGTTTCTCGGCGCCCACAGCTTCGTCACCTTCCGCGCGGCGCGCGCCGAAGCGCTTGAGCGGTTCGGCAAAGCCTATTGGCTGATGTTCGCGCTCGCCTCGGCGCTGGGCATTATTTTGATGGCCTGGGGTTATGCGCAGTACCGGCTGACCGGCTGGATCGACGTCTGGGTGCCACCGCGCTTCATGCGCCACATCACGATCACCCTGATGTTGCCGTCGCTGATTTTAGTGACGGCGGCCTATTTGCCGGGGCACATCAAGCGCCGCGCCAAGCATCCGATGCTCGCCGGGATAAAACTATGGGCGCTGGCGCATCTGCTCTCCAACGGCGATCTCGGCTCGATCCTGCTGTTCGGCTCGTTCCTGGCATGGGGCGTCTACGCGCGCATCGCGATCAAGCGGCGCGAGGCGGCGGGCGAAGTCACAAATATTCAACAGGCCGGCCCAGGCTGGAGCAATGACGCCGTCGCCGTCGTCATCGGCACATTCATTTATTTCGCCATCGGTTTCTCGTTCCATCCGGTCGTCATAGGCGTACCGGTGTTCGGAGGCTAGCCGTGTCGCTGCAAGACGAAATCCGGCGTCTCACCGCGCCAGACATTCTGGCCCGCAAGGGCGGCGATCCGATCGTGGCGCTCACCTCCTATCACGCCCACACCGCGCGGCTGGTCGACAAGCACTGCGACGTCATTCTGGTCGGCGACTCGCTCGGCATGGTGATGCACGGGTTCGAATCCACCGTGCCGGTCACGCTCGACATGATGATCCTGCAAGGCCACGCCGTGATGCGGGGTTCCAAGCGCGCGCTCGTGGTGGTGGACATGCCGTTCGGCAGCTACGAGGCGTCGAAGGAACAGGCCTTCATGAGCGCGGCGCGGGTGATGAAGGAAACCGGCTGCGGCGCCATCAAGGTCGAGGGCGGCGTGCGGATGGCGGAAACCATCGCCTTCCTGACCGCGCGCGGCGTGCCGGTGATGGCGCATGTCGGCCTTACGCCGCAGGCGATCAACACCATCGGCTCGTTCCGCGCGCAGGGGCGCGAAGAGTCCGATTGGGCGCCGATCGAGGCGGATGCCAAGGCGGTCGCGCAGGCGGGGGCATTTTCGGTGGTGGTGGAGGCGGTGGCCGAGCCGCTGGGGCGGCGCATCACGGCTTCGGTCGCAATCCCGACCATCGGGATCGGCGCGGGGCCGGCCTGCGATGGCCAAATCCTCGTGCTCGAGGACATGCTGGGCCTCTCGCCGCGGGTGCCGAAATTCGTCAAGCGCTACGGCGATCTCGGGCCGGGCATCGAGAAGGCGGTTGCCGATTACGCCAAGGACGTGCGCGCGCGCGGCTTTCCGGGCCCCGAGCATGTCTATGCCATGAAGGGTAAAAAGCCCTAAGTCCCTGATATTTAACGTCTGTAGTCCAAGCTTTGCCTTGGACCCGCCACATCGTTAGGTTACGCCGCGCTTGGCGGACGGGATGTTTCCGTTCGTTGCGACGAGGCCCCAGGAGCCCTGCTTGTCCGATATTTTTCACGAAGTCGACGAGGAAGTCCGGCGCGAACGGCTCAAGTTTCTGTGGGACCGCTACGGTATCTATTTGATCTTGTTGGCTGTCGTTTTCGTCGGCGGCATCGCCGCCTGGCGCGGCTATGAATGGTGGGAAGGCAGGAAAGCAGCCCAAGCCGGCGCCGCCTTCGAGGCCGCCATTGTACTGAGCACCGAGGGCAAGCACGCCGAAGCGGAAGCGGCATTCTCCAAGATCGCGGCCGAGGGCTCCGCCGGTTATCGCGTGCTGGCGCGCCTGCGGGTCGCCGCCGAACTTGCCCAGCGGGATCCCAAGGAATCGTTGAAGGCCTATGACGAGCTGGCCGCAAATTCGGCGCTCGGACAGACATTGCAGGACCTCGCAGGCGTGCGCGCCGGTTTTCTACTGGTCGACAGCGCATCGCTCGACGAATTGCGCCGTCGCCTCGATCCGCTTGCAGCGCCCGACCGCGCTTTCCGTCATAGCGCGCGCGAACTGTTGGCCATGGCGGCATGGCGGACGGGCGATTTGAGCGCGGCGCGGCGTTACATCGACATGATCGCAACCGACGCGCAGACGCCGCAGGGCACGCGCGCGCGCGTTGACGTGCTCTCGGCGTTGATCGCCGCCGACGCAAAGAGTTGAGATAGCCATGCGCCTTTTGCCGCGCGCAATTCTGGTGGTATCTGCGCTCGCAGTCGCCGGCGCAGTTTCGGGCTGCGCGAATTTCGACCCCGACAAGCTCGACGTCTTCGGCTGGAGCGAAAAGAAAAAGCTGCCGGGCGACCGCAAAGCGGTATTCCCCGAAGGCGTGCCGGGCGTCACCCAAGGCGTGCCGCCGGAACTGATCAAGGGCCATCAGCCGCCGCCGGAAACCGCGAATGCGGTTCCGCCGGCGCCGGAAAAAGCCGTGGCGGAAAAGCCCGCGCCGAAACCCAAACTGAAGCGGGCGGAACGCGCGCCTGCCCAACCTGCCGCGCAAACCCAGCGTGCCTGGCCGTCACAGCCGCAAGCGGCGCAAGCACCTTGGCCGGCGCAGAGCCAGCAGCAGCCGGCACAACCGGCCTGGCCGGAGCCGCAATCGTCCGGCAACGTCTCGCGCTGAGTGCTTTAGAGCATGATCCCGAAAAGTGGGAACCGGTTTTCGGAAAAGATCATGCGCAAACAAAAAATGAGAGCCGGGCCCTGATTCAATCTGAGCCGATCAGACTCTACCGTTTGTGCGGACTGCAATGCGCCCGAAAGCTTCATCGCCATGCACTTCACCATTGCCATTGTCGGCCGGCCGAATGTCGGCAAATCGACACTGTTCAACCGGCTGGTTGGCCGGCGTGTCGCGCTGGTCGACGACCGGCCGGGGGTGACGCGCGACCGGCGCGAGGGTGAAGGCCGCCTCGGCGATCTCGATTTCACCGTGGTCGATACCGCAGGCCTGGAGGAATCCGCGCCGGAAACTCTCAGCGGCCGCATGCGGGCGCAGACCGGAACCGCAATCGCCGAGGCCGATGCGATCTTCTTCATGATCGATGCGCGCGCCGGGCCGATGCCGGCAGACCGCAGCTTCGCGGAGATCGTGCGAAAATCCGGCAAGCCCACGGTCGTGGTCGCCAACAAGAGCGAAGGCCGCGCCGGGGAAAGCGGCCGGCTTGAGGCGTATGCCTTGGGGCTGGGCGAACCGGTGGCGATCTCGGCCGAACACAACGAAGGCATGGCCGATCTCTACGACGCCTTGCGCGCCGCTGCCCCCGAACTGACCGTAAAGCCTGCCGCGGCGGACGAGGCGGAGACGGGCGTTGAGCTGGACAAGGCCCTTCGTCCGATCCGGGTCGCCATTGTCGGCCGCCCCAATGCCGGAAAATCCACGCTCATCAACACTCTCATCAACGACGAGCGCCTGCTCACCGGGCCGGAGGCCGGCCTCACCCGCGACTCCATCGCGGTCGATCTCGAATGGCATGGACGGAAATTTCACCTGCATGACACCGCGGGATTGCGGCGTCCGTCGCGGGTGGAGGAGAAGCTCGAAAAGCTTTCGGTCGCCGACGCACTCAACGCCATCCGCTTTGCCGAAGTCGTGGTCGTGCTGATCGATGCCGAGCATGCATTTGAGGAACAAGACCAGCGCATCGCCGATCTCGCCGAACGCGAAGGCCGTGCGCTCGTGCTCGCGGTCAACAAATGGGACCTGATGAACAGCAAGCCCGGCGCGATCGGCAAGCTGCGCGAACAGGCGGAACATAAGTTGCCGCAGATCAAGGGCGTGCCGCTGGTGGCGGTCTCGGGCTTGACCGGCGAGGGGCTCGACCGGCTGATGCAGGCGATCGTCGATGCTTACGGTGTGTGGAACAAGCGCGTGCCGACCGCGGCGCTCAATCGCTGGTTCGAGACGGCGACCAGCGCGCATCCGCCGCCGGCCGTGTCGGGGCGCCGCCTGCGGCTCAACTACATCACGCAGGCGAAAAGCCGCCCGCCGAGCTTTGTGGTGTTCTGCACGCGCGCCGACGCCGTGCCCGACATCTACAAGCGCTATCTGATCAATGGGCTGCGCGAGAGCTTCGAACTGCCCGGCACGCCGATCCGCCTGACACTGCGCGAGAAGGACAATCCGTTCGCGGGCAGGAAGAAAAAGCGCTAACCCGGCGGTTGAAACGACAGCAGCTTGCCGGCGCGGAAGTCGTAAATCTTTCCGCTTTCGGTGAAGCCCGGCAGGCAGAGCGGCACGATTTTCTCGGCAACCTGTTCCGGCGTTGGCAATGTGGCCGGGTCCTCGCCCGGCATGATGGCGGCGCGCATGCGGGTGCGGGTCGGGCCCGGCGAAAACAGGTTGACCCGCACATTGGTCGACGCCGTCTCGTTGGCGTAAGTGCGCGCCAGCGCTTCGAGCGCGGCCTTCGATGCCGAATAGGGGCCGCGATAGGCCCTTGCATTGTGGGCGGTCCCGGAGGTGAGGAACACCGCGCGGCCGGCATCCGAATTCCGCAGCAAGGGATCCATCGCGCGGATGAGGTGCCAATTGGCGGTGACGTTGACCGCCATCACGTCGTCCCAGGCCTTCGGCTCGACATGGCCGAGCGGCGATGACGGGCCGCCGATGCCGGCGTTGCCGAGCAGGATGTCGAGCTTGCCGTGGCGTTCTCTCAGCGCGCTGGCGAGCCTAGCGAGGCCCTCGCTGTCCTTCATGTCGAGCGGAACAAGCGTGGCGCTGCCGCCAGCGGCGCGAATCCGATCGTCCAGTTCTTCCAGACCGCCGACGGTGCGCGCGACGGCGACAATGTACGCGCCCTGTTCGGCGAGCGCGAGAGCGGCCGCAGCGCCAATGCCGCGCGAGGCGCCGGTGACGAGCGCGATACGGTCGGCGAGCGGTTTGGACATTGCACGATCCATGACGCGGTGGCTTTTCCCTCTCCCCGCCTGCGGTGATAGGGTGGCGAGCAGCGTTAGCTGCAAGCCGGGTGAGGGGCTTCTCCGCAACCCAACTTGAAATGCCCCTCACCCGACTTTCTTGCTTCGCTCGAAAGCCGACCTCTCCCCGCAAGCGGGGAGAGGTGAAGGAAGAAGTCAGCCCGCTTCCGCGAGCAGCGAGAGCTGGCGCGGCGAATGGCTCGCGGCGCTCTGGTCGGTCAATCCCGTCGGGTATTCGCCGGTGAAGCAATGATCGGTGAACTGCGGACGCTCGGGGTTGCGGCCCTTTTCGCCCATGGCGCGGTAGATGCCCTCGATCGAAAGGAAAGCGAGCGAATCCGCGCCGATGAATTTACGCATGCCTTCGAGATCGTGCGTGGCCGCCAGCAGCTTGTCGCGCTCGGGGGTATCGATGCCGTAGTAATCCGGATGCGTGATTGGCGGCGACGCGACGCGGAAATGCACCTCGCGGGCGCCGGCATCTCGCATCATGCGAACGATCTTCGATGAGGTCGTGCCGCGCACAAGTGAATCGTCGATCAGCACGATGCTTTTGCCGGCCACAACGGCGCGATTGGCGGAATGCTTCATGCGCACGCCGGATTCGCGGATCGTCTGCGTCGGCTGGATGAAGGTGCGCCCGACATAATGGTTGCGGATGATGCCAAGCTCATACGGAATGCCGGACGCCTGCGCATAGCCGATGGCCGCGGGGACGCCGGAATCCGGCACCGGAACGATGACATCGGCCTTGGCCGGCGCCTCGCGGGCAAGCTCCGCGCCCATGGTCTTTCGCACATCGTAGACGTTTCGGCCGCCGACGATTGAATCCGGCCGCGCGAAATAGACGTATTCGAAGATGCAAGGCCGCGGCGTCATCGGCGGGAACGGCTTGATCGTCTGCGCGCCGTCCTCGTCGAACACAACCACTTCGCCGTTTTCCACGTCGCGCACATATTGCGCGCCGATGATGTCGAGGGCGCAGGTCTCGGAGGCCAGGATCGGGCAGCCATCGAGCTTGCCCAGCACCAGCGGGCGGATGCCGAGCGGATCGCGCGCGCCGACCAGCTTCTTGTTGGTGAGCCCGACAAAAGCGTAAGCGCCTTCGATCTGCTTGAGCCCCTCGACAAAGCGGTCGACGAAACGGTTGCGGCGCGCGCGCGCGACCAGATGCAATATCACCTCGGTGTCGGTGGTCGACTGCATCATCGCGCCTTCGCGCACCAGTTCGCGGCGCAGCGTCAGCCCGTTGGTGAGATTGCCGTTGTGCCCGATGGCGAAGCCGCCGGCGTTAAGCTCGGCGAACAACGGCTGCACATTGCGCAACACCGTCTCTCCGGTGGTCGAATAGCGCACATGGCCGATGGCGGATGTGCCGGGCAGGCGATCGATGATCTCGCGCTTTGCGAACGTGTCGCCGACGAGGCCGAGCCGGCGCTCGGAATGGAAGCGTTTGCCGTCGAATGAAACGATGCCGGCAGCCTCCTGGCCGCGGTGCTGCAATGCGTGCAGGCCGAGCGCGGTGATTGCGGCGGCGTCGGGATGGCCGAAAATGCCGAACACGCCGCATTCCTCCCGCAGCCGGTCGGACTCAAGGTCCAGCGTGTCAACCGTGGTTTCGGCCATTCACATTCCTATCGCGTGCGCGTGGTTGGCGCTGCCGGCACGTCCGGTACGCCGTCCTGCGGCTCCTGCTCGTCGCCTTTCGGCCGCTTCAGCCTCCGCAAGATGGTGCTTTCGGGATCGTCCGGCAACATCGACATCAGCCATTGGCCGGTGCCTTGCAGCACCACGCGCGACTTGGCGTCTTTGATCCATCCCGGCTGGCTGCGGTCGGGCACCAGCCAGGAAAAGAACAGAAAGGCGATCACCACGATCACCAGCCCGCGGGCCAGCCCGAACAGAAAGCCGAGCGTGCGGTCGAGCGCGCCGACGCGGCTGTCGAGCACCATGTCGGAAATACGCACGGTGATGACCGTCACGATCAGCAATGTGCCGAGGAACACGCCGCCGACGGTGACGGCGGCCGCCACGATGTCGTTGTTGAAATACTGCTTCGCCACCGGCAGCAGCTTCGAATAGGAATAGAGCGTGGCCAGCGCCGCGATGCCCCAGGCGCCGATCGACAGGATCTCGCGCATGAAGCCGCGGATCATGGCCAGCAGGCCCGATACCAACATCACGACCAGTAAAATGATGTCGAGAAGCGTTATCGGCATCGGGGCTCTTTAACTCTGCATCGCGTGGCGGAGTGGCGAATCCGCACTTCGTTCACGGAGGCCGGTCAAACGCGCCGCCATCATCGGGACAAGCCGTTGATTTTATGCATCTTTTTGCCCAGGCGGGTCCACCCGACCAACGCAGCCACGGAGATCATTTTGACCCGTGTATAGCCGGGCCCAAGGGTGCCGTCACCCGTATTGTCCACCGCTTTTGGCGTCATTGCGGCGCGGTTTGCCGCCGCGCGCCGCGATATCGGCGACCATGCTCGACAAGGCGCCCACCTCGGTGAGCGCGAGGCCGGCATCGGCGCCGGTTTCCCCGCGCGCGGCGGCGGGGACCACCGCGCGCTTGAAGCCGAGTTTTGCCGCCTCCTTGAGCCGGGCCGCGCTTTGCGCCACCGGACGGATCGCGCCCGAGAGCGAAACTTCGCCGAAATACACCGCATCGGCCGGCAACGGGGAATTCGCCAGCGATGACACCAGCGCGGCGGCGGCGGCAAGATCGGCTGCCGGCTCATTGATGCGCAATCCGCCGGCGACATTGAGATAGACATCGTGGCCGGAAAGCTTGACGCCGCAATGGGCTTCCAGCACCGCGAGCACCATGGCAAGCCGGCTGGTGTCCCAGCCGACCACCGCGCGCCGCGGCGTGCCCAAGGATGTAGGCGCCACCAGCGCCTGGATTTCGACCAGCACCGGGCGTGTGCCTTCGATGCCGGCGAACACCGCGGTGCCGGGCGCGCCGAGATCGCGTTCCGACAGAAAAAGCTCCGACGGATTGGCGACTTCGCGCAATCCCAATCCGGTCATCTCGAACACGCCGATTTCGTCGGTCGGACCGAAACGGTTTTTCACCGCGCGCAAGATGCGGAATTGGTGCGAGCCTTCGCCCTCGAACGAGAGCACGGCATCGACCATGTGCTCCACCACGCGCGGGCCCGCGATCTGGCCCTCTTTGGTGACGTGGCCGACAAGTATGACGGCGGCGCCCGAGCGCTTGGCAAAGCGAATGAGCGCCTGCGCGGAGCCGCGCACTTGCGTCACCGTGCCGGGCGCGGATTCGACCGCGGCCGTCCACATGGTCTGGATCGAGTCGATCACCACCAGCCGCGGCGTCTTGCCCTCCGACAGCGTTGCGATGATGTCCTCGACTGCGGTCTCGGCGGCAAGCTCGACGGCGGCATCGGCAAGTCCGAGCCGTTCGGCGCGCAGCCGCACCTGCGCGACGGCTTCCTCGCCGGAAATGTAAATCGACCGGTGGCCGGCGCGGGCAAGCGTTGCCGCCGCCTGGATCAGCAGCGTGGATTTTCCGATGCCGGGGTCGCCCGCCATCAGCAGCACCGAGCCGCGCACGAAACCGCCGCCGGTGACGCGGTCGAATTCGGCAACCCCGGAGGCAAGCCGCGGCGCTTCGTGCGCCTCGCCTGCGAGCGGCTCAAGCGCGAACAGGCGGCCCTTGCGCGGCCCGCGGACCGAACCGCCGCCGGGCGCGGGGGCGGCCGCGCCTTCCTCCACCAGCGTATTCCACTCGCCGCAAGCGTCGCATTTGCCTTGCCACCGGCTATAGGCGGCGCCGCAATTCTGGCAGACAAAGCTGGGCGCGCGGCGGGCCACGATCAGCTCACGCGATAGACGCGGTGGTAGCGGCGGCCGAGGCTGGTGAGAACCTCATAGCCGATAGTGCCGGCGGCGGCGGCAAGATCGTCGACGCCGATCTCGTCGCCGATCAGCGTCACGATATCGCCGCGCCGCGCGCCGCCGTCCGGCAGGTCAGTGACGTCGATCGCGATCAAGTCCATGGACACGCGGCCGGCCAGTGGACAGAGCTTGCCGCCGACGATCGCCTTGGCGCCGGGGGAATCATCGGATGCGCTTGCCGCGCGCAAATAGCCATCGGCATAGCCAACCGCAACGACGGCGAGGCGCGTAGGGCGCGTCGCGGTCCAGGCCGCGTTGTAGCCGACGGTTTCTCCGCGCTGGACGTTGCGCACCTGCACGATCCGCGCGCGCAATTCGACCACCGGGCGCATCGGATTGTTGCGGCCGGGCGTGGGATTGACCCCATAGAGCGCGACGCCCGGGCGCACCAGGTCGCAATGCGCGGCGGAGCCGAGGAATATTCCGGACGAATTGGCGAGCGAGGAGGCGATGCCGCGGTAGAGAAGCCGCACTTCGCGGAACAGACGGATCTGGCGATCGTTGAGCGGATGTTCGGGCGTCTCGGCGCAGGCGAGATGGCTCATCAGCAGCGTGATGCCGTGGTTTTCCGATTTGATGCGCGCGGCCACCGCGGCAGCTTCGCCGGCCGAGACGCCGAGACGGCTCATGCCGGTATCGACATGCAGCGCAAATCCGCCGCGCCAGCCGCTGGCGGCGACGAAAGCGTCCCATTCGGCCAGTTCGACCAGATTGCCGATGACGGGGCGGGCGTGGATTTCGGCGAAGGCGGGACCGGCGCCCGGCATCATGCCATTGAGTACATAGACGGCCGGCTCCGCCGTCACCGCGCGCACACGCCTTGCTTCGGCGAGATCGGCGACGAAAAACGTCTTGCAGCCGGTCTTGGCCAGCATCGCGGCGACCGGCTCGATGCCGCAACCATAGCCGTCGGCCTTTATCACCGCGGAGCATTCCGCCGGCATGGCGCGGCGCGCGAGCGCCCGCCAGTTGGCCTCGACGGCGCCCAGATCGATGGTCAAAGCGCCGCCGGCTTCGGCCTCGGGCGGGCCCGAGGTGGTGACTTTTTCCGGCGCGGGAAGCGGTTCGGTGGCGGCCATGGCACGGTCATAGCCTGGAGCGCCCGCCGCCGTCCATGCGCCTCGATCAGCCGATACGCTCGGGCGTGTGGCTCTCGCGCGCCAGCGACGAGAAACGGGTCACCGCGGCGTCGAATTGCAGTTCGATCGTGCCGGTCGGGCCGTGGCGCTGCTTGCCGATGATGACTTCCGCCTTGCCGTGGACCTTGTCGGTTTCCGCCAGCCATTCGGCGAATTTTTCGCGGTTGGATTCCAGCGGCTTGCGCATGACGTGGTAATACTCCTCGCGGTAGACGAACAGCACCACGTCGGCGTCCTGTTCGATCGAGCCGGATTCGCGCAAATCCGAAAGTTGCGGATGCTTGTCGTCCCGGCTTTCCACCTGGCGCGACAATTGCGACAGCGCAAGGACCGGCACGTTGAGTTCCTTTGCCAGCGCCTTGAGCTTGGTGGTGATCTCGGTGATTTCCTGCACGCGGTTTTCCGAGCTGCGTTTGGTCGAGCCCTGCAGCAATTGCAGATAGTCGATGACCAGCAGATCGAGCCCGCGCTGGCGCTTGAGCCGCCGCGCGCGCGCCGCCAGTTGTGCGACCGAAAGGCCGCCGGTCTCATCCACATAGAAGCGCAAGTTTTGCAATTCGATCGAGTGATCCTTGATCCGCTCGAAATCGCCCTCGGTAATGCCGCCGCGGCGGATCTGACTCGATGGAATGCCGGTCTGCTCGGCGATGATGCGGGTGGCGAGCTGCTCGGCGGACATTTCGAGCGAGAAGAATCCGACAATGCCGCCGTTCGCCGTCACCTCGTGGCCGTCCGCGCGCACTTCGCCGCGCCACGCCTTGGCGACGTTATAGGCGATGTTGGTGGCAAGCGCGGTTTTCCCCATGCCGGGGCGACCGGCAAGGATGATCAAGTCGGAGGCCTGCAAACCGCCCATCATGCGGTCAAGATCGTCGAGGCCGGTGGCAAGGCCGGAAAGCTTGCCGTCGCGCTGATAGGCGCGCGCGGCCATATCGACGGCGGTGGTGAGCGCCTGCGCAAAACGCTGGAAGCCGCCGTCATAGCGCCCGGTTTCGGCCAATTCATACAGCCGCCGCTCGGCGCCCTCGATCTGCTCGCGCGGAGTGGAATCGACCGGTGCGTCATAAGCGACATTGACCATATCCTCGCCGACCACGATCAATGCGCGGCGGATCGACAGGTCATAAACCGTGTGGCCGTAATCCTCCGCATTGATGACGGTGGTGGCTTCCGCCGCAAGCCGCGCGAGATATTGGCTCACCGTGAGCCCGCCGATGTCGACGTCGGCGCCGAGGAAACTTTTCAGCGTGACCGGCGTCGCGACCTTGCCGGCACGGATCAGGCTGCGCGCCAGATCGTAAATCTGCTGATGGATAGGCTCGAAGAAATGCTGCGGCTCAAGGAAGTCGGAGACGCGGTAAAACGCCTCGTTGTTGACGAGGATGGCGCCCAATAGCGCCTGCTCCGCCTCGATATTGTGCGGGGCGGCACGGAAGGACGGAGCAGGGGCTTCGACCTGCTTGCGGGCAGCCGAATCGAATGTGGCCATGACGACGATTGGTTAGCGTGAGATTGTGGCATAGCACGCATATTCGGATCGGCTGAGGAACGTCCCGCAATCCACATGCTGATTCTGCGGTGGGAAAAGCCACTTTTCCCTTTGATTTTATGTCCGCGACCGCTGCGCAATACTGCGCGGCCTACTCCGCCGCCCGCCGCAATCGCGGTTTCCGGCCGGCCTCGGCGGCGTGCAGGCGCGTTTGCTCGCGCCCAATATAGTCGCGCGTCATCGGCACTACGTCCTGGCGCTTGGTGAGTTGGATCTGGAACACCATCAACGCCTGTTCGCGGAACGACATTTCCGAGCACGCAAGGTAGAATTCCCACATCCGCACGAACCGCGCGTCATAGATACGCTCGACGTCCGCGCGGTGGGCGAGGAAACGCTCGCGCCAGTGCTTTAACGTCTCGGCATAATGCAGGCGCAATATCTCGGTGTCGGTGACCAGCAGGCCGGCGCCTTCGATTGCAGGCAGCACCTCGGAGAGCGCCGGGATATAGCCGCCAGGGAAAATGTATTTCGCGATCCACGGGTTGGTGGCATCCGGCCCATGGGACCGGCCGATCGAATGCAGCACCATCACGCCGTTGTCTTCCAGCAAGTCTGCGCATTTGCGGAAGAACGTATCGTAGAAGCTGACGCCGACGTGCTCGAACATGCCGACCGAAACGATGCGGTCGAATTTTCCGCCGAGGTCGCGATAATCCTGCATCACGAATTTGGCGCGCTGGCCGAGCCCCTTTTCCGCGGCGCGCGCATTGGCGGTCGCGAGCTGTTCCTGCGATAAAGTGATGCCGGTAACCTCCGCGCCGGCAATCTCGGCGAGGTATAGCCCGAGGCCGCCCCAACCGCAGCCGATGTCGAGCACGCGCCGGTCCGGCGCCAGCAGCAGCTTGGCCGCCAGATGGCGCTTCTTGGCAAGCTGCGCGTCGTCAAGCGACTGATCGGGGTTTTCGAAATAGGCGCAGCTATATTGCCGGTCGGCATCGAGGAACAACGAATAAAGCCGGCCGTCGAGGTCGTAGTGGTGGGCGACGTTGCGCTGCGATCGCCCGCGCGGATTAAATTGTTGCAGCCGGCGATAAAGGAAACGCAGGTACCATTGCGGGCGCGCCCATTGTGGAATGCCGGTGCGATCCTGGCCGAGCACGACGGCAAGCACGTCGGCGATCGAGCCTTGCTCGACCACGAAGCTGCCGTCCATGTAGGATTCGCCGAGCCTGAGTTCGGGATCGAGCAATATGCCCAATTCGGCGGCGCGCGTCGTGAAGCGAACCGCGACCGGCTTTCCGCTTCCGTCGCCGAACGTAATAACCGTTCCGCGCGAGGTCGTGAGCCGAAAGGTCCCCCGCCGGATAAACGTCTTGAGCAGAAACCGAAGCAACCGGTCCATCGGCCGCCTCCACATAAAAAAACCGTTGGCCGATAACGGCTTGCCCTTCCTACAGCGCCGCAGGCCCAGAAACATTGACCGGCATCAATTAAACCAAAGTTGTAGGGAGCCATCAATCCTCAAAAGGGGGTGCTTATGCACATATTTGCAAGCCAAACGATGGCGAGGCCCACTTTTGCTGGATTTTGAGGTAATGCTTTGGCCGGCGGGGCGAGCTGCCTAAGCTGAACACGGATGAGAGGTCTAATGTCCGGCTTTGGACGTGTCGTAGTCATTGCCAAGGGTATCGCGGCCAAGGGTATCGCAGCCATGGGTATCGCGGCGGGTTTCGGCTTCGGCCCGGCGACGGCGCAAACTTTTATCGACGCCGGCAAATCCCCGCAGCAGCTGTTCGCCTCCGATTGCGCCGTGTGCCACAAGAGCCCCCAGGGCTTGGCAAAGAGCGGCCCCATGTTCCTGCAGAGTTTTCTGCGTCAGCACTACACCGCGAGCCGTGAAACGGCACAGGCGCTCTCGGATTATCTCACGGCGGTGGGCGATCCGAGCACGGCGCCGAAGCCGGCGCGGCCGGTCAAGAAGCGCGAGGCCAAGCCGGCAGCCGCAAAGCCCGCCGACGCCAAACCGTCCGATGCCAAATCCGGCGACGCGAAACCTGCGGAGGCCAAGCCCGCGGAGGCCAAGCCTGCTGAGGCAAAGCCGGCGGAGGCAAAGCCGGCCGAGGCGGCGCCCGCGAAATCCGAATAGTCCGGCTTCGGCGCGCCGCCGCTCACTCGCTTGTTGCTTCTTTTTTGCTTTTCTTTTCCTTGGCCGGCTTGGCGGTTTTTGTCTCAGCCTCGGCCTCCGTCTCGGCTTCCTCATCGGCGCGCAGTTTTTCCACCACTTCGGGCTCGAAGAAAGCTTCCGCCGTCGCCTTCGCGGCTGCGGCTGCCTCCTCTTCGTCCGTGCGCTGGATGGTGACATCCTCGCCGCGGGCGATGCGCGCGGCTTCGTCGGCGCTGCGCGCGACAGTGACGGTGACGATCACCTCGACTTCCGGATGCAACGACACCGGAACCTTGTAGTTGCCGATGGCCTTGATCGGCGCATTGAGAATGATCTGGGCGCGATTCACGGTGAGATCGTTGGTACTCAGCATGCTGGCGATGTCGCGGCTCGACACCGATCCATAGAGCTGGCCGGTCTCGGACGCCTGACGGACGACGGTCAGCGCCTTGCCCTCGATCTTGCCGGCAAGCTTGCCGGCATCGCCCTTGAGAGCAAGGTTGCGCGTCATAAGTTCGGCCTTCATGCCATCGAACCGTGTCTTGTTCTCCTTGGTGGCGCGCAGCGCCTTGCCCTTTGGGAACAGGAAATTGCGCGCAAAGCCGTCCTTGACGCGCACGACGTCGCCCATCTGTCCGAGCTTGGCGACGCGTTCCAGCAGGATTACTTCCATTGTCGGTTCTCCATGATCCGATGATGATGATGATGCGGTGAATGTCTCGTCAGGTGCGCGCCGGCGGGCCGCGCTTGCGCGCAAGGCGGCTTCTGATGTCGAAAGCGATCTCAAGCAGTCCGAGCAGCGAAAACAGCAGCATCGGCCAGCCGAAAATGAAAACCGCGGCATAGACGCCGGCGAGCACGAATCCGCGGCTGTCCATGCCTTTGGTGATTGCGTGTAGAACCGCGAGGCCGAGAACGCCGAAGGCGATCAGCAGGCTGGCGCACAGCAACATCGCCGCGACCCCGACAAGGCCGGGAACGAATGTCCCGGCGGTTGCCGCCGCCAGCAGTGCGGCGATGGATCCGGGAAACGTCATTGCCGGGATTTCGGGCCAGGGGCGGCGCAAGCGGCCGGAAAATTTTACCACGCGTGCGGCCAGCCACAGGTTGACCGTATTGGTGATGGTGGAGAGCACGGCCGCGGCGGCAGGGATCACGGTGATGAAAAACTCGATCAGCCTATTGGTGTCGGTGACGCCGGGGATAACGAGCGGCGAATTGGCGGGCAGGCCGGTTTGCACGCGAAGCAGGCGCTCGAAACCTCTGCGCAAGCCGGCGCGGAACGATTCTTCGTCGAGGCCGAAATTGGGGATGGCGGCGATCACGACCAGTGTACCGAGCAGCGCCGCCCAGACCACAAGGCGGCCGGGCGGATACCAGACGAGCGCATTGGCGCCGCCGTTCGACGCGGGGCGGGCAAGCATGGCCAGATACCCAAGCCACCAGGCGGGCAGACCGACGCCGATCAGGAAGGCGAAAAAGAAAACGCTGCCAAACACCGCGGCGAGCGCAATGGCGGCGCCGGTTGCGGCGATGATGCCCGCCCAGTGGCTCCAGCCGAGCACCGCAATCAGGATTGGCAGCGGCGCCAGATAAAACAGCAGGACTGAGATGATCGAGCCCGACGCCACGGAGGCAAACAGCAAAGCCGTCGCCGCACCCGCGCCGATACCGATGAAAACGATCTGCATCATCATCATCATCACGAGCTGTCCCGCTCCAGCGGCCCGCATCAACGGCCCGCTTGTTGCGGTTAGAGACGGATCGTTGTCCGCCCCAACCATCGGTCCGCCGGAAATTCCCGCAGACCGCGTTATTGCCGGCCCCTTGCAGGGCCGGTGAATTCTATCGCTTTGCCGGCGCTCGCGGCACTAGCGGATCACGTAAGGCAGCAGCCCCAGGAAACGCGCGCGTTTGACCGCCTGCGCCAGCTCGCGCTGCTTTTTTGCCGAAACCGCGGTGATGCGGCTTGGCACGATCTTGCCGCGCTCCGATACGTAGCGCTGCAACAGCCGCACGTCCTTGTAGTCGATCTTCGGCGCATTGGCGCCGGAAAACGGGCAGGTCTTGCGGCGGCGGAAGAACGGCCGGCGGGCGCCGCCAGCTTGACCACCACCTTGCGGAGAAGAAAACGCCATGACTGTCACCCCTCCGTTGCAACTTGCGGTGCGCTGGCGCCGGCGTCGTCGCCGTCGTCACGACGGGGCCGGTCGCGAAAGCGATCGCCGCGTCCACCACGATCACCACGATCGCCGCGATCGCCGCGGTCGTCGCGATCCCGGTCGGATTTGCGCATCATCGCCGAGGGACCTTCCTCGTGCGCTTCGACGCGGATGGTGAGGTAGCGCAGGACATCTTCGCTCAACCGCTCCTGGCGCTCGATTTCCATGAGCGCCGCCGGCGCGGCGTCGATGTTGAGCAAGCTCATATGCGCCTTGCGGTTCTTGCTCATGCGAAAGGCGAGCGACTTGATGCCCCAATATTCGTTCTTGGTGACCTTCCCGCCCATCTGTTCGATGACGCCGGTGTATTGCGCGGTCAATTCCTCGACCTGCTGCACGCTCAGGTCCTGGCGTGCGAGATAGACGTGTTCGTAGAACGGCATGAGGTGCCTTTCCCTGTTTCAACGTTCCGCATCCCGGCGCGAAGCCCCTCGAACCCTTTCGGGAAAGGCTCGAATGCTCAGAAGGTGGGAACACGGGACGCCGGACCAGAGGCCCTACCGCATCGTTTCGAAGGTCCCGAAGGTTTCGAAGCGTTGCGGCCGTCCGTTCAGCTCCCAGCCGGGTCGACGGATCGCGCGGGTTATAGGCGGCTTTTGGCCGATAAGGCAAGTAATTCGGGCTGCTATTCAGGCCACCTGCGGGCCTGGATCCGGGTTTGGTCCGTTGCCGCTCTTCTGCAAACGGCCGGCGAGCTTAACCGCCAGATCGACGCCTTCGCGGATTTGCCGGGCCTGTTGCGGGTCCGGTGCGGGGTGGGCCGTGCGCATCCGGTTAAGCTCGGCCAGCAAGCGGTCGAGATTGTTGGCAATCAGCTTTTTGCGAAAAACCGGGTCCTGCCGCGCATGGGCGAGGTCGGCCTCGGTCACAAAATCGCTCATCCGGAAGCCCTTGCTCTGATGAAGGCGACCCTAGCCGAAGGAAGGTTGTCGCTTCGTTACCAGCGGGCATTCCAATGGCGGCTTGACAGAGTCGGTTAACGCGGTGTCATTCGGCGCGATTTCATTAAAAAGGTTCCAAATGTCCGCCGCTTTCGTGTTCCCGGGCCAGGGCAGCCAGGCCGTCGGCATGGGCAAGGCGCTTGCCGCCAATTTTCCCGCGGCGCGCCAGGTGTTCGAGGAAGTCGATGCAGCGCTCGGCGACAAGCTCAGCGCGATCGTCTGGGAGGGCCCGGCCGAGACCTTGACGCTGACCGAAAATGCGCAGCCGGCGCTGATGACCGTCTCGATTGCCGCCCTGCGGGTGCTGGAAACGGAAGCCGGGGTCGATCTTGCGCGCGACGCGCAGTTCGTCGCCGGCCATTCGTTGGGAGAATACTCGGCGCTCGCCGCCGCCGGCTCGCTCACCGTTGGCGACACCGCGCGCCTGGTGCGTACGCGCGGCCGCGCCATGCAGAAGGCCGTGCCGGTGGGTACCGGCGCCATGGCGGCCTTGATCGGGCTGGATTTCGACCAGGCCGCCGCTGTTGCGGCGGAAGCCGCGCAGGGGCAAATTTGCCAGGCCGCCAATGATAATGGCGGCGGTCAGGTCGTGGTTTCGGGCGACAAGGCCGCCGTCGAGCGGGCGGTCGAAATCGCCAAGGGCAAAGGCGCCAAGCGTGCGATGATCTTGCCGGTATCCGCGCCGTTCCATTGCGCGCTGATGCAGCCTGCGGCCGATGTGATGGCGCAAGCGCTGAGCGAGGTGAGCGTCAAGTCGCCGGCGGTGCCGCTCGTCGCCAATGTCATCGCCAGGCCGATCAGCGATCCGGCCGAGATCGTGCGGCGGCTGATTGAGCAGGTGACCGGCACCGTGCGCTGGCGCGAGTCGGTGGCATTCATGGCCGGCGCGGGGGTAAACAGGTTCTACGAGATCGGCGCCGGCAAGGTGCTTAGCGGTCTGGTCAAGCGCATTGCCGACGGCGCAGTTGGCAGCGCGATCGGCACGCCCGAGGATGTTGCGGCTTTCAAGGCCGCGCGTGGTTGACTGTTGAGCGCAGAAAAGGAAAGCCCATGTTCGATTTGACCGGCAAGACGGCGCTTGTCACCGGGGCCACCGGCGGCATCGGCGGGTCGATCGCGCGCGCGCTGCACGCGCAAGGCGCAACCGTCGCGTTGTCGGGCACACGGCGCGAAGCGCTCGATGCGCTCGCCGGCGAACTGGGCCAGCGCGTCCATGTGCTTGCCTGCAATCTCGCGGACACGGCCGAAGTGGAAAAGCTGGTGCCGAGCGCCGAAGCGAAGATGGAGAAACTCGACATTCTCGTGGCCAATGCCGGCATCACCAAGGACAACCTTTTTGTCCAAATGCGCGACGAAGACTGGGATCAAGTGATCGCCATCAATCTCACGTCGACATTTCGCCTCGCGCGGGCGGCCGTGAAAGGCATGATGCGCCGCCGCTTTGGCCGCATCATCGGCATCACTTCGGTGGTGGGAGTGATCGGCAATGCCGGCCAGAGCAACTATACCGCCGCCAAGGCCGGCATGATCGGCATGATAAAATCGGTGGCGCAGGAATATGCCAAACGCAACGTGACCGCCAACACGATCGCGCCGGGCTTCATCGCCACGCCGATGACCGACAAGCTCAACGACAAGCAGCGCGAAGGCATTCTCGGCCGGGTGCCGGCCGGACGGCTGGGCACCGGCGATGATGTCGCCGCCGCCGCCGTATATCTTGCCTCCGATGAAGCCGCCTACGTGACCGGCCAAACCCTGCACGTCAACGGCGGGATGGCTATGATTTAGCCAGTACGCTTGGCAGTGCAGGGGGTTAGAGACTACGCTTGCCTGTGCTGGTCAACGCATTTGAAGTATGGTAACCGGACGCCGGCTCGCTTTTCTGCCGAGCCCAATCCGAAACGTACGAGGTTTGACGATGAGTGACATTGGCGAGCGGGTAAAAAAGATCGTCGTGGAACACCTGGGCGTCGAACCCGACAAGGTGGCCGAAGGTGCGAGCTTCATAGACGATCTTGGCGCCGACAGCCTCGACACCGTCGAGCTCGTGATGGCTTTCGAGGAAGAATTCGGCTGCGAAATTCCCGATGATGCCGCCGAGACCATTCTCACCGTCGGCGATGCTGTGAAATTTCTTGAAAAGAACGCAAAAAGCTGACCAGCACCGCCGCTGTCCGTTAATTTCTCCCCTTAACATGGACGCCCCCGATGCCGTGTGGCGCCGGGGGATTCGAAACGCTTGACGCGGAACCCGGAAATGAGACGTGTCGTCGTCACCGGAATGGGGATGCTCACGCCGCTGGGATGCGGCGTCGAACCGACATGGAAGCGCCTTCTCAACGGCGAGAATGGTGCGGGGCGTATCGAAAAATTCGACGTCTCCGACATTTCCTGCAAGATTGCCTGCATGGTTCCGCGCGGCGACGGCGCCAACGCAACCTTCAATCCCGATCAATGGATGGAGCCGAAGGACCAGCGCAAGGTCGACGAGTTCATCGTTTTTGCGATGTGCGCCTCGCGTCAGGCGCTTGACGACGCCGGCTGGCACCCGACGAGTTACGAGGACCAGACCACGACCGGGGTCTTGATCGGCTCCGGCATCGGCGGCGTCGAAGGCATTGCCGAGACGGCGCTGTTGATAAAGGAAAGAGGGCCGCGCCGGGTTTCGCCGTTCTTTATTCCCGGCCGGCTCATCAATCTCGCCTCCGGATTTGCCTCGATCGCGTTCGGGCTCAAGGGCCCGAACCATTCCGTCGTCACCGCCTGTTCCACGGGCGCGCATGCCATCGGCGACGCGGCCCGGATGGTGGCTTTGGGCGATGCCGAGGTCATGGTCGCAGGCGGCACGGAATCGCCGGTGAACCGCTGGGCGCTGGCCGGATTTTCCGCGTTGCGCGCGCTCTCGACCCATTTCAACGACGATCCCAAGCGCGCGTCCCGCCCTTATGACAAGGACCGCGACGGCTTCGTGATGGGCGAGGGCGCCGGCATCGTCGTGCTGGAATCTCTGGAACACGCGCGCGCCCGCGGGGCGAGGATCTATGCCGAGGTGATTGGCTATGGAATGTCCGGAGATGCCTATCACATCACCGCGCCGTCGCCGGACGGGGACGGAGCATTCCGCTGCATGACTATGGCGATGAAACGCGCCGGAATAACGCCGGGCGATGTGGATTACATCAACGCCCACGGCACTTCTACGCCGCTCGGCGATGAGATTGAACTTGGCGCGGTGCAGAGGCTGGTCGGCAACGCGGCCGGGCGCATTTCCATGTCTTCGACCAAATCGTCCATCGGCCATTTGCTCGGCGCAGCCGGGGCGGTCGAGGCGATCTTTTCGATCCTGGCCATTCGCGACGGTATCGCGCCGCCGACCATCAACCTCGACAATCCGTCGGTCGAAACCCCCATCGATCTCGTGGCGCATCAGGCGCGCAAACGCGATATCGATGTGGTGCTCTCAAACTCTTTCGGCTTCGGTGGGACCAATGCGTCGCTCGTCTTCCGCCGCGTTATGGATTAAACTGGGGCCTGAAAATGCGAGGGTCCCAAGCTTTCGCCATATTTTCTTTTAACCTGCGTGGATTCGGGGCGGTGTGAAGCGCCCTGCCTTAGAAGGCGCAGCAAATAATGTGTCGAACCAGGGGTGTCCCGATCAATGCGATTGCGCGCAAATTGAAAGCGGGAACGAACCGGTGAGTTCCGATCCACCACATGGCGGCAATGGGCGCGGGCCGATGCGCCCTGGCGCGGGTTATCCATTGGCGCCGGGCCCTAGGCCCGGTCCCGGTATGCCGCCGCAGCGTCCCTCCGGCCCGCCGCCGGCCGGCCCGCGCGGGGCGCCGATTACGGAAGCGCCAAGGAATTTCGGATCGCCGCCTTTTGGCGGGCAACAGCCGCCGCCCCCGGGTCCGCCGCATCGGCCGCATCCCGCGCAACGAACCGCACCGCCGGGCCAGCCGGCGCCGTACCGGCCAATGCCGAATGCGCCGTTTCCGCCGGCGGGTCCGCCGGTCGCGCCACCGTCCTCCGCGCGCAACTACCCGCCCGGTCCGCCCCGGCCCATGTCCGGTCAGGGTGGCGCCTATAGCTCCGTTCCGGTGCGGCCGAATGGCATGGGCGCAAACCCGATGGATCAAAACCGCATCGCCCCGCGCAATCCGCGCAGCGCGGCAGAACAAGACCGCGCGGCAGGACCGAAGCGGCGCTCAAAAAAGGCGCGTCATCCGCTGGTGGTCGCCGGCAATGCGATTTTCACCATCCTTGCCGTTTCCGCGATTGCACTTGCCGTCGCGGTGGTGGTCGGCAAGCAGCGAATGGAAACGCCCGGCCCATTGACGCAAGAAAAGGTCGTCAACATTCCGCGCGGCCTCGGCATCAAGGACATTTCCGATCTGCTGGTGCGCGAAGGCGTGATCGATCAGCCCATCGTGTTCATCGGCGGCGTCGTGGTCTTGAAAGCGCGCGAAGGCCTGAAATTCGGCGAATATCAGTTTCCCAAGCAAGCAAGCCTCAACGATGTGATCGACACCATCGTCGAAGGCCGGGTGGTCCAGCACAGCCTCACGATTCCCGAAGGCCTGACCTCGGAGCAGATTGTCGCGCGTTTGCAGGAAACCAGCGAGTTGAGCGGCAACCTGAAGACGATCCCGCGCGAAGGCACGCTGCTGCCGGAAACCTACAAATACACCCGCGGCACGCCGCGCGAGCAAATCGTCCAGCGCATGCAGCAGACCCACCGCCGCGTGTTGCAGGAAATTTGGGATCGCCGCGTGCCTGACCTGCCGGTCAAGACTCCGGAAGATCTCGTCACTCTCGCCTCGATCGTCGAGAAGGAAACCGGCAGATCCGACGAGCGCACGCGCGTCGCCGCGGTCTTCGTCAACCGGCTGAAAAATAGAATGCGCCTGCAATCCGATCCGACCATCATTTACGGCCTGGTGGGAGGCAAGGGCACGCTTGGCCGGCCGATCATGAAAAGCGAAATCGAGCAGGCGACGCCTTACAATACCTATGCCATCGATGGATTGCCGCCCGGGCCGATTGCAAATCCCGGCCGCGCCTCGCTTGAGGCGGCGGCCAGTCCCGCGCGCACCAAAGAGCTGTATTTTGCCGCCGATGGCACCGGTGGCCATGCATTTGCGGAAAATTACGAGCAGCACCAGAAGAATGTCGCACGGCTGCGGGTGATCGAGCACGACGCGCGTGCGCCAGCGCCGCTCCTGCGAATGCCCAGGGCGCAACCGGGCGCCTCGCCGCGGCCCCTACGTTGACGGTTTAGAGCGCGCCGCACCGGAACCGCCGGCCTTGTGAGCGACATTCGGCGCCGCTAAGGTTTTGCCTGCTTCCGCACTCCGGCAACCTCTGACAGAGATCGAAGCCGATGGCGTTGTCGAGCATGACCGGCT
>CAMAWF010000046.1 GCA_945861895.1 Rhizobium sp. Q54
AGCACCTGCTGCGCAAGGCCGCAGCGCGCACCGTCGAAACCGTCTGCGCCGCAATCGGTGAACTTCTCGTCGCCTTCACTCAGCAGGAATGCGCCAGCTACTTCAAAAACGCAGGATACGCGCCGACCTGATATCATCCCGCTCTAGCGGGGCGCGCACGGCCGCTCAATATTCAAATTGCGGAAAGACTCGACCGGGCGTTATGCGGCCGGCGCTATTGACTTCTGCTCAGGCTCGGGCTGTGCCGCGCCGGCCTCCGTTTGCGCCAGCTTGTCGACGAGCATATTGCGCGGCTCGGGGCCGTAATATTTGCCGAGCTGCACGCTCGGCCGCGGCTTGGCCACGATCGAGATCAAGCGCTCCTGTAGCGCCTTGGCCGACACCGGCTTGCACAGGAACTCGTTGACGCCAAGCCGCACCGCCTCGACGATGCGCCAGCGCTCGCCGTGACCGCTGAGCATGACGATCGGGATGTCGGGCACCGGGAACACGCCGGGCGAGCGCACGATGCGCACAAATTCCGGGCCGTTGAGCAGCGGCATTTCCCAATCCAGGACCACGATGTCGGGCGATACCGTGCGGATCGCCTCCAGACCGGCGATGCCGTCGGCGGCTTCGACCACGCTCTTGACCCCGATATTGAGCAGCAGGCTGCGCACGAGGTGGCGCATATATGCGTTGTCGTCGACGACCAGCACGTCGAGTTGCTGGATAAGAAATTCGGCATGCTTGGCATTCAGCGACATGACGCAACCCAACCCCCACGGGATGCCCATGTTCGCTGGCAATCCTCACCGGGACGTTAACGTGCGGCCGACCGCCTCGCGCCAGCCGGCCCATTTACGCTCACGCAGCGCGGCATCCATGCGCGGCTCAAAACGGCGGTCGAGCCGCCAGGTGGCGGCAAAACCGGCCAGATCCGGGCATACGCCGGCGGCCCGTCCGGCGAGATAGGCGGCGCCGAGCGCGGTCGTTTCCATCACCGCCGGCCGGTCCACCGGACTTGCCAGGATATCCGCGAGAAATTGCATGGTGACGTCGCTCGCGCTCATGCCGCCATCGGCCCGCAGCACCGTCGCAGCGCCGTCCGCCGCCGGCCAATCGGCGCGCATGGCGTCAAGCAGATCGCGGGTCTGATAGCCGACCGCTTCCAGCACCGCGCGGGCAAGTTCGGCAGCGCCGCAATTGCGGGTGAGGCCGAACACGGCGCCGCGCGCTTGCGCATCCCAATAAGGCGCGCCGAGCCCGACGAAGGCCGGCACGAGATAGACCTGCTCGGCCGCATCCGCGCGCGCGGCCAGCGGGCCAATGTCGCTTGCCTGTGAAATCAGCTTGAGGCCGTCGCGCAGCCATTGCACCGCGGCGCCGGCGATGAAGATCGCGCCTTCGAGCGCGTATGTGCGCTTGCCGTCAAGCTGGTAGGCGATGGTGGTGAGCAGCCGATTGCGCGAAGCCACGCGCTGCGCGCCGGTATTGAGCAATGCAAAACAACCGGTGCCGTAAGTCGATTTCATCATGCCTGGCTCGAAGCAACCCTGCCCGACCGTTGCCGCCTGCTGATCGCCCGCCACGCCGAGAATGCGGATCGCGCCGCCGAAAACATCGGTGACGCCGAAATCGCCGGCGCTGTCGCGCACCTGCGGCAACATCGACATCGGAATGTTAAACAGCTCGGCCAGCGCCGGGTCCCATTGCCCACTGCCGATGTCCAGGAGCAGCGTGCGCGCGGCATTGGTGGCGTCGGTGGCGTGCACGCGGCCGCCGGTGAGCCGCCACAGCAAATAGGTATCGATGGTGCCGAAAGCGAGGCGCCCGGCCTCAGCGGCCGCGCGTGCGCCCGCGACATTGTCGAGCAGCCAGGCGATCTTGCTGGCCGAAAAATAGGGATCCAGCACCAGCCCGGTTTTCGCCGCGACCGCGTCCGCATGGCCGGTGCGTTTGAGCGAGTCGCAGAGATCGGCGGTGCGCCGGTCCTGCCAGACGATCGCATTGTGGATCGGCTTGCCGCTGGCGCGCTCCCAGACGACGGTGGTTTCACGCTGGTTGGCGATGCCGATGGCGGCGATGTCCTTCGCCGCGACATTCGCCCGCGCCATCGCGGCCCGCGCGGTTTTCAGCGTGGCATCCCAGATTTCCTCCGGGTCGTGCTCGACAAGGCCGGGGGCGGGATAGACTTGAGAGAGTTCCTGCTGCGCGCTCGCGATCGGCGCCAGCGCCGCGCCGAAAACAATCGCGCGCGTCGAGGTCGTGCCCTGATCGATCGCCAGAAGTGCGGATGGCACGATAATCCCCGGACGCGACCCGCCCGCTGCGGGCGCTGCGTCGATGACGCCGTCGCGGAGACTAGTTCACCATCACGATGTTGGCTATTTGCTGGTCGGCTTCCGGCTTGTAGCTCGACAATTTGCGCGGCGCCGGTCCGTAATAGCTGCCGCTCTGCACCAGCGGCCGCGGGCTCATCAGCACCGAAACCATGCGGTCTTTCAGCGCCTTGGTGGACACCGGCTTGAGCAGGAATTCGTTGACGCCGAGACGGACCGCCTCGACCACCCGCGAGCGCTCGCCGTGGCCGGTCAGCATGATGATGGGGATGTTCGGGATCGGGAAGGTCTCGGGTGAACGCACCAAGCGCACGAAGGCCGGACCGTCGAGCATCGGCATTTCCCAATCGAGGATGACGACGTCGGGCGCGAGATTGCGGATGGCCTCAAGCCCGGCGAGGCCGTCGGCGGCCTCGTAGGCCGAGCGAATACCGATGCTCAACAGCAAGGTGCGGATGACCTTGCGCATGAACGGCTCGTCGTCGACCACCAGCACTTTGGTGGCGGCGAACAGCGTCGCGACATCTTTTTCGACGGCTTGCATAAGCGACCCGCAAATTTAATTGCCGGACAATTAGAGCACACGAGTATTTGAGCGGCGTAAAAGCCGTAGCCAAAATCGCAAGGGTCGCGGCAAGGATTTGTAAACCATCAACCGGCGGCAGGCCCGTCCGCCCCGGCCATGAAGTCGGCGAGCGCTTTGCGCTCCTCCGGGGCCGCCAGCAGCCCGAGCTTGCTGCGGCGCCACAGCACGTCGTCGGGAACCTGCGCCCATTCGTGCTGCATGAGGTAGCGCACCTCGGCCACGGTCAGGTCGGAGGTAAAGTGCGCTCCGAGATCGTCCATAGTCTTGGCCGATCCGAGAATGCGTTCGGCGCGCCGGCCATAGGCGCGGGCGAGACGGCGCGCATGCGGCTCGGTGAGGAACGGCCAGCGCTCGCGCAGCTCCGCCACCAGGGCGTCGAACCCGTCATGGGGAAATTCGCCGCCGGGCAAAGTTGAGGTCCCGGTCCACGGCGGCTCGCGCATGAAGAAATGGCCAAGCCGGGCCATCGCGGCCTCGGCAAGACGGCGATAGGTGGTGATCTTGCCGCCAAAGACGGTCAGCAGCGGCGCTTCGCGAAAGCCCTCGTCGAGCGTGAGCATATAGTCGCGCGTGATGTCCTCCGGTTTGTCGGAGCCGTCGTCGTAGAGCGAGCGCACGCCGGCAAAGCTCCACACCACTTCGTCGGGGCTGATGTTTTCGCGGAAATAGACGTTCACGGCGTTGCACAGATATGCGACTTCCTGCGGCGTCGGCGCCGGGGAATTGACATCGCCGACGAAATCCGCATCGGTCGTTCCGATCATGGTGAATTCCCGCGCGAACGGCAGCGCGAACACGATGCGCCCGTCCTGCGTCTGCAACAGATAGCCGCAGTCGTGATCGAAGCGGCGGCGCAAGACGATGTGGCTGCCCTTCACCAGCCGGATCGGCCGCGCCAGCGGCAGCCGCAACACGGTCTCGGCCACCTGCCCGGCCCACGGTCCGGCGGCATTGACCAGCACGCGCGCACTGGCGACGTCGCGGCGGCCGCGGGTATTGAGCACCAGCTGCCACTCCTCGCCGCGTTCGGCGCGTATCAGCCGCGTGCGGGTGCGGATCGAGGCGCCGCGCTCGGCGGCATCGAGCGCGTTGAGCACGACGAGCCGGGAATCGTCCACCCAGCAATCGGAATATTCGAAGCCGAAGCGGTAGCCGCGCTTGAGCGGCACGCCGCAGGCGTGGTGCGTGAGGTCGATGGTGCGCGTGGGCGGCAAAATTTTGCGGCCGCCGAGCCGGTCATAGATGAACAGCCCCAGCCGCAGCAACAGCGCCGAGCGCGGCCCGGGCGTCGGCGGCAGCACGAAGCGCATCGGCCGGATGACATGCGGCGCCATGCGCAGCATGACCTCGCGTTCGGCCAGCGCCTCGCGCACCAGCCGAAAGGCGAAATGCTCAAGATAGCGCAAGCCGCCGTGGATCAGCTTGCTCGAAGCCGAGGATGTTCCGGAGGCAAGGTCGTTCTGCTCGACCAGCAGCACGCGCAGGCCGCGGCCGGCGGCGTCCCGGGCGATCCCGGTGCCGTTGATGCCGCCACCGATGATGGCAATGTCGTAGTCGGCCATGCGCGCTGATTCGCCCGATCGACGGCAGAATGGGCGGCTTGGCCGCCGTACTCAAGAACAGGATGCGGTTTGCGGACTATTCGCTGCGGATAGCGGCGACAATTGTCATTTGCCTTGGGATCGCCATATCAGGGGCGTGTAAGCTACGTTCGATGTTTCCAAAGCTCCGATTCTGAAATCCGATGGCCTCCCCCCACCTGCTGGTTATCGAGGGCAATTCGCCGCAAACGCTTGCCGAGCACGTGGCAGCCGGCGGCGTCCCTGCCAGCCAGGGCTATTCCGATCTGCTGCGCGAGCTGATGCCGGGGGCGGTGGTGGATATCTGCTATCCCGGCGACCCAGCCGCGCATCTGCCTGAAGGCGAGTCGCTTGCAGGCTATGACGGCGTCGCCATTACCGGCTCATCGTTGCACATCTATGACGGCGGTCCGTCGGTTGCCCGCCAGGTCGAACTGGTGCGCGCCGTGTTCGATACCGGCACACCCGTGTTCGGCTCCTGCTGGGGATTGCAAGTCATCACCGTCGCCGCCGGCGGCGTTGTGCGCCGCAATCCCAAAGGCCGCGAGCTGGGCTTCGGCCGCAGCATCCGGCTCACCGACGCCGGGCGAAGACACACGATGTATGCCGGCAAGCCCGACGTGTTCAACGCCCCGACCGTGCATCTCGACGAGGTCGAGACCTTGGCTCCCGGCATGGCTGTGCTGGCGACCAACGGCGTCTCCGAGGTGCAAAGCGCGGAGATCCGCTGCAACGGATCGGTCGCCTGGGGCGTGCAATATCACCCGGAATATCCCTTGCGCGAACTCGCGGCGATCGTGCGGCGCATCGGCACACGGCTGATCGGCGAAGGCTTCTTCGCCGACAACAGCGATATCGCGACATTTGCCGGCGACCTCGACATGCTCGACCGCAACCCGGACGACAAGCGTCTCGCCTGGCGTCACGGCATCAGCAAGAACGTGCTGGAAAAGAAAATGCGCTGCATCGAGGTCGCCAACTGGATCGAGTTCCAGGTGCTGCCGATGCGCGTCAAGCGTGGCCGGGGCTAATCTCCCTCTCCCCGTTTACGGGGAGAGGTTAAAGGAAGGATCGAATGAATTTTCGCGATCGCACCGTCGTCGTCACCGGCGGCACCGGCGCACTCGGCAGTGCGCTGGTTGGCGCGCTGATCGGCGCCGGCGCGAGCTGCCGGGTTCCCTACATGCATGCGGAGGAAGCCAAGCGTTTCGTCCACCGCGACGACAAGCGCGTGACGCTGGTCGAGACCGGAAGCCTGGCCGACGAGGCGGCGGTCGCGCGGCTCTATCAAGATGTTCCCCTGTGGGCCTCGATCCACATCGCCGGCGGATTTGCCGCGGCTCTTGTTGCGGACACCGACAAGGCCGCGCTCACCGCGCAGCTTGAGATGAATTTGGTCTCGTGTTTTTTGTGTTGCCGCGCGGCGGTGAATGCGATGGCGCGCGCGGGCAATGGCGGGCGCATCGTCAATGTGGCGGCGCGCCCGGCGCTGGAATGGCGCAGCGGCGCCGGCATGGCGGCCTATACCGCCAGCAAGGCGGGCGTCGCGGCGTTGACCGCCGCGCTCGCCGAGGAAGTCGCCAAAGACAATATTCTGGTGAACGCGGTGGCGCCCTCGATCATGGACACGCCGGCCAACCGCGCAGCCATGCCGAAGGCCGATCACGCCGCATGGCCGAAGGTGGAGGAGGTCGCGGCGACGATCGCCTTCCTCGCCTCGCCCGATAACCGCGTGACCCGCGGCGCTATCGTCCCGGTTTACGGGAAGTCCTAATTAACCGGCGATCGGCACCAATTCGAGCGACACCGGCCGCAACAGCCGCGTCACCGCGTTCGAGGCCGCGATGGTGCGGCCTTCCGCATAGGCCTCGTGGTTCTTCTCGATGTCGTCGGGATCGTAGAGATAATTGACCATCAGGCCGTGCGACTGGCCGATCGCCTTTTCCGAGCCGTCGGCGAGCCAGTCGATCTGCTCCAGCCGCGCGCCATTGCCGAGATGGAAACGCGCGACGGAATCGACCGGCGTGCCGCGGCCGCTGCGCGCGCGCAGGAAATACCACGCCGCCGCCCGCAGCAGCGGCTCGCGCACGGGATCGCGGGTCGCCGGCGTCTGCCACCAGCCATGAACATCGAGATTGGCCAGCGCCGCGCGATCTCCCGCGCTGAGAACCGCTGAATTTTCATTCGCCCGCTCGCGGGCGAGCCATTCGGCGAAATTCGGCGCCGGCGAGAGCGTCACGAATTTAGAAAGCTTGGGATGCTCGTGGGAGATTTCTTCGACCACCTGCTTGATCAGGAAGTGGCCGAAGGAGACGCCGGCGAGCCCGCGCTGGCAATTCGAGATCGAATAGAACACCGCGGTCGTCGCCTTGTCCGGCGGCAGCAGCTCGCGCTCGACGGTGAGAATGGGCGCGATGGCCGTGGCAATTTCGCGCGTCAGCGCCACCTCGACGAAGATCAACGGATCGTCGATCAGCGCCGGATGGAAGAAGGCGTAGCAGCGCCGATCGGGTGGATCGATGCGCCAGCGCAAATCGTCCCAGCCACGAATCTTGTGCACCGCCTCGTAACGGATGATTTTTTCCAGCACGATGGCCGGCGTCGACCAATCGATGCGCCGGATCACCAGAAAGCCACGGTTGAACCACGACGAAAACAGGTGGACAAAATCCCCGTCCACCGCCCTGAGATCGTCGCGGCGGTCGAGCGTGTCGAGCAGTTGCTCGCGCATGCGCACCAGCGCCGCGGTGCCGTTGGGGGCGAGGTTAAGCCGCCGCAGCAGTTCCTGCCGGCGCGGCTCGGCCGCCGCCTGCACTTCCGCAGCGGTCTTGTCCGAGCGTTTGGCCTGCCAGACCGCAATCGCGGCCGCGAGACGTTCCTGGTCCGGCCCAAAACGGCTGGCCAGCGCCTCGAAAAAAGCGATGCGCGGCCCGGTGGTGAGTTCCGCGTAATTGGTCAAAATGTCGCGGGCAAGCGCCACGCCCGAGGCTTCGCCCCGGGTCGACAGCAATTCCTCGCACAGCTCGGCGAGGCTTTCGGACCGCGCGCCCGCCACCCCACGCCGGTCGCGCGCCCGGTCCAGCAGGGCGCGGCCACGCTCGGAAATAGACTGTAGTAGCTCGCCGAAAAAGGAGGTATTCATCACCACAATTCCATTGCACCTTGCCTGCAATTTAGCCTAGCGGGTTGCAATTTCCTCAAATTCGCTTCTATTCACAATAGTTTCGCGGGTTTGGGAGCCCCGTGGCAGGGCTACGGGGCATAGATAGTTATCGCCAATTCAGGGTTAAAGGGACTGCGTTTGAACATCGTTGAAACCCCATTAGGAGCACAAGCGCGCGAACCGAAGACGGACGCCGCCGCGCCGCTGTTGGAGGTGGTAGACCTCCACACCGAGTTCGTGACCGCGCGCGGCATCGTGCGCGCTGTCGAGGGGGTGAGCTTTACCGTCCGCCGTGGCGAAGTCGTGGCCATTGTCGGCGAATCCGGCTCCGGCAAATCGGTCACCGCGCTCTCCATCATGCGGCTGCTGCCGCGCCAATCCGCGCGCATTCCGAAGGGCCGCATCGTCTTTGACGGCCGCTCGCTGCTCGATCTCGACGACGAACAGATGCGAAAGCTTCGCGGCCGCGACATCTCGATGATCTTCCAGGAGCCGATGACCTCGCTCAACCCGATCCTCACCATCGGGCTGCAAATTACCGAACCTCTGAAGATTCACCTCGGCATGACCGACGCACAGGCGCAGGCCCGCGCCGTGGAATTGCTGGGGCTTGTCGGCATTCCCGATCCGGAAGGCCGGCTTGAGCAGTATCCGCACCAGTTTTCCGGCGGCATGCGCCAGCGCGTGATGATCGCGATCGGACTTGCCTGCAATCCGAAACTCATCATCGCCGACGAGCCGACAACCGCGCTCGACGTAACGATCCAGGCGCAGATTCTCGAGCTGATGAAGAATTTGTCGCGCAAGCTGAACATCGCGCTCATCATCATCACCCACAATCTCGGGGTGGTCGCGCGTTATGCCGACCGGGTCATCGTGTTGTACGCCGCGCGGGTCGCCGAACAAGGCTCGGCGGACGCGGTCTTCCACCGCCCGCGGCATCCCTATTCGATGGGGTTATTGCGCTCGGTCCCGCGCCTCGACCGGCCGCGCGGCGCAAAGCTGGAAACCATCGAGGGCCTGCCGCCGAATCTGGTGGATGGCTCGAGCGGCTGCCGTTTCGCGCCGCGCTGTCCGTATCGCATCGCGGTCTGCGACCAAGAGCCGCCGCTGTCCCCGACCGATACCGGCGGCTTTTCGCGCTGTCACCGGCATGCCGAAATCGCCACCGGAAAGATCACGTGGGCCGCCGCCGAGGGAAAGGCGGAAATCACCGCCGCCACAAGCGCCGAGCCGCTGCTGTCGGTCCGCAACTTAAGCAAGTATTTTCCCGTCGGCGGCGGCTGGCGCAGAGACCGCGTCGTGCGCGCGGTCGAAGATGTCTCGTTCGATATCTTTCCCGGCGAGACGCTCGGCCTCGTCGGGGAATCCGGTTGCGGCAAGACCACCGTCGGCCGCCTGATCCTGCACCTAGAAACGCCGACAAAAGGCAGCATTCGCCTTGCCGGTATCGACCTCGCCAGCGCGACAGCCGCGGACCTGAAAACCATGCGGCGCAAGGTGCAGGTGATCTTTCAGGACCCCTATAGCTCGCTCAATCCGCGCATGACCGTCGGACAGATCGTCGGCGAGCCGCTGCATGTCTACCGCATCGTGCCCGGCGCACAGCAGGCTGAGGCGCGCGTGGCCGAGCTGCTGGAGAATGTCGGGCTGCGCCGGGAAATGGCCGAACGCTATCCGCACCAGCTGTCCGGCGGACAGCGGCAGCGCGTCGGCATCGCGCGCGCGCTCGCCATGGAGCCCTCATTCATCGTCTGCGACGAAGCGGTTTCCGCGCTCGACGTGTCGATTCAGGGCCAAATCATCAATTTGCTGGAAGAACTTCAGCGCAAATACGGCCTTGCCTATCTTTTTATTGCGCACGATCTCGCGGTGGTGCGGCATATTTCCCTGCGTGTGGTTGTTATGTATTTCGGCCGCATCATGGAGGTGGCGGACCGCGACACCCTCTACCGGGAGCCGTTGCACCCTTATACGAAAGTGCTGCTGGACGCCGCTCCGGTGCCCGATCCGACCATAGAAAAAGGGCGCGAACCCCGCCTGATCAAAGGCGAATTGCCAAGCCATCTAGCGCCGCCAGCCGGATGCGTCTTTAATACCCGTTGCCCGATAGCAAGCCAGGAATGCCGGGAGGTCGTGCCACCTCTCGAGCAGAAAAAACCAGGGCACTACGCCGCCTGCATCAAAGTCTGACGATCAGGGACGATGCCAGGCGACAGCATAGGGAGGAAAGCGATGAAGATAACCAGACGAACGGCCTTGCAGGGAACCGCCGGCGCCTTGGCCCTTGGCGTGAGCGGATTCGACTTTGACTTCACAAAGGCCGAGGCCCAGGCGCCTGCGGTAAAGCGCGGCGGCAACCTGACCTTCGCGATCAGTGCGGAAGCGCCGCACTACGATCCGCACGCCAGCGACACCTACGCGACGCTGCATTTAGCCGCGCCGTTTTACTCGACGCTGCTGCGCTACAATCTTTCCAAGTTCCCCGGAGTCGAGGGCGACATTGCGCAGTCCTGGCAGGTCGCGCCTGACCAGCTGAGCTACACCTTCAAGCTGCACCCGAACGTGAAGTTCGCCGACGGTTCGACGCTCACTTCGGCCGACGTGAAGGCGACATACGACCGGCTCCGCAACCCGCCGGAGGGCGTGGTTTCCACCCGGCGTGCGACGTTCGCCGACATCGGCGCTATCGAGACGCCGGATGCGAATACGATCGTCTTCAAGATGAAGGCGGCCAACTCCTCGATGCTCGATCACTTCGCGAGCCCGTGGAACACCATCTATTCGGCCAAGGACCTCGCGGAAAATCCGGCCAACCCGCGCACCAAGATCAACGGCACCGGCCCATTCACCTTCGTCGAACACGTCAAAGGCAGCCACGTCTCCGGCAAAAAGAACGAAAACTATTTCAAGAAGGGCCTGCCCTATCTCGACGGCTTCAAGGGCATCTTCACCCTCCAGGCGGCGGCCATGCTCAACGCGCTGCAAGGCGGGCAGGTGCTCGCCGAGTTCCGCGGCGTTTCGCCGGCCGAACGCGACCGCATGGTCGCGGCGATGGGCGACAAGCTGCGCGTCGAGGAATCGAGCTGGACGCTCAACCTGATTGTCGCGTTCAACGTCGAGAAGAAGCCGTTCGACGACGTGCGCGTGCGCAAGGCGCTGCTGATGGCGATCGACCGCTGGGGCGGCAGCCAGGGACTTTCCCGCATTTCGACCTTGCGTTCGGTCGGCGGCGCGGTCCGCCCCGGCTCGCCGCTGGCGACGCCGGAGAGCGAACTGGTCAAGCTGCCGGGCTTCTCCAAGGACATCAAGAAGTCGCGCGAGGAAGCCAAAAAGCTGCTCAAGGAAGCGGGTCAGGAAAACCTCAAGTTCACGCTCTGGAACCGCAACCTCGCGATGCCCTATACGCCGGCCGGCATCTTCCTGGTCGATCAGTGGCGGCAGATCGGCGTCACGGTGGAGAACAAGCAGTCGGACACCGCGCCGTATCTTGCGGCGCTGAGGAGCGGAAACTACGAGGTGGCGGTCGACTTCTCCAACCTGTTCAACGACGATCCGACCCTCGCCTTGACCAAGTTCCTATCTCACGAGAAGAACCCGCTCAATCTGTCGCGGGCCAACGACGCCGAGATCGACAAGCTCTACGACATGCAGTTGCGCGAGCGCGATGTCGAGAAGCGCAAGGCGCACATCCGCGCGCTGGAGAAGCGCCTGTTCGAGCAGGCCTATCAGCAACCGCTCTTTTGGTGGCACCGGATCGTGCTCACCCACAAGACGGTGATGGGCTGGAAGATGTCGCCCAGCCACAATCTCGGCGCCCAGCTCGAAGGTGTGTGGCTGAACACGTAAGGGCGTATCCCGGACGCGGTGCAGCGCGTCAGCGGTGCACCGCTGATCCGGGACCGTTCCACGTTCCGAAACCGTAACGGTCCCGGGTCTGCAGCACACCACTCCGTGCTGCGCTGCGACCGAGACAAGAGACCGAAAAAATGCTGCGTTACACCGTCAACCGCGTTCTGCTGATGATCCCGACGCTGATCGGCGTCGCGGTGCTCGTGTTCTTTCTGCTGCGCGTTGTGCCCGGCGACATCGTGGAGGTGAAGCTGCGCGGCGACGGCGGCAACGTTTCGCAGGCAACCGTCGAGATGGAGCGGAAGCGACTCGGGCTCGACCGGCCGATCCTCACTCAGTTCGGCGATTGGATGGTCGGGATGGCGAAGGGCGACTTAGGCATCTCGATGTGGACGGAGCGGCCGGTGATCGAGGAGATTTCGCTCCGGCTCGAATTGTCGCTGCAGGTCGCGCTGATGGCGACGTTCATAGCGGTGCTGCTCGCCATTCCCATGGGCACATTGGCGGCGCTGTTCCGCGACACCTGGATCGACTACACGGTCCGGATTCTGACCATTGGCGGGATTTCGATTCCCGCGTTTTGGTTCGGCATGCTGATCATGCTGAGCCTGCTCGCCTTCTTTAACTGGCTGCCGCCGATCACATTCACGCCGATTTATGTCGATCCGATCGCCAATCTCACGCAACTGATCTGGCCGGCGATGGCAGTCGGTTACCGCTACTGCGCGGTGGTCGCGCGCATGATCCGCTCCTCCTTGCTTGAGGTGCTGAACGAAGATTACATCCGCACCGCCCGCGCCAAGGGCGTGTATGAGCGAACGGTGATTTCCCGTCACGCATTGCGCAACGCGCTGCTGCCGGCGATCACCGTCATCGGCCTCGAATTCACCTTCCTGATCGGCGGCCTCGTCGTCACCGAACAGGTGTTCAACCTCAACGGCATCGGCCAGCTGTTCGTGCAGAGCGTTTCGCGCAACGACTTCATGCTGATTCAAGGCATGGTGATGCTGATCGCGGCATTCTACGTCTTCGTCAATCTCATCATCGACCTGCTTTATGCGGTGTTCGATCCGCGCATCCGGTATGGGTAGACCATGACAATCGCCTTGCCCGCCGTACCCGCACCGCGCTCGCGCGAGCCCAACCTGCTCCTGGATTTTTCCCGCCAGCAGCCGCTCGGCGCCGTCAGCTTCGTTATCATCTGCGCCATGATGTTCGCCGGCGTGTTTTCCAACCTCGTTGCGCCTTACGACCCTTTGACCATCGACTTCGCCTCAATTCTCGGGGCGCCGTCGTGGGAGCATTGGTGCGGCACCGACGCCTATGGCCGCGACATCTGCTCGCGGCTCATTTTCGGCTCGCGCACGGCGCTGGTGATTGGATTTACCTCTTCATTCGTCGGCTCCACGCTCGGCGCCGTTCTCGGCGTCGCGTCGGCCTATTTCGGCGGCAAGATCGACGACTGGATTCAGCGTTTCGTCGATATCCTGTTGGCCTTTCCATTGATCGTGCTGGCGCTGGTGGTGGTCGCAGCGCTGCGTAAATTCGTGGTCGGCGGCGTCGACGTGAACCTGATTTTCGCCATCGCCATCCCGATCATTCCGCGTGTGGCGCGCGTGGTGCGCGCGGCCGCGCTGTCCGTCCGCGTCATGCCCTATGTCGATGCGGCGCGCGCCGCCGGCTACACCGACACGCGCATCATCTTCCGCCACATGGCGCCGAACGTGGTCGCGCCCTACCTCATCATGCTGACCGCCTTCATTGCGCAGGCGATCCTGGCGGAAGCCTCGCTCTCGTTCCTCGGTCTCGGCGTGGCCGAGCCGACCGCGGCCTGGGGCTTGATGCTGTCGGGCAACGCCGCCGACTTCTATCGCGAAGCGCCGTGGATGATCCTGTTCCCCGGCGCCGCCATCAGCCTCGCGGTGTTCGCGTTCAATCTGTTCGGCGACAGCTTGCGCGATTATCTCGACCCGCGCTTCCGGATGTAACGCATTCTCATGTCGAAACCTTTATCCGGGCTGCGCGTGTTGGAGCTTGCCCGCATCCTGGCAGGCCCCTGGGCCGGCCAATTGCTGGCCGACCTCGGCGCCGACGTGATCAAGGTGGAGCGCAAGGGCGCGGGCGACGACACCCGCGGCTGGGGCCCGCCCTTCGTCGAAGGCGCGGACGGAAAGCAACTCGGCGCCGCTTATTTTCACGCCGCCAACCGCGGCAAACGCTCGATCGAACTGGATTTCGAGAGCGATGAGGGAAAACGCATCGTCAAGAAGCTGGCGGCGCGTTCCGACGTGCTGATCGAAAACTTCAAGGTTGGCGGGCTCGCCAAATTCGGCCTCGACTACAAAAGTCTCGCGCCCGAATGCCCGCGCCTGATCTATTGCTCGATCACCGGCTTCGGCCAGACCGGCCCGGATGCCGCACGCGCCGGATACGATCTGATGGCGCAAGGCATCGGCGGCATGATGGACCTGACCGGCATGCCCGACGGTCCGCCGACCCGCGTCGGCGTGGCGATCTCCGACATCTTCACCGGCGTCTATTCGGTCGTCGGAATCCTGGCCGCGCTGGCGCAGCGCGAGAAGTCCGGCAAGGGCTGCCACGTCGATACCGCGCTGGTGGATTCCACCGTCGGCGTGCTCGCCAATCAGGCGCTCAATTATCTCGTCTCAAACGAAGTCCCCAAGCGCATCGGCAATTCGCATCCGAACATCGTGCCCTACCAGGAATTCCCGGCTGCCGACGGCCACATCATCATCGCCACCGGCAATGACAATCAGTTCGTCAAGCTATGCCAAGTGCTGGGCGCGCCCGAGCTCGGGCAGGAGCCGGCCTACAAGAACAATATCGGGCGCTTGCAGCATCGCAACGAGTTGGTGGCAAAGCTCTCCGCCCTCACCTCGCGCATGCCGCGCAACGATCTGCTGGCCAAGCTCGAAGCCGTGCAGGTACCGGCCGGTCCGATCAATAATCTCGAGCAGGTGTTCAACGATCCGCAGGTGATCCACCGCGGCATGAAGCTCGATCTGCCCAGCGCCGCCGCCAAGGGCGGCACTATCCCCGGCGTGCGCTCGCCGATCGTGATGGACGGCGAGCCGATGGCTTCCGAGCACCCATCCCCGCGGCTCGGACAACACACGGCGGAAATCCTGCGCGAGATCGGCGAGGCCTGACCACTTGCCGCCGGCGCCAACTGTCGCCCATTTGCAACGGTAGCTTGAAAAATTTGACGCCGCGCGCCGCCCGCGCTTGCAATGCAAACGACTCAGATATGACTGCCCGCTTGGCCAAGGGGGCGGGGATGGCAGAGGCGATGCGCGCGCAAGCGGCCGACGATCAGGCGTTGCAAATGGATGAGCGAAAGCCGGAGGCCGACGGCATGCGGCGCAGCCTGATGACCCCGGCACGGCGCGCGGCGCTCGATGCGCTTGAGCGCGAGTTCAGCGAGCTGTTGCAGGCCCGTTCGCGCTAGACGGCCGTGGCGGCAATTCCTTCGCCACAATCAGCGGCAGCCCGGACATGCGCGAATTGGCACGATGGGCTATGGTTTTCCCTCCATCGCCCACGGACAGGCCGGCAATAGCCCGGCCCGTTGCCAGGACTGAAATCATGCAGAGCGAGGCGCTTCGCCGATTGCAATATGCCGCGGCCATCGCCTGCGGCTTGTTCGCGGCGCTGGCGGTTCACATCATTCTCACCGTGCTGGGCCTCGGGCTCGGCACCGTGCTGCGCGATTTGTTCCCCTCGAGCGCGCAACAACTGATCTCCTCGCTGGCCTGGTGGGCGATCGGGGCCGCCAGCTTCGTGGCCGGCTGGGCGGCGGGCGCCTATCTCATCGCCGCCGCGCGCGAACGCGAATTCATCCACCTCATCGCCCGCCGGTTCCTGATTGCGGTCGTGCTCGCGGTCTGCACCACCGCCGGATTGCTCAGCAAGTCGGGAAGCGTCGGCGGCGGCGCCGATGTGCTCGCAAGCCTCACCGCACTCGGCCTCGGCCTGCTCTCCGCCTCGTGCGGCGCCCGGCTCGCCTATCTCAATGCGGGACAGTCATAGCCGGCATCTCCCGTGGCCAGCTGCGCCGTTGACGAAAGCGTGGAGTGCCTAGACCCGCTTGCACTCTTGCAACAGCGCGATCAATTCCGCAACGCAAGCATCGGCGAAATCAGGGTCGTTGATATGGGCGGCAAGCTCCCTGATGGCACCGCCGGGAAAATGCCGCGTCAGCGCCTCGACAAAGATATGCTCGGCTTCCGGTTGCGCCCAGGGGCCGAGTTCGGCGCCGGCAAGATCGCGCGCCTTGCGGCCGGTGAGCGCGCTGAATCCACCGCGCGGGATCAACACGCGCACCGGGCCTTTGGCGGCGTGCAGCCGTTCGCCCATGAGCTTACCTAACGCAGCGAATTCGGTTGCATCGGTGCGCATCAGCAGGATTTCGACGTTGTATTGAACGAAGGCACGATGGCGATATTTTTCCGGCACCTCGCCGACCCACCAATTGGTGAAGTCGAGGCAGCCCGGCACCACGACCTGCGGCAGACCGGCAGCACCCGCCGCGGTCAGCCGGCTTTCACCGGCGCTGTAGACGCCGCCGGTAAGCCAGTCGGTCAATTCCGACGTCGTCAGATCGATCACGCCGGCAAGCTCGCCGCGCGCGGCGAGCGATTCCAGCGCGCGTCCGCCCGGCCCGGAGGCGTGAAAATGGATGACCTCGAAATTCTCGGCCTCAAGCCGCGCCGTGATGCGATCGACCGCCGGCTGCAAATTGCCGAACGAAGACACGCCGATCAGCGGCCGCGCTCCGGCGGCGGGCGCGCTGCGCCGCGTCCACGCCTTGGCCATGCCGGCCATCGCCTCGGCCGCATTCGTCATCGCGGCGCAGGTGACGCGGTTGAGCGAAATGTCGCCGATGGTCGGAACCATGACGATGTCGCTTTCCGCGACATACCACTGCACGGCCGCGGTCGCCGCCACCGGCGTCACCATCGCTTTGGGAAACGACAGCGGAAGCGGGCGCATGATGGCACACGACATGGTCGAGCCGTTGGCGCCGCCGACGCCGAGAATGCCGTCGATGCCGTCCGCATCCAATTTGGCGCGCACGAGTTTCAATCCACCGGCGATCATGGTCCGCGCGGCATCGGCGCGCGACATTTTGCCGAGCGCCTCCCATGCGATTTGCGAGGCCGCGGCAACAGCGGCGCCGCCCACATCGGCAAAATCATTCGCATGCGGCCGCAGCGACAGATCGACCAGCCAGGGCGTGACGCCTGCGCGTACGAGCGCATCGCACATGAAGCGCGCGGCCTCGTGCTTGCTGTCGAGCGTGGCGAGAACGCCGACTGTAGTCTTTGCGCTCACCTAGCGGGCCTTCGCCAGCCGCACGCTCTTGAACTGCCGGGTCGCCGCCGTCACCGATTGCTCGATCGGAAAGCGCTCGGCCGAGGAACCGCCGACATAACCGTCGAGCCGCGGCTCCGCTTGCAGGAAGCGCTCGAAATCGGCTGCCGTCTCGATCGCGCCGCCGTGGCAGGTCACGATCCGGTCGGAAAATTTTGCGGCCAGCGCATCCAAAATTGCTTTCGCGCGCGCGATTGCCGCGTCCTGACCGAGCACGCTTTTCGATCCGACGGTGCCGCCTGAACTATTTCCGAAATGCACGATGATGTTATCGACGCCGGCCTGCGCCATGGCGAGGGCTTCGTCCGCCGAGGTGCAGAACGCCTTGGTGAACAGTCCCATGCGCGAAGCGCGGCCGAGCACGTCCACTTCGCGCGCGAAGCCCATGCCGGTTTCTTCCAGATCGCTGCGGAATTTGCCGTCGATGAGCGCGACCGTCGGGCAATTCATCACGCCGTGATAACCGGCGGCGGCTACTTTTTCGAGAAAGCGCGCCATGTCGCGGGTCGGGTCGACGCAGAGCAGGCCCGCCACCAGCGCGCAGTCGGTCACCACGTTGACCAGCGCGCGTTCGCCCAGATCGAGCGTGAGCGCATTGGCGTCGCAGATCGGCAGATAGCCGGCCATCGAGCTCATGCCCTGCATGCGGAAATAAGCCAGGCAATGGGTGGTGACCATGTCGGCGCCGCCGCGCGCCGCCATCTTGGCGGTGATGCCCGAACCGCAGAGCGCATCGTAGATCGCGCGCCCGGCATCGCGTTCCGCGCGCAACCGCCCGACAATGCCCGCGCGATCGAATTTTCCCGCCGCCATGAATTCCCCGCCACCTTAATGCACCGGGCCAGCCTAGCCGATCCATAATGCCCGATCCAACGGCTGGAGATTATGTAGAATGCAGCCGGACGGGGAAACCACATGCGCGTCTTCATCGAGAACTTGGCCGGCTCCAGGCAAAAGAACATCTACGACGAGCGCACGCTGGCGCACCTGCGCACCGTGGATGTTTCGGCGGCCTATCCCTACCCTTACGGTTTCGTGCTCGGCACCGTCAGCGGCGATGGCGACGCGGTGGATTGCTTCGTGCTGACCGGCGAGCCGCTTTCGCCCGGCAGCACCGTCGAATGCGAGCTGGTTGGGTTGCTTGAGCAGGTCGAGGACGGCGAAGTCGATCACAAGGTGATTGCCGTGCTTCCCGGCGGCGGCGGCAAGATCGACGACGCGGCCATGGCGGCGCTGAAAAACTTCATCGCCAATGTGTTCGCGCACGTGCCGGGCAAGCAGATGAAAATCGGACGGCTGCTCAACCGGAAGGCGGCGCAGGACTATCTGCTCAAATGCCGCGACGCGGCCTCGCCGCATGCAACCGGCAGCGCGTGAGCGACCGGATGAACGGTTGCAGGTGCGGTGGCGACGTTTCCGCTCCGCCGGCAGCAGCCCACAGAACGCGGCGCGCGCATTGATATAGATCAAAGCCAAAATCTGCGCCGCAATAGCTATATTGTCTGTGTCCAACGAAAGAGCAAGCGATCTGGCCCGCGTGTGCACCGAGCTGGTGCGCAGTGGAAACGATTTTCCCACCGTCTGGACGACCAAGCTCAAGAGACATCCCCTCGTCAGCGGCATTCCGCACCAGAGACTCGCCGGCACCCGGAGCCTGCTGGACATTCCGCTCATCACGGGCGAACGGCTGGTCTTCGATGGAGACGCCAGGAAGTTCAGCTTGGGATAGCTTGCCTTGCTGCTCGGGCCCTCATCCGCTCTTTTGCCGGCAACATCGGAGCGACCAACGCGACCGCCGTAGCGATTGCAGACCGGCCGGATGTACCGCCAGAGCTGGAGCCCTTTCTCAAGCTGGCCCTCGCCTGAGGGCGGCCGGAGCCGGGCTCTGATTCAATCGGAGCAGATCGGACTCGGAGCCGGTCGGACTCTAAGAACGGCTATGCGAAAAGGCTGTTGGTGCCCAGGGACGGAATTGAACCGCCGACACTGCGATTTTCAATCGCATGCTCTACCAACTGAGCTACCTGGGCGCCGAGCCCGCCGGAACGGCGGATCGTAGAGAGCGCCGGGGTTATAGAGGCTCGATTCCGCACTGTCCAGAAGTGCCGGTGCAAGCGCCCGAAACGCACAATATTATCAACTTGCAATCCCGATGGCGCGACGAAATCGCCGCTTGAGCGCAACGCCATCGCGCGTCGGCAGCACGCGCGGCGGATCGTCGGCCGCAATATGCACGCGGGCAAACAGCGTCTCGCCGAAATGCGCGAGCCGCTCGGCCAGCGCGTGCAGCTCCTGTGCGTCGCTCACATCGAGCCGCGCGCCGATGCCGCAAGCGGCGGCGACGGCCAACAGATCGACGCCTGCTTGCGTATGGCTCGGCTGCATGCCGGTCTCGCCATAGACGCCGTTGTCGAACACGACGATGGCGAGATTTTTCGGCCGCTGGATGCCGATGGTCGCGAGGCTGCCCAAGCCCATCAGCATTTCGCCGTCGCCGGTGACGACCAGAATCCGCCGCCGCGGCTGCGCCAGCGCCAACCCAAGCCCGATCATCGCCGCGCCGCCCATGGCGCCCCAGAGATAAAAGTCGCGCTCGCTCTCCCCCAACGAGGCGACATCCCAGGTGGTCGAGCCGAGCCCGGTGACGACAAAGAGATCGTCGCGGCGCATGGCCAGCAAGGCGGCGATGGCGGCGCGGCGCGCAAGCATCACTTTGCCCATTGTTTGCGCCCGATCAATTGCTGCGACAGCAGCACGGCGACGGCCGCCTCATGGCCGAAAGCTTGTTCGATCCCCGCCGCAACGGCGCTCTCGACTTCGTCCGGCGTATTCGCACGCGTCACCTGCATGTCGCAAAGCTTGAGCGCCGGCTCGACGATCGATCCCATCGGCACCTGCCAGGGATTGAACTCTTCCCACTCGCCGCGCATCGTCACCAGCATCAGCAGGGGAAAACGGCAGGTGCGGATGAGCGAGAGCATGTTGATGCAATTGCCGACGCCGCTCGACTGCATCAGCAGCGCCGCACGTTCACCGCCGAGCCAGGCGCCGGCGCCAAGCGCCACACCTTCCTCCTCGGTGGTGAGCAGCACATCGCGCACGTTTGCGTCGGCGCGGCAAAGATCGATCAACCGCGAATGCCCGGCGTCGGGCACATAGCCGACCTGGCGAATGTCCGCGCGCTTGAATTGCGCGAATATGCCGTCCGGCCAATCCATCAGTTTTCTTTTTCGTCGCCGGAGGGGGGCTTCGGCGCGCCGTCTTCGTCCTCGGCTTCCTTCACCGGCACGGCATAGACGCCGGCAAGCCAGCGGTGCAGATCGACGTCGGCGCAGCGCTTGCAGCAGAACGGCTTGAACGCTTCATCCGTGGACTTGCCGCAGACCGGGCATTGTTTGGCGGGGGAAATACTGGGCGCGGACATAGCGCGCGGCCTTGCGTCCCGTTACACCGCGTTGAGCCAGCCGAAATGGATCGGGTAGCCCTCGCCGGCGAGCATCAAGGTCGTTTCATAGAGCGGCAGGCCGACAATGTTGCTGTAGGAGCCGACGATTTTCACAATGAACGTGCCGGCGATGCCCTGTGCGGCATAACCGCCGGCCTTGCCGCGCCATTCGCCGGAGGCGAGATAGGCCTCGATGTCCTGGTCCGACAACCGCTTGAAGCGCACGCGCGTCTCCACCAGCCGCTGGCGGAACGTCTCCTTCGGCGTCACCAGGCACACCGCGGTGTGGACGCGATGGTTGCGGCCGGACAGCAGCCGCAGACATTGCGCCGCCTCATCCAGCAGTTCGGCCTTCGGCAGAATGCGCCGGCCGACCGCCACCACGGTATCGGCGGCAAGGATGAAGGCGCCCTTGAGCTCGTCGTCGAGCTTGACCGCATCGAGCGCAGCTTCCGCCTTCGCCCGCGCCAGGCGATTGGCGTAGGCGCGCGGCAGTTCGCCCTTCTTGGGCGTCTCGTCCACGTCGGCCGGGCGCAGCGAATCCGGCTCGATGCCGGCCTGATTGATGAGTGCGAGCCGCCGCGGCGAGCCCGACGCAAGGACGAATTTCTGCCGGCCGATCATGTGTTGTGTGCCACGGGTTAAGGGCGCGTGGAAGAGATGCTCACTAGCGGAAGGCGGCGGGTTGCACAACCGTATTGGACGGCTGGCTGAGCCGGTGTTAGGCGATTCGCTATCTGCAACACTACTCTCCCCATGCAACGAAGAGTTCGTCGAAAGAATAGAACCGCTTGCTCAACCACCCTTTGCCTCGTTGGAGATTTTCCTTACGAACAGGTGGATTGAAGGCAAGTCGCGGCTTTCCGAGCAAGAGGAAGGAGCGATGCTTCTCTTTATTCCATGACCATTTCCGGCGGAGGTCCTGCAATAAGGATTTGTGACGATTCCACCAAGCGCCGCCACGCTTTCCTATCATGAGTTCTCGAAACTCCTGCCAAGTCGTCGCATTGCCAACTGATTCAATTCGAGCAACGTAACTTACACCTATGCTAACGCCAGGATACTCATTGGCAATGCTCTTCCCGAAATGCGGAGCAAAATAGAGCGCCTCGGCGAGTCTACTACCCGCTTGGTAATCGCAGCCATAAAGCTGCGCCTTCAGAAAAAGAGCGAGGGTCACCGGTTCATTAATCTCGCGCGCATAAATTTCGACAGACTTGCGATCTCTGGTCATGTGATGCACCTGCATGTATTTTAATAAATCTTCGCTGAGCAGTCGTAGCTGTGTGCGGCGTGACCGACTCAAACTCTCTAACAATCGCGCAAGCTGTTGCCAGTTAACGTAACGGACCCGCTTGATCGTTGTTGTCCTAGGTACGCGATGCGTTAGCAAGGCGATCCATCGTGCGGGGTAACGGCCAGATTGTAACAAGGGATCAGTCGCATCAATTTTTGCTTCGATAACTCCTGTTCCAATGCTGGTCTCAATGAGAATATCCGATCGGCCCTCATGATGACGTGTTTCGAGACAGACACGCTGAGGCACGCCACCGAAGCCGAACAAAGATAGGAACGGCTCCGGATGGAGCGCAATTAAGTAGCCCAATATAGCGGTGAGCCGTGTTTCTTTGAGTGATTGACCGAAAGCGCCAGTAAGCGTTGAAACTAATTCACCGCCACGCAATAGCTCTATTTCTATTGGGTCCACATCGCGAGCAGATCCAATCATACTGCGATAATCTGGCAATTATACCTTCCAATCCAAATGCCCTGCGCGACATCAATCTCTAAGGGAATTTCCTTGATAGCTATAGCATAAGCGGGCAACCACCCTTCGAGGCTCGCTGCGCTCGCGCCTCAGGGTAACGGATTTGGCCGTTACTCATTCCCGCCCCCCTGCCCGCCAAAGCGCCGCTTGATCCGCTGCATCAATTGATCGCGCACGGCGCGGTAGCTATCCAGCCGCTGCTCGCGGCTGCCCTCGGCGGCGGTGGGATCCGGCGTCGGCCAATATTCCACGGCCGCGGCCAGCGTGCGCGTCAGCTCAAGCGCCCGGTGATGCGCCCGCGGCGACAAGGTGACGATCAGGTCGAAGTTGAGCCCTTCCCAATCCTCCAGCTCCTCGAAGGTCATCGGCTTGTGCTTGCTCATGTCGATGCCGAATTCTTCCATCGCGGCAACCGCGAACGGATCGAGTTCGCCTTTGAGTACGCCGGCCGAGCCGACATAGACGGTCTTGCCGAACATCTGCTGGAACAGATGTTTCGCCATCGGCGAGCGCACGGAGTTCAATCCGCAGGCGAACAGCACCGCCTGCGGCCGCAACAGCCGGGCGGGAGCGGCCGGGTTCGCGGGCATGCGCGCTTCAACCCTTCCAATGCAGCACGCAAATCAAAGTGAACAGGCGCCGCGCAGTGTCGAAGTCGACATCCACCTTGGACTTCAGCCGCTCCATCAGCAGGCGCGAACCGTCGTTGTGGATGCCGCGGCGGCCCATGTCGATGGCTTCGATCTTGTCGGGCGTCGCGGTGCGGATCGCCTGATAGTAGCTGTCGCAGATCATGAAATAATCCTTCACGATGCTGCGCAGCGGCGCGAGCGACAACAGATGCGCGATCACCGGCTCGCCGTTTTCGAGCCGGATCTCGAACGCCAGACGAGTTCCGGTGATGCTCAGATGCAGCGCATAGGGGCCGCCGCCGTGATTGGCCGGCGCGAACGAGTTCTGCTCCAGCAGATCGTAGATCGCGACCGCGCGCTCATGCTCGACATCCGGGTTGGAGCGGCCGATCGAATTCTCGTCGAGCGTGACGGCGACCAGCCGTTGTTTCGATGCCGCGGTCTTCGTCGGGCTCATCGGAAATTAAGGCGTATCGCCACCGAGCGGGCATGCGCGTCGAGGCCCTCGGCCTCGCCCAGCGCGATCGCGGCGGGGCCGAGCGCACGCAACTGATCCGGCCCGCATTTGAGGATCGACGTGCGCTTCATGAAATCGAGCACGCCGAGCCCGGAGGAAAACCGCGCCGAACGCGCCGTCGGCAGCACGTGGTTTGAGCCCGCAATGTAATCGCCGATCGCTTCCGGGGTGTGCGCGCCGATGAAGATCGCGCCGGCATTGCGGATGCGCGCCGCGAGAGCGTCGGCATCGGCCGTAGCGATTTCCACATGCTCCGGCGCCAGCGCATCGACCAGCGGGATCGCTTCGTTCAGGCTTTTCACCGTAATCACCGCGCCGAAGTCGCGCCACGACGCGCCGGCCACGCCTGCGCGCGGCAAGGTCGCAAGCTGCGCGGTGACTGCCTTCTCCACCTGCGCGGCGAGCGCGGCGTCATCGGTGATGAGGATCGATTGCGCGCTGGCGTCATGCTCGGCCTGCGCCAGCAGATCGGCCGCGATCCAGTCTGGATTTCCCGTCTTGTCGGCGAGGATCAGGACTTCCGACGGCCCGGCGATCATGTCGATGCCGACGCGGCCGAAAACCAGCCGCTTGGCCGCCACCACATAGGCGTTGCCGGGGCCGACAATCTTGGCGACCGGCACGATCGATTGCGTGCCGTAGGCGAGCGCCGCCACCGCCTGCGCGCCGCCGATGCGGTAAATCTCGTCGACGCCCGCGAGCTTCGCCGCCGCCAGCACCAGCGGATTGAGCTTGCCGTCGGGCGCCGGCACCACCATGACCACGCGCGGAACCCCGGCGACCTTCGCCGGCACGGCATTCATCAGCACCGAGGAGGGATAGGCCGCGGTGCCGCCGGGCACATAAAGCCCGACCGCCTCGATCGCGGTCCAGCGCGACCCCATCTCGACGCCGAGCGCATCGGTAAAGCGCTCGTCTTTTGGCTTCTGGCGAATGTGATAAGCCTCGATGCGGTCGCGCGCCAGCTTGAGCGCGTCGAGCGCGCGCGCATCGCATTTTCCAGCTGCGGCGTCGATTTCGGCGGCGGCGACCCGCAGGCCCGCTTGGCCGAGATCGAGGCGGTCGAAGCGCTTGGTCAGTTCGGCGAGCGCACGGTCGCCGCGCGCGGCGACATCGGCGAGGATGGCGCGCACCGCCTGCTCGACATCCTCCGCCGTCTCGCGTTTGGCGGCAAGAAAGACGCCAAAGCGTTCGGCAAAATCGGCGGCTTTGCTGTCAAGGCGAATGGGCATGGCCGGGTCCCGCCGGACGCGCACGCGCCCGGATAGGCAGGTGAATGGCGCGCGGCATCGGGCGCGTCAACCCCGCGCGCCGCATCCGTTCAAATGCGACGTTATTTGCCGCGCTGCGGCTTGCCGCCGCCGGCGTCCGGGTGATCCGGCCGCCCCACCGCCGTCCAGGCCGGCCCGAGATCGGCAAGCTCCCCTTCCATGCATTCGACTTCGAGCGCCAACGTCGCCCCGCCCGAGAAAAACAGCGTCACCACGCCGCCCGGCGGATCGTTCTCGGCAAACTCGACGGCCAGCAAATTGAGCACCTGGTTCTTGTCGGCGGGGTCGACATCGCGGCTCTTGCAGGACAGCACGCGGTCGAAGCGCAGCGCCGCGCGCCGGCGCCGGTATTCCGGTTTGCTCGCCTGCGCGGCTTCCCAGTCGAAACGATTGAGCGCGACCACGACGCGCTTTTGCTTCGGGCGCCAGAGCACGTCGGAAACCTTGACCACCGCGTCCTGCAGGTGGGCGGAAACGATTTCGATGTCCTCTTCGTCAAGGGCAACGAATTTGATCAGGTCCATGGCCGCACGTCTTTCTGCATTCCCAGCGATCGCATTGCGCATCCGGCGTAGTTAGGCAAGCCGGGATGCAGCCGCAAGCCGCCGGCAAGCTTATTTCGCGGCGAAGGCCGGCTCCAGGCCGGCCGCGCTCCAGCGCTCGCGGCTCGCCGGGCTGGTGAGCTTGCGCAGCAAGGCGGCCGCCGCCTCACGCGCCGCGCCGTTCGCGGAAATCGCCGCGGTGTAGGTGTTGGTGTTTTCGAGCCCCGGCGGCAGCGGGCCGACGATCTTGACGCCCTTCACGGGGAGAATTTCGCTGATGAACGTCGTGCCGATCTCGGCCTCGCCCTTGGCGATGGCCTCGGCCACGTCGTGGCCGCCGCGGCGCAGCACGGCCTTTTTGTTGACGGCTTCGGCAATTCCCAGCCGTTCGAGCAAGCCGGCGAAGAACGTGCCGGACGATCCGCCGGCCTTCGGATCGGTATAGGCGACCGAACGCGCCTTGAGCAGCGCCTGTTTGAACGCATCCACCGTGGAAATATCCGGGACCGGCGCGCCGTCGCGCACGGCAACCGCGGTGATGGTGCGGCCCAGATCGGTGCGGCTGCCGGGCAGAAACTTTCCGGACTTTTCCATCGCCTCGATGGCCGACGCCGAGAGCACGACGAGATCGGCGGCTTCGCCGTCTTCGAAGCGCTTGCGCATGGCGCCGACCGTGCCGAAGGCGAATTCCACCTTGTTGCCGGTTTCGCGCGCGAACTCTTGGCCGAGCGCGAGCACCATCGGCTTGACCGCGCCCGCACTCATCACCTTGATTTCCGCCGCCACGGCATCGACCCCGTCAAAATAAGCCAGAGAACGGCAACGCTAGCCGCTCAACCGCTCGATTTGCGCGCCGCAGGCGGAGAGCTTTTCTTCCAGCCGCTCGAAGCCGCGGTC
>CAMAWF010000047.1 GCA_945861895.1 Rhizobium sp. Q54
AACCAGGGGGCAACCTCGCTCAAAATCCTTAAGACCAAGCTTAAGGCACCGCTAAAAGCAGTGGTTAACGACTTCTTGAGCCCCGCCGCAGCGGCTATGATCGGCGGCGTATAGCAATATTCAGTCGGGGAGGGGCCATGAAGCTCTACGATGGCGGCCGGGCACCCAATCCGCGGCGGGTGCGGGTCTTTCTCGCCGAAAAAGGCATCACCGTCCCAACCGTACAAGTCGATCTCGGAAAGCTTGAGCACCGGGGCGCGGACTACACCGCGATCAACCCGATGCAGCGCGTACCGGCGCTGGAGCTTGACGACGGCACGGTGATTACCGAGTCGATTGCGATTTGCCGCTATTTCGAAGCGCTGCACCCGCAGCCGGTGCTGTTTGGCGCCGAGCCCAAGGAAAAAGCCGTCATCGAAATGTGGGAGCGGCGGGTCGAGTTCAACCTGCTGACGCCGGTCTCCAATGTGTTCCGCCATTTGCATCCGGCCATGAAGCAGATGGAGGTGCCGCAGGTGCCGGACTGGGGCGAGGTCAACAAGCCGCGCGCACTTGATTTTCTCAAGCTGCTGGACGCCGAACTGGCCAAGCGGACTTTCATTGCAGGCGAGCGGTTCAGCGTCGCCGATATCACCGCGCTCGTCGCCATCGATTTCATGAAGCCGGTGAAGCTCGCGCTGCCGGACAATCTTGCCAATGTGCGGCGCTGGCATGCCGCGGTATCGGCGCGGCCGAGTGCTGCGGCCTGATCGCCAAACGGCCATGTGGCAGCGATCGATCACCATCCTGCTGGCCGCATTTTTCCTCGGTGTTCTTGCCGGTCCTGCCACCGCGCAATCCGATGCGTCCGCGATTGTGCCAAAATCCGGTCCGCCGCGCGTCGCGCTGGTGATCGGCAATGCCGGCTACGGCAAAGCGCCGCTGCCCACCGCGCTCAACGATGCCGGGCTGGTGGCGGAGGCCTTGCGCAGCATTGGCTTCGAGATCGTCGATGGCGCGGATTTATCCCAGCGCGACATGATGCGGTTGTTTCACGATTTTCTCGCCAAGATAAAGTCCGGCGGACCCGAGACGATCGCCTTCATCTATTATTCCGGCTACGCGCTCGAATTCGAGGGCGACAACTTTTTGGTTTCCGCCGAGGCCAAGCTTGAGCGCGACAGCGACATCCTGACCGACACCGTGCGTCTTGCCGATTTGCTCCGCCCGCTCGCCGCCACCCCCGCGCGCGCGAAACTCGTGGTGCTGGATGCCGCGCGGCGGCTTCCGTTTGCACTCAAGGGTAAACCGCTGGCCGCCGTCGCCGCGCCGCCCGGCTCGCTGGTCGCATTGTCGGCGGCGCCCGGCACCCTCGCGCTCGATCGCGCCGATGCTTACGGCATCTATGCCGTAGCGCTCGCCGAAATGTTGCGTGAACCGGGCCTCGATCTCGATGCGATCTTCACCCGCGTGCGTGCACGTACGCATCAGCTATCGGCCGGCAAGCAGACGCCGTGGCATGCGCTCGCACTGCCGGACCCGATCGTTCTCGTGGCACGCTCTACCGCTCCGCCGCCGGCGCTGCGTACACTACGCCCGCGGCCGATGCGGGATCTGGGCGCCGAGGAAGCCTACGCGCTTGCCATCGAACTCGACACGCTCGACGGCTATGTGTCGTTCGTCGCCGCGTATCCCCGCCATTCTTATGCCCGCCGCATCTGGGCGATGATCCGCGCACGGCGCGAGGCGCTGGCCTGGCTGCGCGCGGTGCAGATCAACACGCCGGCTTCCTACTGGACCTATCTGCGCCGCTATCAGAGCGGCGTCTACGCGCTCGACGCCGGACGGCGGCTGCGGCGGCTTGCGGCGGCGAACGAGCCGCCGGCCGATTTTGCGATGCTGGATTTTTATGACGTGCCCCCGCCGCTCGCCGACGAGCCGGACGACTATTATGAAATTTTTGAAGGCGGGCCGCCGCCACCGCCATCGCTGATAGCGCCGCCGCCGCCATTCTTCGCCGCGTTGCCGGCGCCCAACACCTCGCGCCGGAGCCCGCGCACGCTGCCGGTCCCGGTGCCGATACCGCTTATCGGCGGTATCGCGCCGCCGCCACCTCCGGCCGCCGCCGCGCCGGCGGCGAGCGTTGCACCGGATGCGGCTGCGGCCGTGGCACCTGCTGCGGCCAATGTTGAGGAAAACCTGCAAAGCCAACGCGCACCGCCGGGCTCGACCTGGGAGAAGCGCCCGCCGCGCGCAGCAATACGCCGCGGTCCGAGCCGGCCGGATACGATGCGTCGTCCGCCGCCGCGGCCCTCGTTGGCAAGGCCAACACAATCGCGACAAGCGCAGTCGCGGCCGGTGGTGCGGATGGTCAGGCCGGTTGCTGCAAGCAAGCCGGCGAAGCCCGCTTCCGCCAAGAAGTGCCGGATCGTCAACGGCCGGAAAGTCTGCAAGTAGATAATGTCGGCTCGAAAGTAAACGCGCCGCTCAACGATTGAGCCGCGCAATCAGGCTCGACGTATCCCAGCGCTTGCCGCCCATCTTCTGCACTTCCGAATAGAACTGATCGACCAGCGCGGTCGCCGGCAGATGCGCGCCGTTCTTGCGCGCTTCGCCGAGACAGATGTCGAGATCCTTGCGCATCCAGTCCACCGCGAAGCCGAAGTCGAACTTGCCCGCCGCCATGGTCTTGTAGCGATTTTCCATCTGCCAGGATTGCGCCGCACCCTTGGAGATGGTGGCGATCAGCTTCTCGATGTCGAGGCCGGCCTTCTGGGCGAAATGCAAACCCTCGGAGAGACCCTGCACAAGTCCGGCAATGCAAATCTGGTTGACCATCTTGGCGAGCTGGCCGGAGCCGGGCGAGCCCATCAGATTGCAGGCCTTGGCGTAAGCCGCGATCACTTTCTCCGCGCGGCCGAACGGTTCGGCGTCGCCGCCGCACATCACGGTGAGCGCGCCATTCTCGGCGCCGGCCTGACCGCCGGATACCGGTGCATCGACGAATTCGAAACTGTTCTTCTTGGCGGCGGCGTAAAGCTCGCGCGCGATCTCCGCCGAAGCGGTGGTGTGGTCGACCAGCACCGCGCCTTTCTTCATGCCTTCGAACGCGCCGTTGGCGCCAAGCATCACCTCGCGCAAATCGTTGTCGTTGCCGACGCAGGCCATGACAAAATCCTGGCCAACGGCCGCTTCCTTCGGCGTCTTGGCGGATTTGCCGCCGTGCTGCGCCACCCATTTCTCGGCCTTGGGCGTCGTGCGGTTATAGACGGTGACGTCATGACCGCCCTTGTTTTTGAGGTGTCCGGCCATGGGGTAGCCCATGACGCCCAACCCGAGAAACGCAACCTTCGCCATCTTAGTCCTCCCACCGGTGTTATCGGCCGATATCGAAGCTTAACTGTAGCTCATGGCGCGGCGGCGGCCATCCCGTCAACCACTCTTGATACTGCGCCGCATTGACCGTTGCGCGGCTGCGCCTATGGTGTCGGCCGCAAAGGTGAGGATAGACGATATGGCGGCGACAAAAGAACAGGTGCTGGAAAGCCTGGCCAGGGTGCCGGGTCCCGACGGGACGCCGCTGCCGCAGACCGGCACGCTATCCGACATCATCGTCACCGACGGCAAGGTGTTCTTCTCCATCAATGTCGATGCCGCGGCGGTGAAAGCCTGGGAATCCGTGCGCAAGCGCGCCGAAGACGCCGTGCGTGCCACCCCCGGCGTGCAGTCGGCAATGATCGCGCTCACGGCCGAACGTGCCGCAGGCGCCGGAGGCGCCGGAGGCGCCAAACCTGCGCCGGGCGCACCGGCCGCACGCCGCGCCCATCCGGCGGATGCAACCCAGCCCGGCGTGCCGGGCGTTGAGTCCATCATTGCGGTGGCCTCCGGCAAAGGCGGCGTCGGCAAATCGACCACCGCCGTCAACCTGGCGCTCGGGCTGCGCGATCTCGGACTTAAAGTGGGCGTGCTCGATGCGGATATTTATGGGCCGTCGTTGCCCAAGCTGCTCGCCATCAAGGAGAAGCCGCAGACCATCGGCGGGACCAGGCTCAAGCCGATCAGCAGCTACGGCCTCACGGTGATGTCGATCGGCTTTTTGATCGAGGAAGAGACGCCGATGATCTGGCGCGGGCCGATGGTGATGTCGGCGCTCACGCAGATGCTGCGCGAGGTCGAGTGGGGCACGCTCGACGTCATGGTCGTCGATATGCCGCCCGGCACCGGCGATGCGCAACTCACCATAGCGCAGCAGGTTCCGCTCAAGGGCGCCGTCATCGTCTCCACGCCGCAAGACCTGGCGCTGATCGACGCGCGGCGCGGCGTCGCGATGTTCAAGCGCGTCAACGTGCCGGTGCTCGGCGTGGTCGAGAACATGAGCTATTTCCTGTGCCCGAGCTGCGGCACCCGTTCCGATATTTTCAGCCACGGCGGCGCACGGGCGGAGGCGACGCGCCTCGGCGTGCCGTTCCTCGGCGAAGTGCCGCTGCACATGACCATCCGCGAAAAATCCGACGCCGGATTGCCGGTGGTGGCGACCGAGCCGGACGGCGAGCACGCCAAAATTTACCGCGACATCGCGTCGAAGGTGCGCGATCAGCTCAAGAGCGGCGCAGCGGCCGGCCGCGTGGCGCCGAAAATTGTTATCGAGGCGTAATTTTCAATCTTGCGCCCACATGCGCGTCAGATTGGCGAGCGATTTCGACACCAGGTCGAACTCGGTGTTTTTCCCTGCGCGCGAGCAATTTGCGGCGCGCGTGGATGGGCGCCGGTGGGCCGTTAACGGCACGTCATTTTCGCTCATTCCGCTATTGCGCCCGTCTGGGGAGCGATCCATTCTATTTGCAACTCGCGGGACCCGGCCGGTCGAGGCGGCGGGTGTCTGCCGCGGGTGCATCGCCGCACGGGGGGTGGCCGATGCCGCGCGGTCAACAACAATCCGAGGGGAGTTCGATCATGAAACGCCGTCAATTTATCACTGCACTCGGCGCCGGCGCAGCCGCCGCCACGATCGCCAAGCCGGCGATTGCCCAGTCGATGCCGACGCTGAAATGGCGACTGACGGCCAGCTGGCCGAAATCGCTCGACACGCTCTACGGTGCTTGCGAAACATTCGCGAAATATGTTTCCGAGGCCACCGACGGAAAATTCCAAATTCAGACATTCGCGGCGGGCGAGATCGTGCCCGCATTGCAGGTGCTCGACGCCGTGCAAAACGGTACGGTCGAGTTGGGTCATACGGCGACATATTATTATATCGGCAAGGACCCGACCTGGGCGCTGTTCTGCGCGACCCCGTTCGGTCTCAACACCCGCCAGCAGAATGCCTGGTTTTACGATGGCGACGGCACCAAGCTCATCGCCGACTTCGGCAAGAAGTACAACTCGCATTGTCTGCTCATGGGCAATACCGGCGCGCAGATGGGCGGCTGGTTCCGCAAAGAGATCAAGGAGCCGGAAGACCTCAAAGGTCTCAAGATGCGCATCGGCGGCTGGGCCGGCAAGACGCTGCAAAAGCTCGGCGTCGTTCCGCAGCAGATCGCCGGCGGCGATATCTATCCGGCGCTGGAGAAGGGCACCATCGACGCCACCGAATGGGTCGGCCCCTATGATGACGAGAAGCTCGGCTTCTACAAGGTGGCAAAATATTACTACTACCCCGGCTGGTGGGAGGGCGGCACCACCCAACACACTCTCGTCAATCTGGCCAAATGGAACGAGTTGCCGAAAAGCTACCAGGCGATCCTCACGTCGGCTGCCGGCTACGCCAACGTCGAGGAGACCGGCAAATACGACGCCCGCAATCCGCAGGCATTGAAGCGTCTGGTCGCGGCGGGCACGCAACTGCGGCCGTTCTCGCAATCGGTCATGGAAGCTTGTCTGAAAGCCTCGAACGAGGTCAACGCCGAGACCTCGGCGGCCAACGCCGATTACAAGAAGGTGTGGGACTCGATCGCGGCATTCCGCAACGACGCATATCTGTGGTGGCAGGTGGCGGAATACTCCTACGACACCTTCATGATCCGCTCGCGCACACGTAGCTGATATTGCTGTCGGGGCCGGCCTTGCGCCGGCCCCGATCGTTTTCCCGCGTTACGGCTGCATTTCCGCCGTTTCTTCCAACTCCAGTCGAATTGGCGCGGCGCTGGCTTTGTTCGCGGCGCTCCGTCATGTTTGCCGAAATCCCTGCGGTGGCGTTCAATGGCTTCAGCGCGGGTGGCGGGCGCATCCGCTCGCCAAAAATTCGCAAGGAGGTATTCGTATGCAGCGTCGTCAATTTCTCAAGGCGGCGGGCGTAGGCCTTACCGCCACGGCGGTCGCCTCGCCGGCCATCGCGCAGCCGATGCCTGAAACCAAGTGGCGCCTGACCTCGAGCTTCCCGAAGTCGCTCGACACCCTTTACGGCGCCGCGGAAGTGTTCGCCAAGGCGGTTGCGGAAGCGACCGACAACAAATTCAAGATTCAAGTGTTCGCCGGCGGTGAAATCGTTCCCGGTCTGCAGGCGCTCGATGCCGCGCAAAACGGCACCGTCGAGATGTGCCACACCGCGTCCTATTATTATTTCGGCAAGGATCCGACGTTCGCGTTCGGAACCGCCGTGCCGTTCGGCCTCAACAGCCGGATGCAGAACGCCTGGCAATTTTTCGGCGGCGGCATCGACCTGATGAACGAGTTCTACAAAAACTATAACGTCCACGGAATTCCATGCGGCAACACCGGCTGCCAGATGGGCGGCTGGTTCCGCAAGGAGATCAAATCGCCGGCGGATTTCAACGGACTGAAAATGCGCATCGGCGGCTTTGCCGGCACCGTGCTGAAGAAACTCGGCGCCGTGCCGCAGCAGATTGCCGGCGGCGACATTTATCCGGCGCTCGAAAAAGGCACGCTCGATGCCTGCGAATGGGTCGGGCCTTATGACGACGAGAAGCTCGGCTTCCACAAGGTCGCGAAGTACTACTACTATCCGGGCTGGTGGGAAGGCGGCGCGATGCTGCACAATTTCATCAACATCGACAAATGGAACGCGCTGACGCCGGCCTACAAGTCGATCGTTCGCACCGCATCCGAGATGACCAATACCTGGATGCAGTCGAAATACGATGCCGGAAATCCGGCGGCGCTCAAGCGGCTGGTCGGCGGCGGCGCCCAGTTGCGGCCATTCACGGCGGATACGATGGACGCCTGCCACAAGGCGTCACTTGAACTCTACCAGGAGACCACAGCCACCAATGCCGCATTCAAAAAGGTCTATGACCACATGGTGGCTTTCCGTAACGACCAATATTTGTGGTGGCAGGTCGCGGAATACACCTTCGACACCTACCAGATCCGCGTCCGCGCGCGCGGCTGAAACGGATTGCTGCTCGTCGATCGACCCCGGGGCCGCGGCTCCGGGGTCTTTTTTTTATCATTGTACGCGGTTCAGCTAATTGATCTTCGGTGGCTGATTAAAGTCGATCATAGGCGGGAGTTCGATCTGCGGAATATCGATTCTGACCTTCGAGGGATCGACGCCCGTGCCGACGCCTTTGTAGTGCATGACCATGCCCGGAAACATGATGACGAGGACGACCATGATGACCTGGATGAATACGAACGGCACGGCACCCCAGTAAATCTGCCCGGTTGTCACCGGCTCCATGCGGGCGCCGGTGACCCGGTCGAGATAGGGTTCTCGCGGCGCCACCGATCGCAGATAGAACAGCGCGAAGCCGAACGGCGGGTGCATGAACGAGGTCTGCATATTGACGCCCAGGATCACGCCAAACCAGATCAGATCGATACCGAGCTTTTCCGCCGAGGGCCCAAGCAGCGGAATGATGATGAAGGCCAGCTCGAAAAAATCGAGAAAGAACGCGAGCACGAAGACGAAGGCGTTGACGAAAAGCAGAAATCCGATCTGCCCGCCGGGCAGCGACACCAGCAATTCCTCAACCCAGATGTGCCCGCTCACGCCGTAAAACGTGAGCGAAAAGACGCGTGCGCCGATCAGAATAAAGAGCACGAACGCCGACAATTTCGCCGTCGAATGCACCGCTTGCCGGATCAGGTCCCACCTCAAGCGCCGCTTGGCAAACCCAAGGATCAGGGCGCCGCTGGCGCCCATCGCGCCGCCTTCGGTGGGCGTGGCAACGCCGATGAAAATCGTGCCAAGCACGAGGAAGATCAGAAACAGCGGCGGCACCATCACGAAGGTGGTTTGCTGCGCGATGTGCGAGAGGAAACGGAAACCGATTGTCTTCTCCGACGCCCAATTTATGACGGCGATGGAGAAAGCGAACACAATGCCCCAGAACATGCCGAACACGACAAAGTCGGCGCCGCGTGCCGCCGAGTTTCGCATCATGAGCCAGCCGAATACGGCGCTGGCGATTGCCAGAACCAGCAACGAGTTCAGACCGCGGCCGCCGTCGGCTTCGCGAAAGCCGATGGCTTCGATCGGCAAGCCGGGCGCCGCCTTCGGGAAGAATATCGTCACCAGGAATACATAAGCGGCGTAAAGGCCGGCGAGTACGATTCCGGGAATGAAAGCACCCTCGTACATATCGCCGACGGAGCGGCCGAGCTGGTCGGCCATGACAATAAGAACCAGCGAGGGCGGAATGATCTGCGCCAGCGTGCCGGAGGCCGCGATGACGCCGCTGGCGACCTGCCGGTCATAGCCATAGCGCAGCATGATCGGCAGCGAGATCAGTCCCATCGAAATGACCGAGGCCGCGACCACGCCGGTGGTCGCCGCCAGCAGCGCGCCCACGAACACCACCGCATAGGCAAGGCCGCCGCGCACGGTGCCGAACAATTGTCCGATTGTTTCGAGCAGATCCTCCGCCATGCCGGATCGTTCGAGGATCAGGCCCATGAACGTAAAGAATGGAATTGCGAGCAGCGTATCGTTGCTCATCACGCCATAGACGCGTTCGGGCAGCGCCCGCATGAAGTCCGGCTGAAAAAGATTAAGCTCTATCCCGACCAGTCCGAAAAGAAGTCCGACGGCGCCGAGCGAGAACGCGGCCGGGTAGCCGAGCAGCAGGAATACCACCAGCGCCATGAACATGATCGGCGCCATGTTGTGAATAAGGATGGCTTCCATTGCCTGCTCCGGACCGCGGTTGGCGCGCTAGCGCTTCTCGATCGCTTCGACGAGTTGTTCGATCTCGGCTTCGAGCGGATGGTGGTGCGCCAAATACGGATCCGGGATCAGCTCCCTCATCACGGCGATGCGCTTGATCAGCTCGGAGATGGCTTGCAGAAATAAAAGTCCGAATCCGATCAGCACCAGCGATTTTCCCGGCCATTGCGGCAGGCCGCCGGCATTCACCGATTGCTCATTGATGGAAATAGATTTGAAAAAAAACGGTGCGCCGGTGACGATCATGACTATCGTCAGCGGCAGCAGAAAAAAAGCGTGCCCGACGACATCGATACCGTCGCGCAGCTTCTTCGGCAGCAGGTTGCTCACGATGTCGATGCGGATGTGCTCGTTGGCGAGCAGCGTCCACGGCGCGCACAGCAGGAACACGACGCTAAACAACACCCATTGCAGTTCGAGCCAGGAATTGGACGAGGTGTCGAAGATTTTGCGGACTGACGCATTTGTGGCGGAGACGACGACCGCGGCCAGGATCAGCCAGGACAACAGTTTTCCGATCCAGGCATTGGCCGCATCGACGGCGCGCGAAGTCGGCAGCAGCGCTTTAACGAGTGCATCGAGAGCGCCCACGGTACCCCCCCAACCAGCGGTGCGAAGCGGGCTGCACCGCCGATATTATTTTTAATTTATCCCCCCACGCCTTTGCTGCGGCGAAGCCGCGCAGCCAAGACCTGTCACCTTAACAAGACTTGCCACCTTAATCCGATGCCTCCGTCCGGCGTCAATGGATAACTTGGACAAAAATGGCTCCTTACGAGCGCTTTTGTGGTCCGGGAGCGTCAGCCGGGTCCGGTCTTGGCGGCTGGGCAACCCATGGTTAACGAACTCTAAACCCCCGGTTAACCACGTACGCGGTAGAAAAACGGGCGGCCAATCGGCCGAACCACCTTAGCGCGCGGACCGCAATCCGGCCTCCGCACCAAGCGAGGGTAAGTGCCATGCAGCGTTTGACTATTGTGGAGCGGCTGTTCGCTGCCGCTACGCTGCCGCTCGCTGCATATCTCGCGGTTCCATCGATCGATGCGGCCATGGCGTCGATGTTGGGCGAACCGTTCGCGGCCTATGCGGCGATGCTCGTCAATCTCACCGCGGTTTTGCTGGTGACGGCTGCTATATGGGCAATCGCGCGCTCGTTCAGCGGTCCGCTTGTGGGAACCGTCGAGACCATCGACGCGCTCGCGCATGCCGAGCTGCAATCCGCTGCCATGCCCATGAGCCGCGAGCGCAGCGAAGTCGGCCGTGTTGTCGCCGCCGCCGAACGGCTTGCCGAGGTTTTGAACGAGCGCCAGCGGCGCGAACTGGTGCACGACGATCTTGATCGCACATGGCAGGCGTCGCGCCGGCTCAATCTTGCAGGCATGTCGAACGAGGTCGAGACGGCGACCGAGACTGGTATGCAGCCGATTGTCGAGCGTGCGGCAACGTTGCAGACAAAGGCTGAAGATATGCGCCACGCACTCGAATCCGTGCGCGCGGCGTTCGATGAAACTGCGCTCGCGGCGGAGGGCTCGCGTGCGATGAACGAGGCGGCAACGCAATTATCCGATCAAGTCATGGCCTCGATTGCCACCATCGCCGGCGAAGTGGCGCGCGGCTCTGTGATTGGCCGGGAGGCGGTGACGCGCGCCAGCCTGTCCCGCGGTACCATCGATGCGCTGGCCAAGGCAACGGGCGATATCGGCGAGATTGTCGGCGTCATCGCGGCAATTGCGAATCAAACCAATCTGCTCGCGCTCAACGCCACCATCGAGGCGGCGCGCGCGGGCGAGGCTGGGCGCGGATTTAGCGTCGTGGCTTCCGAAGTCAAGATGCTGGCGACGCAAACCGGAAAATCGACGGAGCAGATCGGCGGCAAGGTGGCCGAAATCCAATCGACCGTGCGGGATGTCGTGGCTTCGCTCACCGGCGTCGCCGAAGCAGTCGATCAGCTCTCCGGCATGACCATTTCGGTCTCCGCCGCCATGGAACAGCAGCGTGCGGCCACCCAGAACTTTACGGCGAACGCGCGCGAAACCAGCGCCGCTGTATCCGATGTCGCCGGCCGCATGACGCACATTGCCGACATGATTATGCGCTCGCGCATATGCGCCGACGAAGTGGCCGGCGTGGCCACGGAGATGCAAGCCATTTCCGACGCCTTGCGCCGTGAAATTCCGGATATCGTGCGCAAGGCTGTGAAAGCCGATCTGCGCGAGCATCCGCGTTACGATGTCAATCGAAGGGCGCTTGCCGAGTTCTCCGACACGCGCGCGGATGTTCAAGTATACGACATCAGCGAAGGCGGTGCGCGGATCGAGCGCATATCCGGCCTGGCCCTCGGCGATCAATTGATGCTGTCGTTTGGAGGATTGCGCCCGGTCCCCGGTCAAATTGTGCGTGACGGCGGCGACAGTTTTGGCGTGAGTTTCGCGCCGTCAAAATTGCAGGCCGAGGAATTACGCGATCTTGTCGCCGTGGCAGCGTAGAGCGCGCCGGCGTCAGCCTCCGGTCACGCTCATATGGCGGTCGAGCGCGGGCCGCGTGTGCCGGCGGTCGATCACGAAATCATGCCCCTTCGGCTTGCGGGAGATCGCTTCGTCGATAGCCGCGTATACCAGATCGTTGGCCTCCGAGGCGCGCAGCGGCGTCCGCAAGTCCGCGGCATCTTCCTGGCCGAGGCACATGTACAACGTTCCGGTGCAGGTGAGGCGCACGCGATTGCACGACTCGCAGAAATTGTGGGTGAGCGGCGTGATGAATCCGAGCCGCCCGCCGGTCTCCTTGACCGTGACGTAGCGGGCCGGGCCGCCTGTCCGGTAGTCGATCTCATCGAGTGTGTATTGCTCGGCCAGCCGCGCCCGCACCATCGATAGCGGCAGGTATTGCTCAAGCCGGCCCTCGCCGACATCGCCGAGCGGCATCACCTCGATCAAAGTGAGGTCCATGCCGCGGCCGTGCGCCCATTCCACCAGGCTCGGAATCTCGTCCTCGTTGACGCCTTTGAGCGCGACCGCGTTGATCTTGACATGCAGCCCCGCGGCTTGCGCGGCATCGATGCCCGCAAGCACCTTGTCGAGTTCGCCCCAGCGCGTGATGGCGCGGAACTTGCCGGCGTCGAGCGTATCGAGCGAGACATTGATGCGCTCGACGCCGTAGCCCTTGAGTTCGGCGGCATATTTGGGCAGTTGGCTGCCGTTGGTGGTGAGCGTGAGTTCATTGAGCGCGCCGGATGCAAGGTGGCGCGACAGCGACGACACGAGCGTCATGATGCCGCGGCGGACCAGCGGCTCGCCGCCGGTCAAACGAAGTTTTTTCACGCCTTTGGCGACGAAGGCGGTGCACAGCCGGTCGAGTTCCTCGAGGCTGAGCAGATCGGCCTTCGGCAGGAACGCCATGTTTTCCGACATGCAATAAACGCAGCGGAAGTCGCAACGGTCGGTCACCGACACGCGCAGATATGTGATCGCGCGCGCGAACGGGTCGATCAGCGCGCGTGGCGGCCGGTTGCCTAGCGGCGCAACATCTTTTCGCTCAAGATTCTGCCGGCCGAGATCGATCGCAGATGAGTTGATAGTCGCTTCCATACCGGTCCTTGCGCGAGCGGCTATTTCCTGCCGCCCCGTTTACGCGGATATGGGGACTCTGACGGATAATGGCCAGATCGTCCAGCATGCTTGCGCGTGCGGCGGTGCGGCCGAATTGCACCCTACGGCACGCACCTGACGTTAATTTATCGTGGCGGCGCAGAAGGCCAGGGGGAAGAGCCCGGCGGTGCCGCCGCTGCCGGCGCCGCGGCAGGCGCTGCGGCGCGGGCGGCTGGCTTCGGCGCCGGATTTTTCTTCACCGGTGCGGTTTTTTTTGCCGGCGGCGGCGGAGCAGGGGTCAACTCCACCAATACTGGATTGGGCCGCAGGCTAGACGAGCCGTCACCATTCGAAACCAGTTCGATGGTCTCGGTTTCCGGCCGGTATCCGTTGAGTGTGAAAGTCACCGACATGCTGTTGCTCGCGGGTACTGCAAGCGCGCAAGGCGTGCGGCAGGTTTGCCCGGTCGAGGTCTTGGCCTCGGCGCCCGCCGGCTCGGACTCAAATCTGACTGTGTCCATCGATGGCCCCGGCTTGAGTGCATCCAGGCTCATCCAAGACGGCATCGAGGTGCACGCCGCAAGAATGGAACCGCCGGCCACGATTGCAATAACTCGGTACATGGTTGTTCCCGTCAATCCGGACAGCCCGGGAGCCGCCCTGCCCAGCCCAGAACCATACGAGGCCACTATAGGGGCGCGCAACCGGGGGCACCGCGTTAACCTTACCGCGTTAACCATGATTGTTCGGCGGTGCAACATCGGCGGCCCCGAATCTACGGTAACCGGGGGTGGCCGGTTTCACTGCCGCCACATGAGTTTAAAAATCAATGCGCGGGATCCAGGTCCGCAATCGCCGCCGGCAGTTCCGCGAAATGACCAATGATACGGTCCGGGCCGAATTCCGAAATGGGGCGCTCGCTGTAGCCGAAATTGACCGCGACGACGGGAATCCCGGCCGCGCGCGCGGTGTGGATGTCGGTCAAGGAATCCCCGACCATGATCGCCCGGTCGAGGCGGCCGCCCGCCTGGGCGATCGTGCGGCGCAAGACCTCTGGGTCGGGTTTCTGAATTCCAAAAGTATCCTGACCGCAAATCACCGCGAACCGTCGTCTGAGCCCCAACGATTCGAGCAGCTGCAACGAAAGCCGTTCGAGCTTGTTGGTGCACACCGCCAGGCGGCAATCGCGCCGCGCGAGCGCATCGAGCGCATCTTCAAGCCCGGGAAACGGCCGCGAGCGGTCGGCGACATGGGCGCCATAATATGCGATGAAATCGGTGAAAAGCCGTTCGATCAATGCGGGGGTGTATTCATGCCCCGCCGATTTGAGACCGCGCTCGATCATGACTCTGGCGCCGCCGCCGATCAGCGCGCGGGAGCTCTCGTATTCGACTGGCTTGTACCCTTCGCGTGCAAATACGACATTGAGGGTAGCGATCAGATCGGGCGCGGTATCGACCAGCGTGCCATCGAGATCGAAGACGATTGTCGGTGCGGACATGGGGGATCGCTAACGCCCGCCCGCGCTTGAAGCAAGGGCCAAGCATAAGCATTTTCGGCTATCCTCGCGCGGCGAACGAGGCTACATAGGCACGATTATTGACACCGGATTCCGTCGAATCCCTAAGCGATCCCAATGAACGCTGATGCCCAAAAACGCGCAGCCGCCGCTCGCGCCGTGGAATTTCTACGGCCGGGGATGCGGCTCGGCCTCGGCACCGGCTCGACCGCGCGACATTTTGTCGAGCTGGTGGGCGAGCGCGTGCGCGCGGGTCTCGACATCGTCGCGGTGCCGACATCGGAAGCGACACGCGCCGATGCGGTGCGCTGCGGTGTTCCGCTGACGAGCCTCGACGAGACGCCGGAACTCGATCTCACGGTGGATGGGGCAGACGAAATCGCCCCGGATTTGAGCCTGATCAAGGGTGGCGGGGGCGCATTGCTATGCGAAAAGATCGTTGCCGCGGCCTCCGCGCGCATGATTGTCATTGCCGACGAGTCAAAATGGGTATCCATGCTTGGCCGATTTCCGCTGCCGGTCGAGGTCGTTCCGTTCGGCCTTGCCGCCACGCGCCGCGCCATCGAGGCTGCCGCAAATACGGTCCATGCCGCCGGGCCGGTGGTGTTGCGGCGCACGAAAGACGGCCATCCTTTCGTCACGGATGCCGGTCACTGGATTCTCGATGCCGCGCTCGGGCGCATAGCCGATCCGAAGGCGCTGGCTGCCCTGTTGGCGGCCATTCCGGGGGTGGTCGAGCACGGCTTGTTCATTGGACTTGCGCAAACGGCTATTCTGGCGGGGCCCGATGGCGTGCGCGTCGTCGAGCGGCCCGTATCTTAGAGACTAGAGACTTAAAGAGCGACAAAAGGAGCTTGATATGATCGTGACCCATGCGTTCCCTGGCGCAAGACGCGCTGCGCTGATCGCGGCAATGCTGATTGTTTGCCTCGCGCCGGCTTCCGCCCAGCAGCCCACGGCTGCGGCGCTTGCCGCGGCCAAGGAAGTGATCGCCCTCAAGGGCGCTTCCACCATGTTCAATCCGCTGATCCCCGGCGTGATCGCGCAGGCCAGAAATATGTTTTTGCAGACCAATCCCGGACTAAACAAAGATCTTACCGAAGTGGCGCAAGCTCTACGCGATGAATTGGCCAAGCGGCAAGATGAGGTGACCAACGAAGTGACGCGGCTTTATGCGTCGCACTTCACCGAAGCCGAACTCAAGGAGCTTGTGACTTTCTATAAATCGCCGCTCGGCAAAAAAGTCATCAGCGAAGAACCGAAGGCGCTCGACAAGAGCATGACTTTTGCGCAGGACTGGGCGATCAAGTTGTCGGAAGTAGTGATCGCGAGAATGCGGGCCGAGATGAAAAAGAAGGGTCATGAAATCTAGATTGATGCGGGAGCGATAGCCGCCGATGTCCGCTAAAGAGGTCGATCTTTTCGTCATCGGGGCCGGCTCCGGCGGCGTGCGCGCGGCGCGCGTCGCATCCAGCTACGGCGCGCGCGTGATGGCGGCCGAGGAGTTTCGCGTCGGCGGCACCTGCGTCATTCGCGGCTGCGTGCCGAAGAAGCTCCTGGTCTATGCCTCGCGTTTCGCCGAGGAGTTCGCCGATGCCGCCGGCTATGGCTGGACTGTTCCGCAGCCGTCGTTCGACTGGCCGACGCTGATCGCCAACAAGGACCGCGAGATCGCCAGACTGGAAGCGGCCTATACCGCGACGCTGGAGCGCTTCAAGGTCGAACTCGTCAAAAGCCGCGCCGTGCTTGAAGATGCGCATACCGTGCATTTGCTTGCGACCGGAGCGCGCGTGCGGGCAAAGACCATTTTGATTGCGACCGGCGGCGCGCCGCATCACGGCGCGGCGATTGCGGGGCTGGAGCACGTCATCTCCTCGAACGAGGCATTTCATCTTCCGCAATTGCCCAAGCGAATTCTGATCCAGGGCGGCGGTTATATCGCCGTGGAATTCGCCGGCATTTTTTCCGGATTGGGTTCGCAAGTGACGTTGGTTTATCGCGGCGAGAACATCTTGCGCGGCTTCGACGACGACGTGCGCGCTCACTTGCGCGTCGAAATGGAAAAACGCGGAATCAAGATCGTCACCAAGCGCACCGTCGCTGCCGTGGAAAAGGTCGAGCACGGCCTCGATGTGGAACTTTCGGACAATGAATCCCTGGTCGTTGACCAAGTGATGTTCGCGACCGGCCGGCGCCCGAATATCAAGACACTCGGGCTTGAATCCGTGGGCGTGAAGATCGCCAGCAATGGCGGCATCGCGGTCGATCAATATTCCCGCTCCTCGGTTCCGAATATCTATGCGGTCGGCGATGTGACCAACCGCATCAATCTCACGCCGGTGGCGATCCGCGAGGGCCACGCCTTCGCCGACACGGTTTTCGGCAAGAAGCCGACCGCGGTCGATCACAGCAACGTGCCGACTGCGGTGTTCTCGGAGCCTGAAGTGGGTGTGATCGGTTTGACCGAAGCCGAAGCGGTCAAGGAATTGCGGGTGGTCGATATCTACAAGACCAGTTTCCGGCCGATGAAGGCGACGCTTTCCGGCCGCGATACGCGCTCGTTCATGAAAATCGTGGTCGACGGCGAGAGCGACCGCGTGGTCGGCTGTCACATTGTCGGGCCGGATGCGGGCGAGCTGATTCAAGCCCTCGGAATTGCGGTGAAGATGAAGGCCACCAAGGCCGACTTCGACGCGGTGATGGCGGTGCATCCGACCGCGGCGGAAGAACTTGTCACCATGCGCGAAAAAGCCATGAGCTACGGCCGCCAGGCGGCGGAATAGCCAAAATAACCTCTTTCTTTCAATGATCTGGCCTCGATGCCGGGCGGCGTGTATAACGCCTGCGAATTTTGGAGTTAGGTGCGATGGCCGAGCGCTGGGCGCCCGACAGCTGGCGGAAAAGGCCGATCGTCCAGGTCCCCGATTACCCGGACGCGCAGGTGCTTGCCGACACCGAAAAGCAGATCGCGACGTTCCCGCCGCTGGTCTTCGCCGGCGAAGCACGCAATCTGAAAAAAGCGCTCGCCAAGGTCGCGGCCGGCGATGCTTTCCTGCTGCAAGGCGGCGACTGCGCCGAAAGCTTCGCCGAACACGGCGCCAACAACATCCGCGATTTCTTCCGCATGTTCCTGCAAATGGCGGTGGTGCTCACTTATGCCGCCGCCTCGCCGGTGGTGAAGGTCGGCCGCATCGCCGGGCAATTCGCCAAGCCGCGCTCCTCGCCGACCGAAAAACGCGACGGCAAGGAACTGCCGAGCTATCGCGGCGACATCGTCAACGATTTTGCGTTCACCGAAGCGGCGCGCCGTCCGGATCCGCGCCGGCAGATCGAAGCCTATCGCCAATCGGCGGCGACGCTCAATCTGCTGCGCGCGTTCGCGCAAGGTGGCTACGCCAATCTCGGCAGCGTGCGCCAGTGGATGCTCGGCTTCGTCAAGGACTCACCGCAATCGCGCCGCTACGTCGAATTGTCCGACCGCATATCCGAGGCGCTCGGGTTCATGCAGGCCTGCGGCCTCGATCTCGAGAGCCATCCGGAACTCAGGACCACCGATTTCTACACCAGTCATGAGGCGTTGCTGCTCGGCTTCGAGGAAGCGATGACGCGCATCGATTCCACCTCGGGCGACTGGTACGCGACGTCCGGGCACATGATTTGGATCGGCGACCGCACGCGCCAGCTCGATCATGCGCATGTCGAATTCGCGCGCGGCATCAAGAATCCGATCGGGCTCAAATGCGGGCCGTCGCTCAAGACCGACGACCTGCTCAAGCTGATCGACATCCTCAATCCCGACAACGAACCGGGACGGCTGACACTGATCGGCCGCTTCGGCGCCGAAAAGGTCGGCGAGCATCTGCCGGCGCTGGTGCGCGCGGTCAAGCGCGCCGGCAAGGCGGTGGTGTGGTCGTGCGATCCGATGCACGGCAACACGATCACCTCGGCGAACGGCTACAAGACGCGGCCGTTCGACCTCATCCTCAAGGAAGTGCGGGCCTTCTTCGAGGTGCATGCGGCCGAAGGCAGCTATGCCGGCGGCGTGCATCTGGAGATGACCGGACAGAACGTCACCGAATGCACCGGCGGCGCCCGCGCCATCACCGACGCCGACCTCAATGATCGCTATCACACGGTCTGCGATCCGCGGCTCAATGCGGAGCAGGCGATCGATCTTGCCTTCTTGTTGGCCGAGCTGTTGAAAAAGGAACGCTCCGGGCAGGTCAAGCCGATGCCGGCGGCGGCGGGGCTCTGACTCTTAATCTGCACGGAAATCCATGCCCGCGACGCCTATCTGCAATCTCGGTCGCTGATTGCAGCGCCAAACCCAAGGCGCTAGACCTGCATCATGAGCGCCCCCAATAGCCTCGCCCTCGCGGTTGCGCAGCTTAATCCGACTGTCGGCGACATCGCCGGCAATGCGGAAAAGGCGCGGCGCGCCCGCGCGCAAGCGGCAAGCCAGGGTGCTGACCTGGTGGTATTTCCCGAACTTTTCATTGCCGGCTATCCGCCCGAAGACCTGGTCTTGAAGCCGGCGTTCCAGGCCGCCTGCGGCGCCGCGGTCGAGCAGCTTGCGCGCGAAACCGCCGATGGCGGCCCCGCCATGCTCATCGGCACGCCCTGGCTCGACGACGGCAAGCTTTACAACGCGGTGGCGTTGCTCGACGGCGGCCGCATCGCGGCCTTGCGCTTCAAGGTCGATCTGCCGAATTACGGCGTGTTCGACGAGAAACGCGTGTTCGCAACCGGACCGATGCCGGGCCCGGTGAATTTCCGCGGCGTGCGGCTCGGCGTGCCGATCTGCGAGGATATCTGGGGCGAGGAGGTGGTCGAATGCCTTGCCGAAACCGGCGCCGAAATGCTGCTGGTGCCGAACGGCTCGCCCTACTGGCGGCAGAAGGGCGACGTGCGGCTCAACATTGCGGTCGCGCGGGTGATGGAACACAGCCTGCCCGCCATCTATGTCAACCAGGTCGGCGGTCAGGACGAACTGGTATTCGACGGCGTCTCCTTTGGATTGCAGGCCGATTGTTCGCTGGCGTTTCAGCTTCCCGCGTTCCAGGAAACGCTGGCGGTCACGCACTGGACGCGCAAGGGCGCGCGCTGGCACTGCGAGCAAGGCCCGATGGTCGCCGTGGCCGAGGCCGACCATGCGGATTATGCGGCCTGCGTGCTGGGCCTGCGCGACTACGTCAACAAGAACGGTTTTTCCGGCGTGGTGCTCGGGCTCTCCGGCGGCATCGATTCCGCCTTATGCGCGGCGATGGCGGTGGATGCGCTGGGCGCCGCGCGGGTGCGTTGCGTGATGCTGCCCTACAAATTCACCGCGCAGGAATCGCTCGACGATGCCGCGGCCTGCGCCAAGGCGCTAGGCGTGCAATACGACATCATGCCCATCGCCGAGGCGGTGAAGGGACTGGAATCGGCGCTCGCTCCTGCATTCGCCGGCAAGCCGCGCGACGTCACGGAAGAAAACCTGCAGGCGCGCGCGCGCGGCACCATCCTGATGGCGCTGTCGAACAAGTTTGGCCTGATGGTGGTGACCACGGGCAATAAATCGGAAATGTCGGTCGGCTATGCCACGCTCTATGGCGACATGAATGGCGGGTTCAATCCGGTAAAGGACCTCTACAAGACCGAAGTGTTTCGTCTTGCGCGGTTGCGCAATAGCTGGCGGCCGGAAGGCGCGCTGGGGCCTGCGGGCATCGTGATCCCGGAAAATATCCTGCTGCGTCCGCCGACCGCCGAATTGCGCGAAAACCAGAAGGACGAGGACTCGCTGCCGCCCTATGCCGTGCTGGATGCGATCCTGGAGCGGCTGGTCGAGCGCGAGGAGCCTATCGCGGCCATCGCCGAAGCCGGTTTCGATCGCGAGACGGTGTTGCGTGTCGAGCGCATGCTCAATCTGGCGGAATACAAGCGCCGGCAGGCGGCACCCGGCGTCAAGGTGACGCTGAAGAATTTCGGCCGCGACCGCCGCTATCCGATCACCAACCGCTTCCGCGATCCGGGCACGCCGCTGCCGGCGCCGGATGTGTCGCTGGTCTCAGGCAAACCGGTGAAGACCGAAGCTTTCGATTTTTGAGCGGCGCGCTCACCGCACCGGAATGAACGTCGGTCCGACCGCGCGCACCGTGCGTTTGCCCGGCGCCGCTTCCGCCGGCTTGTCGTCGGGCACCATCGCGGAGGATGGCTGCGCGGCGGATTTCGGATCGGGTTTGCCCGCGCGCGGATCTTGCCGGATCAGTTTTCCTTGCGCGTCGCGCTGCGGCTGCGACAGCCGCTTGGCGCGGTCCTCGGTGACCACAATGTCGCCCTGTTCGATGGTGGCGTCCTCGAGGTGCTTGAGCGCATCGGCCCAGGTCTGCCCCGGCTTGCGGCAACTGCAAGCCGCGTCATAAGTCTGGCGGTAGCGGAAGGCGGTGGGCAGTTCGGAATAGAGCCGGCCGTTAAGCGACATCGCTTGCGCGACCTCCTCGCCCGGATTGCGGTGGGTGTAGAGAGCCACCTCGGCGGACGGGCACATGCGCTGGCAGACGCGTTCGTCGTCGCGGAACCTGTCGGACACGGTGGAGAATGAAATCGGGAAATAATATCCATCGCAGGTGCGCACACACAGCGTGCGGAAGGTCGAGGACTGCGAACTCGACGGTCCGAAGACATTTCCGCCAAACAGCGTATCGAAGAAGCCGCGCGGCGGGGCGCCGAGCGCCGCGTTGCGATACTGCGGCCCGCAATTGCCCGCCGCCAGTTGCGAAAGTACGGCCCGCCGCTGCTCGGCGCGATCGAGATTGCCGCCCTGGAGCTGTTGCAATTCGTTGAGCATGCGGTCGAGGTTCGAGCGCATGGTTTGAATCTGGCCGGTGAGCGGACCGCATTGCGCGGGCGCGCCGCCGAACAGCGAGCTTCCGAACGCCGAAAAGAATCCGGAGCGCTCGCAGCCTTGCCGGCGCGACTGCGCGATCAGCCGGTCGAGCTCGAATTGCTGTTTGGCGACGGCGTCCTCGTAACGCCTGATCTGGTCGGCGCGGGCGGGATCGGCGGGGCCGCGATCGATCGAAGCAAGCTGCCCTTCCAGCCGTTGGCAGGCCTGGCTTTGAGCCTGCGCCGCCGCGCCGATGCACGATGCCAGCAGCATCAAGACTGTCGTGGCGGCGAGGTGGAGTGATTTCACGCTCATGTAAGCAATCTACCGCCAAAATCGTTGCGGCGCGAGCCTGTTTGGCAACGGTCTTAATGGACCGAAGGTCTTAATGCAGGCGTGTCGCCTCGGCGCGCAAGTTCCACAACACGCCGGTAATGATGACCAAGGCGCCCGCAAACACGAAGATGTCGAGCGCCTCGCCATAGAAAAGCCATCCCACCACCGCGATCAGCGGAATCCGCATGAAATCGAGCGGCACGACCAATGTGGCATCGCCGGCGCGAAAGGCGTTGCTGAGACAGTAATGCGACGTCAGGCCGGCGATACCGAGGCCGAGCACCGGGAGCACGTGGTCGGCACCGAGCTTGGTGAAAAACAGCACGTCGCCGCCAAGCAGCGCCATTGGAAGCTGGATCACCGACATCCAGAATATAATGGCGAAGGTGGTTTCGGTCGCTGTCAGCATCTTCGTCTGAATCATGATGCCGGCGTATCCGAGCGCCGCCAACAGAACGAGCAGCGTGGCCGGTTTGAACTCCGCCAGCCCCGGCCGCAGGATGATCAGCACGCCGATCAGGCCCAAGATCACCACGCCGAGGCGGCTTGGCGTCAGGCGTTCGCCGAGCAGCCAGGGCGCCAGCAATACGGTCCATGCGGGCATCGTGAATTCGAGCGCAAACACTGTCGCCAGCGGCAGCAAGTTCAGGCCGAGCGCCCAGCAAAATTGCGCGGCGTAATGCAAGCTGTTGCGCAAGACATGCAGCCCGAACCGCCGCGGCTTCACCAGCGGCCGCAGCTCGGCGCGCACGATGAGCAAGGCCAGCAACACGATCAGAGCCGTGCCGTTGCGGATGGCGAGGATTTCAAAAATATTGAGAGTGGCAAAGAGAGTGCGGATGGATACCGCCATCACCGAAAACGAGAGCAATGTCCCGGTCATCCAAAAGACGACGCGGGCGAGAGGGGTGATTGCCACGGTGAAATCTTCGACAGTCTGAGGGCTGGAAACGTTCGGCGGGTCTAGCAGCCGAAGGCGCCGCCGTCACTCCGCATCCGGCTGATTTTCCGGCCGGGCCTTGTCGAAGGCGGCAAGCTTCAGGCAGGCGGCGTCGGCCGCCACGATCTTCGGGAAACGCTCGAGCGGCACTTTCAGCCGGCGCGCATTGAACACCTGCGGCACCAGGCACAGATCGGCCAGCGTGACCTGCGCGCCGCAGAGATAAGGCCCCGGCCGGATCATGGCCTCGACCGCTTCGAAGCCTTCGAGCACCCAATGATGGTACCAGGCGTCAATCGCGGGCTGATCGTGGCCGAGCGTGTTTTTGAGGTAGCGAAGCGGCGAAGTATTGGCGAGCGGGTGGATGTCGCAAGCAATGATTTGGGAAACAGCGCGTACCTTCGCGCGCGCAACCGCGTCGGCCGGCAGCAACGGCGGTTCCGGATAGACCTCGTCGAGATATTCGATGATGGCGAGCGACTGGACCAAAACGTCGCCGCTGGAAATCGCCAGCACCGGCACCCGCATCTGCGGATTGACCGCGCGAAATTCGGGCTTGCGGTTTTGGCCGCCATCCTTGGCGAGATGGATCGGCACCGTATCGTAGCTGATGCCCTTGAGATTGAGCGCGATCCGCACCCGGTAGGCGGCCGATGAGCGAAAATAGGAATAAAGTTTCACGGGGCCTCCGGCCGTTCGCCGCCCGTTCAATCCGACTGCGGGCGGGATGATAATGTAAACGCGGTTTCGGCCGTTGGCGAGTTCGCAAGGGAGGGGGTCAGGGGACCGGCGAGGGTTGCGTCACGGCTGCGTGAGCAAGTTGTCCGCATCGTTCTCGGCTACCGGATCGCCGAAATGCGCAAGCAGCATGATCGTGCCCAACAGCAAAGCGAGCAGAAGGATTTTCATCGGGTTTACTCCGCGTGTTTTTTGCAAATGGCCGGGGGTGCGAAGTTATTCCGCTGTGGGGACCGCTCCGGCCTTTGACGCGCGTGTAAACAAGCGAGCTTAACAAATGGTTCCGCTAAAAATTTCGATCACCGAAATAAGTGCGATTTCGACGACAACAGGCTATGCGTCGTTTGCGGTTGCCCGATCGAAGCTTATTGCTCGTTCTGGCGCGTTACCGGCTGCACACGATGGCGACGAATTCATCGCAGCTTGCGCCGTGGCAGGCTCCGCCGGGGCCGCTGTTCGGGATGGCACCGGTGATATCGTCGCGGTCCACCTTGCCGTAGGAAGCGGCCACGGCGAAATCGCGCGACTTGCAATAGGCGGCGGCCGCCGCGGCTCCGCATTTCGCGCCGCTGGCGAGGCAGCGGTCGACGCCGTAGCCTTGCGCGTTGTTGGCGATGATGAACATGCGCCGTTCCGCAAGCGCGGAGCTTGCGGCGAGAAGCACGGCGAGGACAGTCAAGGCGGCGAGAGCGGACCGCATCGGATCACCTGCGGGTTTAAGCAGCCGGATTGCTGCCGATGCGGAGAATGCAGCCAAAACCTTTAAGCTTTCGTTAACTCCTTGCCGCCGGCCGGGGCCCCGGAGGCGGGCCGCTGGGCCAGATAATGCCGGGCCTTGACGCGGTTCGGCCACTTGCCCATTCTGCGCGGCATGAACGGCCTGATGACGATCTGCGGCATCTGCCGCGAGATTATTAGCTAGCGCCCAACGCTGGCTGCGGCCGTCTTTTCTCGAATCGAGATACAAAGGGACGCCGGGCCGGCGAGGGCCAAGGGTCCCATATGGAATTGCGCCTCTACGATACGCTGACGCGCGAAAAGCGGGTGTTCCGGCCGCTCGATTCCGCGCGCGTGCGGATGTATGTGTGCGGGCCGACGGTTTACGACTTCGCCCATATCGGCAACGCGCGGCCGGTTATCGTCTTCGACGTGCTGTTCCGGCTGCTGCGGCATCTCTACGGCGCCAAGCACGTCAAGTACGTGCGCAACATCACCGACGTGGACGACAAAATTAATGCGCGCGCGGCGGAGCGCGGCGTCCCGATCCGCGATCTCACCGAGGAGACCTACAAGAATTTCAAGGACGACGTGGCGGCACTCGGCTGCCTGGAGCCGACCGTCGAGCCGCGCGCGACCGAGCACATCGCGGAGATGAAAACGCTGATCGAAAGGCTCGTCGAGTCGAAGCACGCTTATGTCGCCGAGGAGCATGTGCTGTTCGCGGTGTCCTCGATGCCGGATTACGGCAAGCTGTCGAACAGGTCCTTGGATGAAATGATCGCGGGCGCGCGCGTCGAGGTTGCGCCCTACAAGCGCAACGCCACCGATTTCGTGCTATGGAAGCCCTCGAAGCCGGGCGAGCCGTCATGGCCCTCGCCCGCCGGCATCAAGGCGCCCGGCCGCCCCGGCTGGCACATCGAATGCTCGGCGATGTCGTGGAAGCATCTCGGCGAGGTGTTCGATATTCACGGCGGCGGCATCGATCTGGTTTTTCCGCATCACGAAAACGAAATCGCGCAATCGCGCTGCGCGTTTCATACCGGCGCGATGGCGAATTACTGGATGCACAACGGCTTCTTGCAGGTCGAAGGCGAGAAGATGAGTAAGTCTGTCGGAAATTTTTTGACGATTAATGACCAACTCGACCATTGGGGTGGTTCTGTGCTGCGGCTAAATATGCTCAAGACACACTATCGCCAGCCGATCGACTGGACCCAAACTAACCTCAAAGAAATGGGAAGAGAACTGACACGCTGGACCGACTTGACGCAATCCAACTCGGAGGATGATCAGGACGGAGTGCGAACCATCGTTGAGGCATTGAACGACGATTTGAATACTGCTGATGCAATCACGCAACTTCGCGGTTTTTACAAGAGCAAGAATGTTTCTGCATTACGTGTTGGGATGGAGCTCTTGGGCCTTTCAACTGATCCCAAGTCTATTCAGGGAAGAAAGCACAAGCGAATGTATGTTGAAGCAGGGCATATTTCGATCACAGGACAGTCGGTACAACTAACAATTGCTCCTGGAAGCATCGAAAAATTGATTGCCGCTCGCAATTCCGCGCGCAGCGCGCGGAATTTCTCTGAAGCCGACCGCATCCGCGACGAGCTCGCAACGATGGGCGTTGTACTCAAGGATTCCAAGGACGGCACCACCTGGGAGCTCGCGCGATGAGTAGTCGCATGACTCTCGGCGTACTCCACTCTGCTCCCTCCCCCCTTGCGGGGGAGGGTTGGGGAGGGGGGTCGTGGGGAGCATGCGTCTGC
>CAMAWF010000048.1 GCA_945861895.1 Rhizobium sp. Q54
CGATCGAGAACTCGTAGAACAGAGCAACCTGGTCAACTGGCCGATGTCCCATCATGATCTTCAGTCCTGCCTCTCGCAGCGACTGAATCAGCGAATATCATCTCGTGCAACTGCCGGACTTTTTCAACAAAATCGGCACGAAGCAGACGTCCACAGATTCTCCACGGCAACGTGTTTGAAGGCGTTCGTTTCGGTTGTGGAATGTAGCGAAACGCCAATCGTAATTTACGGTCGAATTTAATTAGCGCTTGAATTTATTGCAGAAAATGGTGGGCGCTGTAGGGATTGAACCTACGACCTCTCCCGTGTGAGGGGAACGCTCTCCCGCTGAGCTAAGCGCCCGGCCGCGATGGGCCGGGCGATATAAGAAGCGGGCCCGCGGGGTGTCAAGCAATCCCGATGCCGGGCCGCCTTAGTTGCGCGTCGTCGGCTCGTTGCTGTGGGGAATGCGCGAGGCGGCGTTCTGCAAGGCGCGGATGCGATCGGCCAGATTGCCGCTGCCGCCGGTTTCGGTGAAGGCCTCGCCGCGGGCAGGAGCCGCGCCGTTGCCGCGGTCGCGCACCGATTCGGCCGCGAGGATGGCGTCGATCGGCGAGTTCGGGCCTTCCAGCGCCGAGGCAAGCCGCGCCACTTCCGCCGCGACATCGTTGATGCGCTCGCGCAGCAGCGAGTTCTCCACGCGCTCCGACGCCCAGGCCTGTTCGGTCTCGCGCTTCATGGTGCCGATTTCGCGTTGCAGGCGGCTGCGCTCGTCATTGGCGCGGTCGAATTCGACCTGCAGCTGGGCTTTCTCGGATTTGAGAACTTCGGTCGAGGAACTGGAGCGGCCGTCGATTTCGGCGATCGCGGCGCGCAGATCGGATTCGGTCTTGCGCGCGTTCTCGATGTCGCTGCGCATCTGGTTGAGTTCGAATTCGCTTTGAGTGAGCAGGCGCGACTGCTCGTCGAGCCTGTTTTCCAAATCGTGGGCGCGGCGTCCGAGAATTTCGGCTTCGGTGGTCTGTGCCACCAATTGATGTTCGAGGTCGGCGACCCGGCTGCCGAGGTTTTCCACCTTGCCGCGTTCGTCGGTGAGCTTCTTGGTCGCGGCTTTGGCCTCGGCGCGTTCGGCCTGCATGCGGTCTTCGGTGACCTTGACGTCGTTGCCGGCGTCGGTGAGGCGGTCCTTGAGCGCTTCGACCTGGGTCTTGAGCGCGACGATCTCGATCTTCTGCGCGTCGGCCAGCGTCGAGCGCTCGTCAAGCACGCTGTCGAGCTTGGCGAGTTCGGCCTGCTTGTCGGCAAGCGCCCGCTCGGCCTCGTGCATGGTGCCGGTCTTGACCGCGAATTCCTCTTCCGTAGAGCGCAGCTGGTCGCGCAGCGCCTTGTCGCGCGCTTCGAGCGCAAAGATGGTGGCGGCTTTTTCGCCCAGTTCGAGCTTGAGGCGGTTGATCGCGTCGCTTTTTTTGCCCAACTCGGCGAGCTGGCTGGTGGTCTTGTTTTTCATCTGCTCGACGCTCATTTCGAGCCGCCGCGTCGACATGGCGAATTCCGCGCGCAACTGGTCCTTGTCGGCCTGGATTTCCGCCATCGAAAGCGGCGTGGCCGCTTCCAGCCGCCGCATGGTCAGCCGGACGGCGCGGCCATGGACGAGGGGTATAATGACAAGCCCGATCAGGCTTGCGACCAGGAACCCGATCCCGAAAAACATGATGGGTTCGACCATGGGGTACGCCTCCGACACACAATGCTGGGAAACCTTAAGGCAAACCATGCCACGCGCAGGCCGCCACTTCCAGTAAAGCCTAGGATTAACCTAAACCCTGCGCGGCTTAAGTTCCGGGATTTCGGGCACTTTTTAAGCTGCGGGCGCGGCGGTCAGAACGGGTTCCAGGTCGCCTTCGGCGTGAATTTGAGATAGCCGATGTTGGCGCCGAGCCGCAGGCCGACGCCCGAGCGGATCGGCACCAGCACGATATTGTTGGCGGTGAGCGCGGTCATGCCAAAGCCGCCGATGAAATAGGCGGAACCGTCGATGCCGGCGAAACGCTGATAGATCGCCTCGGTCGCCGGCAAATTATAGATCAGCATCATGGTGCGCGCGCCTTCGCCGCCCCAGTCGAAACCGATCGAAGGCCCTTCCCAGAACACGCGCCGGTCGCCGGCGTTTTTGGTGAACAGCGTGCCGTCGCCGTAGCGCAGGCCCACCACGATGGCGCCGCCGGCTTCCTGGCCGAGTACATAGCCGTTGGGTTGACCCCAGCGGCTGACGGCTTTTTCGATCACTTCCGCAAGCCCGCGCGACACGCCGCCAAAGAACTTGTGCCCGGTCTGCACCAATTCGCCCGGCGAATAGGTCCGGCCGCGATTGGGCGGGGGGTTCGACTGGGCGGCGGCCGGATCGGCGGCGGCTAAAGCCAAAAGGAGCAGAGCGGTAAAGCGCAGGACGGCACGCATTGGAGGCTCCATTAAGAATGACGTGGCGGGTCCGTTTAACCGGTTGCTCATGCGGATGACTTAAGGTCAACGCGATGCGAATCAACGGACATTCGGCGATGACTATGACGGCAGCACGGCGGCAACGGAAGCCGCGCTTGATGCGCAAGCCGCGCGGCCTGATGTTCATGGGCGGGCTTTTGGCCGGATTATGGGGCGGTATCTATGCACCCGCTCCCGGCGATGCTGCGACCACCGAATATATTGTAGTCGACCGGCAGACCGGCCTTGCCATCAGCGGGTTCGATCCGGTGGCCTATTTCACCGAGGCCGCGCCCAAGGTCGGCAAGGCGGAGATCGAATTCGGATTTGCCGGGGCGACATGGAGGTTCCGCAATGAGGGCAACCGCGCCGCCTTTGCCGAAGACCCGGATGTCTACATGCCCCGCTTCGGCGGCTACGATCCGGTGGCGATTGCGCGCGGTGCGTCGGTTCCGGGCCACCCGCTGATCTGGCTGGTTTCCGGCCAGCGGCTTTATTTTTTCTACAGCGCCAAGGAACGCGCCTCGTTTGCCGCCGAGCCGGAGCGGTTTATTGAGACCGCCGAGCGCAGATGGTCCGAGGTCAAGCGCGCTCTCACACCTTGAACGACGCAGCCTTGGCCGGGTCTCCCCAGGCCATGAAGGCAGGGACGCGGAATCCCGCCGCCGCGCGGCCATAGGCAAGCGGGCCGCCGTCCGGCATCGTCACGCTTCCACCGGCAGCGGCAAGCACGGCTTGCCCGGCGGCGATGTCCCACTCGGATGTCGGGGAGAGCCGCGGATAGATGTCGGCTTCGCCCTGCGCGATCTTGCAGAATTTAATCGATGAACCGCAAAGCTCGCGCTTGGCCGGCGCAAGCTTTGCGAGAAAAGCCTCGGTGGCGGCATCGAGATGCGAGCGGCTCACGGTGGCAACCGCGGCTTGAGTAGGCCATGCGCGCGTGCGGATCGCTTCGGGTTTGCCGGTTGTCGCGCCGGCTTCAAGCCGCAACCGCTCGGCGCCGATGCCGGCGACGCCGCGCCACAGCAAGCCGCGGGCGGGCGCGGCGATGATGCCGGCGATCGGGATGTTGTTGCTGATGATGGCGAGATTGACCGCAAACTCATCGCGCCCCGCAAGAAATTCCCGGGTGCCGTCGAGCGGATCGACCAGCACAAAGCTCGCGCCCAATGCGCCCGGCGCCGCACGCGCCGCCGCCTCTTCCGAGACCGTCGTCACGCCCGGCAGCAGCCGCGCGAGGGCTTCCAGGATGACGGTTTCGGATGCTTCGTCCGCGCTCGTCACCGATGAGCCATCGGGCTTGACCCGCCGCGACACTTTCGAAGGCGGATTGGCCATGATGACCGACGCTGCGCGCGCAACGATGGCGGTGAGTTCTCCAATCAGCCGCGAGGCATCCGCTGCTGTGATTTCGCTGACCGGCGTCACATCCCGGCTCCTCTCGCCTGTTGCGGTCCTTGGCGCGGTCCTTGGCGGTTATGCGGGTGCGGTGTATCACGCCGCTGACCGGTATGAACCGTGATTCGCCGGCATCGCAGCAATCTCCAGCGGAGAATCTTCAATGTCCGGCGCCGCCGCTCTCTCGTCCCTCGATCTCGCCGCGTTGCTGTGTTCGCGGGTTTGCCATGACCTCATCAGCCCGGTGGGGGCGATCGTCAACGGCCTGGAAGTGCTTGAGGAGGGCAAGGACGCCGCCACCAAGGACTTCGCCCTCGACCTCATCAAAAAGAGCGCGCGGACCGCCTCCGCCAAGCTGCAATTCTGCCGCATCGCCTTTGGCGCGGCCGGCTCGGCCGGGGCCCAGATCGATACCGGCGACGCCGAGACCATTTCGCGGTCCTTTCTTGAGGACGACAAGACCAAGCTGGCATGGAATCTGCCGCGCGCGTTGTTGCCGAAAAACCGGGTCAAGCTCCTGCTCAATATGTTGTTGATCGCCGGCCAGGCGATCCCGCGCGGCGGCTCGCTGACGGTGGAGCCCATCGGCACGGGCGAAAGCATGGGCTTCAAGGTCGCAGCCGCGGGCGCCAATGCCAAAATCCCGCAAGGGATGGCGGAACAGCTGAGCGCGGACGCCGGCGGGGCGCCGGTCGATGCCCACCGCATCCAGCCGCTCTATACGGTGCTGCTGGCCAAGGACTGCAAGCTCGCGGTCGGTATCGCCAGCGAAGGCGAGGCGGTGGTGGTGAGCGCCAAATAAAGGCCGCCTGCCACACCTGCTAACAAAAGCTTAATCGCCGCGCTCGCGGGCCGCTGCCTGCAACCAAAATTAAACGCTTCGCCGACACACTGGCAGCGCTACCGGAAGGTTGCTGACGGGCGCTGCCGGCGCCTGTCGATGAAGGCATTTTTTCATGGACGATCTGCTGCGGGAATTCCTGACCGAGACGAACGAGAGTCTCGACGTCGTCGACGTTGAACTCGTCCGCTTCGAGCAGGATCCCAGCAACGCCAAGATCCTCGATAATATTTTCCGCCTCGTCCACACCATCAAGGGAACCTGCGGTTTCCTTGGGTTGCCGCGGCTGGAAGCGCTCGCGCATGCGGCCGAGACGCTGATGGGAAAATTCCGCGACGGCAGCATGCCCGCGAGCGGCGAGTCAGTGACGCTGATCCTTGCCACCATCGACCGCATCAAGGAAATTCTCGATGCGCTTGAGCGCGATCAGCAGGAGCCCGCGGGCGCCGACGGCGACCTGATCGGCAATCTCGAACGCATTTTCAAGCAGGGCGCCGAAGCGGCCGCGCCGCAGCACACCGTCGGCACGCTGGTGCCGCAGGTGCTGGAACGGCCGCTGCATCCCGGCGAAGGCTCGCTCGATGAACTCGAGCGCGCCTTCCGCGAAACCAAGCCCGACCCGGTGACCCCGAAAGCCGCCCCGAAGGCGCAGGAAGTTTCCGCCGAAAAGACCGACGACGAAAAATCCGACTCCAAGATCGCCCATCAGTCGATCCGGGTGACCGTCGATACGCTCGATTGTCTGATGACCATGGTTTCGGAGCTGGTGCTCACCCGCAACCAGCTGTTGGAGATCGTCCGCCGTCATGCGGAATCCGAGTTCAAGACCCCGCTGCAACGGCTGTCCAGCGTCACCGCCGAGTTGCAGGAAGGCGTGATGAAGACCCGCATGCAGCCGATCGGCAATGCCTGGCAGAAGCTGCCGCGCATCATCCGCGATCTCGCCCAGGATCTCGGCAAGCAGATCGATCTGGAAATGCACGGCGCCGAGACCGAGCTTGACCGGCAGGTGCTCGATCTCATCAAGGACCCGCTCACGCACATGGTCCGCAATTCCGCCGATCATGGTCTGGAAACGTCCGAAGAGCGCCGTGCCGCCGGCAAGCCGGAAACAGGCACGATCCGCCTCTCCGCCTATCATGAGGGCGGCCACATCATCATCGGGATCGCGGACGACGGGCGGGGTCTGGACACCGAACGCATCAAGGCCAAGGTGCTTGCGAACGGCCTCGCCACGGAAGCCGAAATCGAGAAAATGTCCGAGGCGCAAATTCAAAAGTTCATTTTCAGCCCGGGGTTCTCAACCGCCACTACTGTCACCAGCATCTCCGGCCGCGGCGTCGGCATGGATGTGGTGCGCAGCAATATCGACCAGATCGGCGGCACCATCGATGTGAAATCGGTCAGCGGCGTGGGTTTGAGCTTCAGCATCAAGATTCCGCTCACATTGGCCATTGTCTCGGCGCTGATCGTCGAAGCGGGCGGCGATCGCTTTGCCATCCCGCAGCTTTCGGTCGTCGAGCTTGTCCGCGTGCGCGGCAACACCGAGCACCGCATCGAGCGCATCAAGGACACCGCGGTGCTGCGGCTGCGCGACAAGCTTCTGCCGCTGGTGCGGATGCGGAAATTGCTCGATCTCGAAGCCGGCGCCGACGACGACACCGGCAACGGATTCATCGTCGTCACGCAGGTCGGCAGCCAGACGTTTGGCATCGTCGTCGATGGCGTGTTTCACACCGAGGAAATCGTGGTGAAGCCGATGTCGAGCAAGCTGCGCCATATTTCGATGTTCTCCGGCAACACTATTCTCGGCGACGGCTCGGTCATCATGATCGTCGATCCGAATGGCGTCGCGCAGGCGATGGGAACGGCGGTTACGCCGCAGACGATTCACGACCCGGCGGCCGAGGCGCAGCGCCTGGCGGCGAGCGAACAGGTCACCTCGCTGCTGGTGTTCAGCGCGGGATCGACCCAGCAGAAAGCGGTACCGCTTTCGCTCATCACCCGGCTGGAAGAGATCGACGCCAAGAAAATCGAGCTCTCGAACGGGCGCCATATGCTGCAATACCGCGGCCAGTTGATGCCGCTGGTGAGCATGAACGAGGCGGTCTGCATCAAGGGCGAGGGCGCGCAGCCGCTGCTGGTGTTCTCGGATGGCGGCCGCTCGATGGCGCTCGTCGTCGACGAGATCATCGACATCGTCGAAGACCGGCTGGATATCCAGGTGGCGAGCAGCAATCCCGGCGTGCTCGGCTCCGCCGTCATCAAAGGGCAGGCGACCGAGATCATCGACGTCGGATATTTCCTGCCGCTGGCTTTCGAGGACTGGTTCCGCCGCAAGGAAATGACGGTCCAGTTCAAGACCCGCAGCGTGCTGCTGATCGACGACTCGCCGTTTTTCCGCAACATGCTCACGCCGGTGCTGCAGGCCGCCGGCTACGAAGTCAGCACCGCGGCCGGCGCGCATGAGGCGCTGGCGCTGCTCAAGCAGGGGCGACGTTTCGATGTGGTCGTCACCGATATCGAAATGCCCGACATGGACGGCTTCGAGTTCGCCGAGGCGGTGCGAAGCGATCCGCGCACGGCCAAGCTGCCGGTGATCGCACTGTCATCGATGCTGTCGGCGGAGGCGGTGGAGCGCGGCCGGCAGGTCGGCTTCCACGATTATGTCGCCAAATTCGACCGCGCCGGCTTGATCGCCGCGCTCAAGGAGCAGGCCGCCGAGGACCGGGCGGCATGAGGCAGGTATGAAACCGGAAACCGGCAAAGATAATTCCAGCGAATACGTCACCGCGACGATCGGCGACCAGTTGTTCGGCTTGCCGATCCTGCGCGTGCAGGACGTGTTCACGCCGGACCGGCTCACGCGCGTTCCGCTTGCGCCGCCGGAAGTCGCCGGCGTGCTCAACCTGCGCGGCCGCATCGTCACGCTGATCGATATGCGCGTGCGGCTCGGTCTCGGGCAGCGCACGGAAACCGGCAAGCCGATGGCCATCGGCATCGAATTGCGGGGCGAATCCTACGGCCTGCTGATCGATGCCATCGGCGAGGTGCTCAAGCTCGACGACGCCTCGCGCGAGGCCAATCCGGTCAATCTCGATCCGCGCCTGGCGCGGGTTTCCGCCGGCATCCACCGGCTGGAGGGAAATCTGCTGGTGGTGGTCGATATCGACCGCGTGTTGGAACTGGGCGCCGAGGCGCTGGCCGCCTGAAGCGAAGAATTGGAATTTGGAAGTGAACCCGCAGCGGGAATATTCGCGTGAACAAAAGTGAGGCTGTGTTATGAAAACCTGTTTGGTCGTGGACGACTCCAGCGTCATCCGCAAGGTGGCGCGGCGCATTCTTGAGGGCCTCGAATTCCAGATCGTGGAAGCCGAGGACGGCGAGCAAGCGCTCAACGCCTGCCAGCGCGAGCTGCCGGAAGCGATCCTGCTCGACTGGAACATGCCGAAAATGGACGGCTACGAGTTCCTGCGCGCATTGCGCCGGCTGCCGGGCGGCGACGGCCCCAAGGTCGTATTCTGCACCACCGAGAACGATGTGGCGCACATCGCGCGTGCGCTGCATGCCGGTGCCAACGAATACATCATGAAGCCGTTCGACAAGGAAATTGTCGAGGCCAAGTTCCAGGAAGTCGGGCTGATCTGATCCGCCCGTGCTTGCCTGCGTATTCTCAGTAACGAGTAGCGTAAACCGATGAGCGCCGCCCTCGCACCCGCGCCTTCCGCCACCGCCGCCGGCCGGCGCATCCGCGTCATGCTCGTGGACGACGCCATCGTCGTGCGCGGGCTGTTCGCGCGCTGGCTGGAGGCCGAGCCGGACTTGCAGGTCGTAGCCGCCCTGCGCACCGGCCGCGAGGCGGTCGATCAGCTGCTGCGCGTCAATCCGGACGTGGTCGTACTCGACGTGGAAATGCCGGAGCTTGACGGCATCTCGGCGCTGCCATTGCTGCTGGAAAAGAAACGCGATCTCGTCGTCATCATGGCCTCGACGCTGACCCGCCGCAACGCGGAGATCAGCTTGAAGGCGCTTTCGCTCGGCGCCACCGACTACATCCCGAAGCCGGCGAGCAGCCGGGAAGTCACCTCTTCGGCGGCGTTTCGCCGCGAGTTGATCGAAAAGATCCGGCATCTCGGCGCGCGCGCATTGCGCCCGGCGCCTGCGCCCGCCGCGCGCACGGCCGTGGCGCCCCCCGCCGCCGGCATTCCGGGTTCTCCCGCCCCGGTGCGCGCTCTGGAGACGCCGGCTGCGGTCAACGCCGCCCCGGCGTTCAAGCTGCGTCCGTTCGCGGCGACGGTGCCCCGGGTTCTGCTCATCGGTTCCTCGACCGGTGGACCGCAGGCCCTGACCGCGCTGATGGCTCATCTGGGCGGTGTGCTCGACCGCGCGCCGGTGCTGATCACCCAGCACATGCCGCCGACCTTCACCACAATTCTTGCCGAGCATCTGGCCCGCGCCAGCGGCCGGCCGGCGCGCGAGGCGCGCGACGGCGAGGAGGTCAATGCCGGCACCATCTATGTCGCCCCCGGCGGCAAGCACATGCGCGTCGTGCGCAGCAACGGCATCGCAGTCGTGGCGCTCGATGACGGCACGCCGATCAATTTCTGCAAGCCCGCGGTCGATCCGCTGTTTTCCTCCGCCGCCGCGGTCTGGGGCCAATGGGTCGTGGGTCTGGTGCTCACCGGCATGGGTTCCGACGGCTCGCGCGGGGCGCAGGCGATCGTGGCCGCCGGCGGCAGCGTGGTTGCGCAGGACGAGGCCACCAGCGTGGTGTGGGGAATGCCCGGCCAAGCCGCCGCCGCCGGCGTCTGCTCGGCAGTGCTGCCGCTGCCGCAGATCGCTCCGCGCATCGTGCGCCTGTTCGCGGGAGAGCGATCGTGACGCCACTCGATTACGATTATTTGCGCAAACTGCTGAAGGAGCGTTCCGGCCTCGTGCTGTCGGCCGACAAGCAATATCTGGTCGAGAGCCGGTTGCTTCCGCTCGCGCGCCGGCAGGGGGTCGGCAATCTCAGCGAGCTGGTGAGGAAGCTTAAAAGCCCGGCGGCGTCGACGCTGACCGTCGAGGTGGTTGAGGCGATGACCACCAACGAGTCGTTCTTCTTTCGCGACAAGCTGCCGTTCGAGCATTTCCGCAACATCATCATGACGGCGCTGCTGGCCGCGCGGTCGGGAAGTCGCCGTATCCGCATCTGGTGCGCGGCCGCCTCCACCGGCCAGGAGCCCTATTCGCTCGCCATGAGTCTCAAGGAAATGTCCGGCAAGCTCGCCGGCTGGCGCGTCGAAATCGTCGCCACCGACCTGTCGGCGGGGGTGCTGGAAAAGGCCAAGGCCGGCATCTACAGCCAGTTCGAGGTGCAACGCGGCTTGCCGATTCAACTGCTGGTGAAACATTTCACTCAAGTTGGCGAGTTGTGGCAGATCGCGCCGGAGATGCGCGCCATGGTGTCGTTCCGCCAGATCAACCTGTTGCATGACTTCACGCAGCTCGGCAGTTTCGACGTGGTGTTCTGCCGCAACGTGCTGATCTATTTCGACCAGCCGACCAAGATCGCCGTGCTTGAGCGCATCGCGCACGCGACCCAACGCGACGGCTTCCTGATGCTGGGCGCGGCCGAAACCGTGGTCGGCCTCACCGACACTTTCAGGCCGGTGCCGGACCAGCGCGGCCTCTACGCGCCGAATGCGAAATCCGCCAAGGCTTGCCGCCCCAGCAACGTGTTGAAGTTCGCGGCCGCTGCCGCCAAGCGCTGACGCTTTTCCGCGTTTCTTTTCAGCTGCGAGCTATTTGCCGGCGCCATCTTGACGGCCGGCCAACATTTCAATACTCGTAGAAATATGGAACGAACGGATGCGGTCATCGCTCTGGCGGCGCTGGCGCAGGACAGCCGGCTCGACACCTACCGGCTGCTGGTTGCGGCCGGGCCGGAAGGGATGCCGGCGGGCGAGGTCGCGGCCGCGCTCGGCCTGCCGCCGAACACGCTGTCGTTTCATTTCGACCGCTTGCGCCAGGCCGGGCTGGTGACGGTGCGCCGCGCCGGGCGATCGATGATCTACGCCGCGCGCTTCGACACCATGAATGCGCTGCTCGGGTTTCTGACCGACAATTGCTGCGGGGGGAAGCCGGAAAAATGTCTTCCATCGGGGGCACCTGGCAAGCGCAAGCCGCAGGGCGGCAAGCGCCGGGAGAAAGCCGATGCCTGAGCGTGTGTTCAATGTTTTGTTTCTCTGCACCGGAAATTCGGCGCGCTCGATCATCGCCGAAGTTGTACTGAACAAAATCGGGCAGGGCAGGTTCCATGCGTACAGCGCCGGCAGCCATCCCAAGGGCGCGGTGAATCCCCACACCTTGCAGCTGCTCGAAAATCTCCACCACGACACCCGCGGTTTGCGCTCGAAATCCTGGAGCGAGTTCGCGCGGCCGGGCGCGCCGGAATTCGATTTCATCTTCACGGTCTGCGACGACGCGGCGGGAGAGCAATGCCCGCTCTGGCCGGGCAAGCCGATGACGGCGCATTGGGGAATTCCCGATCCCGCGGCGGCGGCCGGCTCGCCCGCGGAGATCGCATGGGCGTTCGGCAATGCCTGCCGGATGTTGACGCAGCGCATTTCCATTTTCACCGCGCTGCCGATCGCCAAGCTCGACCGGCTGACGCTGCAAAGCAAGTTGCGCGAGATCGGCCGGATGGAGGGCGCGAGTGCGAAGGCCACGGCCGAAAACTGATCCGCACGCGGCCACGCGCCGCGCGCTCTCTGAGGGTCTCGGCACGGCGTTTCTGCTGGCGACCGTGATCGGCTCCGGCATCATGGCCGAGCGGTTGTCGGGCGGCAACGCCGCGCTCGCGCTGCTCGGCAATACGCTGCCGACCGGCGCCATTCTTGTGGTGCTGATCCTGATTTTCGCGCCCGTCTCCGGCGCGCATTTCAATCCGGCGGTGAGCATCGCCTTCGCGCTGCGCCGCGAACTGCCGTGGCGGATGGCCGCGATCTATATCGCCTGCCAGCTTGCCGGCGCGGTGCTGGGCGTGTGGGCCGCGCATCTGATGTTTGACCTGCCGGTAATGCAAATCTCCACGAAGCTGCGCAGCGGCGGCGGGCAATGGTTTGCGGAATTCGTCGCGACCTTCGGCTTGCTGCTGACGATTTTCGGCTGCGTGGCGCGCACGCCGGCCGCCACGCCCTACGCGGTCGGGCTCTATATCACCGCGGCCTATTGGTTCACCGCCTCGACCTCGTTCGCCAATCCGGCGGTGACCGTGGCGCGCGCATGGTCGGATACGTTTGCCGGCATCGCGCCCGGCGGTGTCGTAGCCTTCATCGTGGCGCAGCTTGCCGGAGCGCTTGTGGCCTTGGTGCTGGCGCGCTGGTTGTGGCGCAGGTGAAGGACCGATGGGCGATTGCGTCAGTGTTCTTGACCTATGACGCCGAAAATTCTTTGCACAAGCCGTACCGGCCCCTTCAAAACGGCACATTTTTGCCGGTAGACTTTGCGCTCGATCGTGGGCGTTAAGCCGCTTGCCGCGGCCTGAACGATGGCGCCGAAGCGATTTCGATGGCGAGGAGGCCGCAATGTCATTGCATGTCACCAGGCTGATGTTCGCAGCATCTCTGCTGCTGCTGTCGTTTGCGCCGACGCCCGCGGCCGCCGACTGCCTCGGCCAATGCGAATCCCAGCACCAGACTTGTTTGCGCGGTTGCACGCAGGCCAACGCCAAGGCGTGCGTCGACTCGTGTTTCCGCGGCTCGTCCGCATGCCGAGGCCGCTGCCGCATCGAATTGCCGGTGACGTCGCCGAAATTCAGCGTGGCCGCCTTGAGCGCGGACATCGAGCGCTGGACGGAACGTTTGCCGAAGAGAAACCCCAGCGCGACCAGATACAGCTTCAAGGGCCAGTGCACGAAAAGCTCCGACTGCGGCGTCGGCTGGCTGTGCTGCAACACCAGCTGCGAGAAAGTGCAAAAGTGCTAGCGCGGAATTGAAATTTTTTGGGCGCGCAGGCGCGCGCGAACAGGCAGGAGGCGGGTGATGAAACGATTGTCTTATGTGGCGGTCATGCTGGCGTTCGCGCTGGCGGCGGTCATGGCCATGAGCAATTTTGCGTCGGCCGGCGACGGCCAGCCGCAAACCGGCGCCATCGTCGTCGCGGCGGTGACGGCTGGCGCTTGCAGCGCGTCGGGAGCGTTCACGCCGGCCGCGGCCTGCAAGCCGGGCGCCCGCGCCGCCGGCCGGCAATTGCTGGCGGCGGTGTCCTGCGGCTCCAACCAATGGTGCTGCAAGCACGACATCGGCGGCACCGGCGCGTGCACCAAGTGCTGCTCGAAATAGCAATTCCGCCGGTCGCTTGATCGCACCGGTGCGGTTGCGATCGGCGCCAAGCGCTGACGCTTTCTTTTCCTTGTCATGGCCGGGCTTGATCCGGCAATCCATGCGGCGCATCCACGAGTCCGGTCGTAAGAATTTTCATGCAGCACCTCATCATGGATGCCCGGGTCCAGCTCGGGCATGACGGTTGAGAATCCCGTGCGTAGCAGAACCGTTAAATACACCGTCGGCGAGATCGGCTGCGTGCGCGTTGTGGAGGATTTTCTGCCCGCGCCCGACGCGCTGGTGCCGCGCGAGGATAAGAGGATAACATGAAGGTCACGCTCTCGCTCTCGCGCCGCGCGGCAGGCGGGGAAGTGAGGCGCGGCGGTATTTCGAGCAGCACGAGGTCAGTTATGCGCAACGAAGGATCACTCCGGCGAAATTTCGAAGGCTATTTCTGCTCGTCACTGGGCTTGCGATTGTTCCGCTGGCGTCCGGGCCGCGCTTCAACCGCAGCACTTTCAAGCAAATAGGCGGCGATGGGAAGACCGACCGCGTCGGCCCGTCGCGCCAACTCGAGTGCCTGTGCGCAGATATCCCAGCGCTCGGCCTCCGCGACGGTCTTGACGGGCATTGATCCGTTCTCCGGGCCCGTACGGTGCGCCGCTGCGACGGTCGCAATGTGATCGTTTTCGTGGCGAGGGTATCTTCGAATCGGCCCCGCAACACCGGACGGATACCCAAATTCGGTTTTGTTCTCCGCTCTTGATTATAATCTATAATAGATACACGAAATGTTCTCAAGCCATATCTCTTATAAAAGCGCGAAAAATTAGGGTTGCTCAATTAGCGTGTTTAGAACCTATAGTATATGGATAGGGGTAAAATTTGATGGTCCATCCTAATGGATGGGCGCGCAGAAAAGTCATGCCACGCGGCGCATTTTGGCGCGGAATATCAGGCGTTTGCGTTTTGCGCGCGACTGGAGCCAGGAAGAACTCGCGGCCGCCGCCAGCCTGCATCAGGTCCAGGTCAGCAAGATCGAGTCGGCGAATAACAACACGAGCGTCGACGTTTTGCAGCGGATCGCACGGGCGCTCGGTGTGCCGGTGGCCGAGCTTTTTGCCGACTGAGGGCGGTTGCGTCGCCGCACACGCCATATCCGAATCCAACAGCGTTTCGACACAACGTTGCAGAGGTTCGCGTGGGCATGGCGGATTCCGCGCCTTTGCCCACCCTACGTCCGCTGAAGAAAATCTGCAAAGCGGTCAAGATCGGCGAGCGCGTCCGCCGACCATTCAAGCTTCATCGACTGGACCAGGCCCTGAAAGCGGGTGTGCCCCAGCTATCGAGCCAGCGCACGACGTCCGCATGCGGAACGGTCGCTTGGCCTTTCTTTACCGCCGCCCAGCGGCGGTCGAGTTCGGCAATGTCGTCCGCAGCGGCGGTCGCCTGATCCAATTCGATGGTGTCGCGTTTCGCGTTCATGCTTCCAGAATGCGCCGGAACAAGTGAATTTTCAAGGCAAGCACCCCCCACAAAAAAACCCCGCCTCGCGGCGGGGTTGAGTTGGGAGGAGAGAGCCCGAAGGCTCAAGATGTACGCACGTCACAACGCAGGGATGCCTAACCGGCCAGCGCGTGTGCGCTATGCGGGAATCCTGTGTTCGTCCTCGGTCGGTTCGCGCAGCACATAGCCGCGGCCCCACACCGTCTCGATGTAGTTCTTGCCCGAGGAGGCGTTCGCAAGCTTCTTGCGCAGCTTGCAGATGAACACGTCGATGATTTTGAGTTCCGGCTCGTCCATGCCGCCGTAGAGATGATTGAGAAACATCTCCTTGGTGAGCGTGGTGCCCTTGCGGAGCGAGAGCAGCTCCAGCATCTGATATTCCTTGCCGGTGAGGTGCACGCGCGCGGCGTTGACCTCCACCGTCTTGGTGTCGAGATTGACGACCAGATCGCCGGTGTTGATGACGGACTGGGCGTGCCCCTTGGAGCGGCGCACGATGGCGTGGATGCGCGCGATCAGCTCGTCCTTGTGGAACGGCTTGGTCATGTAGTCGTCGGCGCCGAAGCCCAAGCCCTTGACCTTGTCCTCGATGCCCACGAGGCCGGAGAGGATCAGGATCGGCGTCTTCACCTTGGAGACGCGGAGCGAACGCAGGACCTCGAAGCCCGACATGTCGGGCAGGTTCAGGTCCAGCAGGATGATGTCGTAGTCGTAGAGCTTTCCGAGATCGACGCCCTCTTCACCGAGATCGGTGGTGTAGACGTTGAAGGCTTCGGATTTGAGCATCAGCTCGATCGATTGAGCGGTCGCGCTGTCGTCCTCAATCAGTAATACGCGCATGCCAGTCCCCTTCCTCGCCGCTTCGGGCTCAAGGTCGGCACGCCGCAGCGGCGGCCTCTGAAAACGCTTTGGGACAATCCGATTCGAACACTATAAGCGCATGGTTAACAAAACCTGATTCCTCCATGCAAGCATCCGCTGGGCAAATCCGCCCGAATCGACGTAAGATATTGCCGTAGAGTGGTTTTTTCGCCACGTGCTTGCTCATGTTCAACTTTAAGAATCGGCTTCAACCGATTCAGAGGACTCGCCCCTTCGTCCTCACCCTTCCGAATCGGCCGGGCGAGGGCTGCTCTAGTCCCAAGGACGATGACCCAATGATTAACGACGCGGGTAAACACGAGGTTAAGAAGTGCTATCGCCCGGTAAGATTAAGCGCGGGTGAAGAGGCGCCGGCGGGCAGCCCCGCAATGGCGGTGAGGGCTTGAAAGCGCTCGCCGAGCAGATCGTCGATCTCGACGGGGTCGAGATTTATGGCCGCGTCGTCGGCGTGCGCGGGCTGATGGTGGAGGTCGCCGGACCCATTCACGCCATGTCGGTCGGCTCCCGGCTGCTGATCGAAACCGGCATCGGACGCGACATTCCGTGCGAGGTGGTGGGTTTTACCGGCGCCAATGCGCTGGTGATGCCGTTTGCGGCGCTGGAAGGCGTGCGGCGCGGCTGCCGTGCCGTCGTCGCCTCGGCGGCCGGTGCGGTGCGGCCCTCCGAGGGCTGGCTCGGCCGCGTGGTCAACGCCATGGGCGAGCCGATCGACGGCAATGGGCCGCTGCCGGCGGGGCCGGCGCCTTATCCGTTCCGCAATTCGCCGCCGCCCGCGCATGCCCGCCGCCGCGTCGGCGCGCCGCTCGACCTCGGGGTGCGGGCGCTTAATACCTTTGTCACCTGCTGCCGCGGCCAGCGCATGGGCATCTTCTCGGGCTCGGGCGTCGGCAAGTCGGTTTTGCTCTCGATGCTGGCGCGCAACGTGGCCGCCGACATTTCGGTGATCGGCCTGGTCGGCGAGCGCGGCCGCGAGGTGCAGGAGTTCTTGCAGGACGACCTCGGCCCCGCGGGCTTGGCCCGCTCGGTGGTGGTGGTTTCGACCTCCGACGAGCCGGCCCTGATGCGGCGGCAGGCGGCGTATCTGACGCTCGCCATCGCCGAATATTTCCGCGACGCCGGCAAGGACGTGCTGGTGCTGATGGACTCCGTCACCCGCTTTGCCATGGCGCAACGCGAGATCGGGCTTTCGGCCGGCGAGCCGCCGACCGCCAAGGGCTATACGCCGACGGTTTTCACCGAATTGCCGCGGCTGTTGGAGCGGGCGGGGCCGGGCACCGAGCAGGGCACCATCACCGGGCTGTTTAGCGTGCTGGTGGACGGCGACGACCATAACGAGCCGGTGGCGGATGCCGTGCGCGGCATCCTCGACGGCCATATCGTGATGGAGCGCGCCATCGCCGAGCGCGGGCGCTACCCGGCCATCAACATCCTCAAATCGATCTCCCGCACCATGCCGCGGGCGGCCGATCCGGCCTTTATCCCGGCCATAAACCAGGCCCGGCAGGTGATGGCGACCTATTCCGACATGGAGGAGCTGATCCGGCTTGGGGCCTATCGGCCGGGATCCTCCGCCGAGGTCGACGTGGCCATCAGCCTGCATAAGCCGCTGGAGGCGTTTCTGTCGCAAAATAAGGAAGAAGCCAGCAGTTTGGCCGACGGCTATGCCCGGCTGGAGGCCATTTTGGCCAGTAATGTTGCGGCCGTGGAAACCGAAAACTAACGATATTGCGGCAGGTTGAACCCGGTATTGGTCCAGAGCGGCCGCGGCGGCGAGGGCTTGAGCCCGGCGCCTTCCGCCCGATCTCGGGGCTTCGGGGGAGTACGAGTCGATGAAGTCACGGGAAACGCTCATTCGCCTGAAGAAATTTCAGGTCGACGAGAAACGCCGCAAGGTCGCCCAGATCGAGGGCATGATCGCCGAGTTCGAACGCATCGCCGGCGACCTCGACCGCGAGATCAAAACCGAGCAGGACCGCGCCGGCATCCACGATCCCGCGCATTTCGCCTATCCGACCTACGCCAAAGCGGCGATCGTGCGGCGCGAAAACCTCAAGCGCTCGGCCGACGAACTCAAAGCCCAGCTCGACGACGCCAAGGGCATGCTGGGCGAGGCCTTCGAGGAGCTGAAAAAAGTCGAGAAGCTGGATGAGCGCGACCAGGCGCGCGAGCGCGCCGAGGCCAACGCCCATGAGCAGGCCGAACTCGACACCATCGGGGCCATCCGCTTCCACGACGCCGCGCGTCCGGCGTAAAGCGAAGCCCGACTACTCCGGATTTCCAGGCGGCGCCCCGTGGCGCCGCTTTTTATTTGTCGGTGGACGCAAAAAAACGCGCCCGCAAGGGGCGCGTAAAGTGGGGGAGGGTCAAGATCAAGTGGCGCCGCTCGAGCCGAGCGGGAACGTCAGCGGATGGTAGAGCCTTCCCGCGCGGTCCAAGTCACCGGCGCGCCGGCTTTGACCGCCGGGCCGTTCTTCTGAACCACGACGATATCGGTGCCGAGATCGACGCCGCGCGCGGCGATGCCGATGCCTGCGATGGCCGTCGCGGCAATCAGCGCCACCACCACGATTTTCAGGTGGGTGGTGCGGTCTGCGGTGTAGAGCGATGAGTTGTTCATGGGCGTTGCTCCCGGATTCGGCCATTTGTCGTCCGCGGCCGGGAAAAGGTTCAAGACGTTCCGGAATGTAACGTGGAGGGCCGGTTTAAGTTCCCAAGCCCCCATCACGGAACGTTGAACGCCGGCGGATTCAGAGCCTTGGCAGCAGGTCCGCGCGCCGTCAGGCGTCGACCAGAACCTTGAACCCGCCATAGATCATGCGCTTGCCGTCGAACGGCATCGCCTTGGCGCTTGTCATCATCTTCGCGAAGCGTTTGTCTTTCATCACCTTGGAATTGACGTTGTCGCGGTGCACGCGCGACTTGAACACGATCCACGAGTACACCACCGTCTCGCCGCGCTTGAGCTTGACGCTGCGCGGAAACGACGTCCGCTTTCCCACCTTGACGTCATCGGCGACGGCTTCGCGGAATTCCAGCGCGCCGTGATCGCGCCAGACTTTTCCCGCCAATTTTGCCATGCGCCAGTAGGCGCCGAGCTTCTTCTTCGGCACCGGAATAACAAACCCATCAACATACATGCGAGCCTCCTTCAAATGACGTTATGATTACGCGCGGATCGTGGTCGAGATCGATGCTATTTTTTACGAACACGCTTTTTCCCCTTGGCTTGCAACTCACGCAGGTAATCGTCGAGCCGGTCCAGACGTTGCTCCCAGAGACGGCGATAGCGCTCCAGCCAAGCGTCGACGCCCCTGAGCGCGTCCGGTTCGATCCGGCACGGCCGCCACTGCGCCTCGCGGCCGCGCGCGATCAACCCAGCCCGCTCCAGCACCTTGAGATGCTTGGAGACGGCGGGAAGGCTCATGTCGAAGGGTTCGGCCAGCTTGGAAACCGAGGTATCGCCCAAGGCGAGCTGCGCCAAAATGGCCCGGCGCGTGGGATCGGCGAGCGCTGCGAAGGTGGTGCTCAGGCGGTCCTGCGGCATGGCGTTATTTACCGATCAGTTAAATAACCGTTCGGTTAAATACGCCGGAAGCCGCCTGCTGTCAAGCGATCGTCGCACCGGCGATTGCGCGCCTAGATGCTGCCGACGGTTTTCAGCCGTGCGCGGGGATGGATTTCGGATTGCGCCAGCACGCTGGTTTGCGCCCGGAAGCGCTCGACGATGCCGCGCACGAATGGGCGGATGCCGGCGGAGGTCACCAGCACCGGGGCTTCGCCTTCGCGCGCCGCCGCCTCGAAGCGCTCGCGCACCAGCGTGATGAATTCGGACAAACGCGAGGGCTGCATCGCCAGCGAACGGTCGTCGCCCTGGCCGACGATGGATTCGGCGAAATTCTGCTCCCACTTGGCCGAGAGCGCGATCAGCGGCAGATAGCCCGCCTGCGAGGTGTATTGCGCGCAAATCTGGCGCGAGAGCCGCGCGCGCACATGCTCGGCGATCGTGACCGGATTGCGCGAGAACGCCAGCGCGTCGGCGATGCCTTCGAGAATGGACGAGAGGTCGCGGACCGAGACGCGCTCCGCCAGCAGGATTTGCAGCACGCGCTGGATGCCCGAGACGGTGATAAGCGCGGGCGCCAGGTCCTTGAGCAATTCGCCCTGCTCCTTGGGTATTTCCTTCAGCAGCTTCTGCACTTCGCCGTAGGACAGCAATTCCGACATGTTGGCCTTGAGCAATTCGGTGAGATGGGTCGAGAGCACGGTGGCGGCGTCCACCACGGTGTAACCCTTGAGCGTGCCTTCCTCCTTCAGCCCGGCGTCGACCCAGGTTGCGGGCAGGCCGAATGTCGGCTCGCTGGTGTGTGTGCCGGGCAGGTTCACCTGCGCGCCGGCCGGGTCCATGACCATATATTGTCCCGGCCAGATGCGGCCGGAGCCGGCATCGACCTCCTTGATCTTGATGACATAGGTGTTGGCCTCGAGCTGCACGTTGTCGAGGATTCGCACCGCCGGCATGACGAAGCCCATCTCGACCGCGAGCGAGCGGCGCAGCGCCTTGATCTGCTCGGTGAGGCGGTCGGAGCCGTCGGGCGAATTGACCAGCGGCAATAGCGCATAGCCGATCTCGATCTTGAGATCGTCGATTTTGAGCGCGGTGGAGATCGGCTCGTCCGCCGGCTCGACCTTGGCGGCGGCTTCCACTTTGCGCGCCTCGTTGGCGATCTGCACGCGCGTGCGTTTGGCAATGAAATAGGCGAGCGCGCCGGCTCCGCCGCCGAGCAGTAGGAACGGCAGCATCGGGATGCCCGGCAACAGCGACATCACCAGCATGACGCCGGACGACATGCCGAGCGCCTTGGGATAGCCGGAAAGCTGCGCCAGCAGCGCCTTGTCGGCCGCGCCGGTGACGCCGGCTTTCGACACCAGCAGGCCGGCCGCGGTGGAAACGATCAGCGCCGGCACCTGCGTCACCAGCCCGTCGCCCACGGTGAGCAGCGTGTAAGTGCGCGCGGCGTCGGCGAAGCTCATGCCCTGCTGCGCGATGCCGATGATCATGCCGCCGATGACGTTGACGAAAACCACCAGCAGGCCGGCGATGGCGTCGCCGCGCACGAATTTCGAGGCGCCGTCCATGGCGCCGAAAAAGCCGCCTTCGTCCTCCAGCGTCTTGCGGCGCCTTCGCGCCTCGCCCTCGTCGATCAAGCCGGCGGAAAGATCGGCATCGATCGCCATCTGCTTGCCCGGCATGGCGTCGAGGTGAAAGCGCGCGGCGACCTCGGCGATGCGGCCGGAGCCCTTGGTGATGACGACGAAGTTCACGATCACCAGGATCGTGAACACGATAATGCCGATGACGAAATTTCCCGCCATCACGAAATTGCCGAACGCCTCGATGACGTGGCCGGCGGCGTCGGTGCCCTCGTGGCCGCGGGCAAGGATCAGCCGCGTCGAGGCGAGGTTGAGCGCCAGCCGCAGCATTGTCGAGATCAGCAGGATCGTGGGGAACGAGGAGAATTCCAGCGGCGTGTGGATGAACAGCGCCGTCATCAGGATCAGCACGGAAAACACGATCGAGATCGCCAGCGCAAAATCCAGCAGCAGCGGCGGCAGCGGCAGGATCAGGACGACCAGGATGATGAGCACGCCGAACGCCAGCGCGAGATCGCCGCGCTTGAAGATTGCGCCGAGATCGCCGAGGCCGGGGAGCTTGAAGCCGCCCGCTATTGGCGCGGCCGTAATGTCGCTCATGTCATCCACATGCCCCCACGCCCCCGGCAATATTTGCCCAGTTTATGGTTAGCGGGTGGTTAACAGGAGACTGACGGGTCTCTCGATTGTCATTGCCGGGCATGACGCCTTGGGTTTGGCGGCAACGAAAAGGCCCCCTCCCGGCAAGCGGGGGAGAGGGCCTTATGGAGCGCCCCTTGAGGCGCACCCCAGCGTTGCGGGGTGGGGGATCAGCCCGGCAACAGAACGGTGTCGATCACGTGGATCACGCCGTTGGACTGCTTGACGTCGGCGATGGTCACCGCCGCCTCGCGGCCTTTGCCATCGACCAGAACGATCTTGTCGCCCTTCATCTTGGCGGTGAACGTGCAACCGCCCACGGTCTTCACCGGGTGCTCGCCCTTGTCGTCCTTGATCATCTTGTTGATCGCAGCCGACATGGCGCTGGCGGCCACGACGTGGCAGGTCAGCACCTTGGTGAGCTTGTCTTTGTTTTCCGGCTTGAGCAGGTCTTCGACGGTGCCCTTCGGAAGCTGCGCGAACGCCGCGTTGGTCGGCGCGAACACCGTGAACGGGCCTGCGCTTGAGAGCGTGTCGACCAGGCCGGCCGCCTTCACCGCGGCCACCAGCGTGGTGTGGTCCTTGGAATTGACGGCGTTCTGAACGATGTTCTTCGAGGGATACATCGCTGCGCCGCCGACCATCTTGGTCTGTTCCTTCATCTGCGCGAATGTCGGGGCGGTTGAAGCCGCGCCGATCGCCAGCGCCAATACCGCGGCGCCGGTCAATGCGTGAATGCGTTTCATGTTATGACTCCGTTGCTCTCTGTTGGACGTCCCCCTCTGGAGACAACAGCAGCTACGGAGCGGGGCGGGCGGCGGATGCGCCGCCGGTCTTCACAGGTTTGTGAGCTTGCCCTGGGCGATCACCGGGCCGGTCGGGGCGCCGGTTTTTGAGCCGCCGGGCGGCTCGAGCGAAACCGCAAGCACGGCCTGCGCGTTGGCCTGCGTCCGCAGGTTTGCCGGAATGGCGATGCTGACCGCGCGTTCGGCATTGAGCAGGCCGAGCGAACGCGGCTTGTCGCCGGGCGCGATCAGCCAAAGTTCCGGCACGCGCTCCGCGGTTGCGGCAAAGGCTGCGGGCATCACCAGCATCTGCGCCCGTTGCGGATCGAGGGTGGCGACGAAGTGGCGATGACCTCCGCCGTCCAGCGCGGCTGTCAGCGGGCGCGGCGCCGGATTCGACAGCACGAACAGCAGCGCGGCGAGGCTCGCCGCCGCAAGCGCGCTGGAGCCGATGGCCCAGCCGCGCCAGAACGCCATGCCGTTCGGCTTTTCGGCCGTCCGAACCGTCCGAACCGGCAACGTCGCCGCAATGCGCTCCCACACGTCGCGCGGAGGCGCTACCGCCGCGATGTCGTCCGCCCAGGGCAACAGCCGCGCCTCCCAGGAGACGACCAGATCGGCAAACGCCGGTTCGCGCGCCACGCGCCGCTCGACAGCCAGCCGCTCGGCCTGCGCGAGCACGCCAAGCACATATTCGGCGGCGAGCAGATCGTCGTTCGGCGGGCCGCTATGGTCGTTGATGTCGCTCATCGCTCAAGACATGCTTTCAGCTTTTGCATCGCGCGTCTGATCCAGCTTTTCATCGTGCCGAGCGGGACGCCCATCCGCTGCGCCAAATCCTCGTAAGTATTGCCGTCGAAAAATGCGCCGCGCAGCGCGGCCTGCTCGCGCCGCTCAAGGCCGGCGAGGCAGGCATGCAGCCGCCGGTTTTCTTCGCCGCTTTGCAGCACGGTTTCCGCCGACGGCGCGGCGTCGGGCACTTCCGTTGCGGCATCGATCGGGTCCATGCGGCGGCCGATGCGCCCGGCCCGCAGCCGGTCGATCGCCTTGTTGCGGGCAATCGCAATCAGCCAGCTCATCGGGCTTGCGCGTCCCGGATCGAAGACGCCTGCCTTGTTCCACACCGTGAGGTAGACCTCCTGCAGCACGTCTTCGGATTCGGCTCGGTCAGACAAGATACGAAGACAAACGCCAAAAAGCTTCGCCGAGGTGAGGCGATAGACGGTTTGCAGCGCGGCGCGGTCGCCCGCCGCGGTTTGCGCGATGGCCGTCACGAGCAGGCTGCGATTGGCGTCGAGGTCCATCCGGACGGTATGCCTGCGATCTATTGCCGGGACCAGACCTCCGCGCCGACCTGCTGGCCGCCGGCATAGGTCCACAGGCCCTTCCAGTTGCCGCCGTCCGCGCCATAGAGCGCGAGGCCGGTGTCGTTGCCGGAGCGGTAGGAGACGGCAATGAAATCCCTGTTGCCGATAGCGGTGCCGACATAGCGCGTGCCGCCCACCATCCAGATGACGCTATAGGTTTCGCCGGTGCGCTCCACGGTGACGGTGCCGGCGTATTTGCCGCCGCCGCCGGGATTGGCGCCCTCGATGTTGTATTTCCCCACCGGATCGGCGGCGAAGGCGGCAGAGCAACTCAGCGCGAACGCCGCAGCAATTGAAAGCATACGCATGGTCAAAACCCCTCGTGCCCAAGCATTGATACAGCGGGCAAGTTTACGCGTTTGAACAAGCGGCTACAATTCAGGCCGTGCTAGAGTCGCACCCTGCGGCCCGCAGGAGGAAATGCATATGCCGAGCATATTGACCCGGCGCGAATTCTGGCTCGGCCTGCTTGCATTGCCGGCATTGGCCTCGCGCAAGGCCTGGGCTGAAACTTTTCCCGCGCGGCCGCTGCGCTTGATCGTGCCTTATGCGGCGGGCGGGGGGACCGATGCCATCGCGCGCGTGGTGGCGCGCGGCATGAGCGAACGGCTTGGCCAATCGGTCGTGGTCGAAAACATGGCGGGCGCCGGCGGCAATCTGGCCACGCAAGCCGCGGCCTCCGCTGCGCCCGACGGTTACACGATATTGATGGCGAACCAGGGCCCGATCGCGGTCAATCCGCATCTGTTCAAAAGCCTCAAGATCGATCCGCTGGCGGCATTCGATCCGGTGACGCTGATCGCCGCGGCGCCTTTGCTGCTGGTGGTGCCGGCGAATTCACCGTTCACATCGTTCAAGCAATTCGCCGACCACGCCCGCGCCAATCCGGGCAAGCTGACTTACGGCTCGGCGGGCATCGGATCGGCAAGCCACCTTGCCAGCGTGCTGCTCAATGTCGTCGCCAAGATCGATACCGTGCACGTGCCCTACAAGGGCGCCGGTCCCGCGCTCAACGATCTGCTTGGCAGCCAGACGAATTTCATGATCACCGCAATTCCTTCGGTGATTGGACTGGTCGAGAACAAGCAATTGCGCGCGCTCGCGGTGACGACCAAGGCGCGCACGGCAACGCTGCCGGATTTGCCGAGCGTTGCCGAGAGCGGCTGGCCCGACTACGAGGCGACCGCGTGGTACGGCTTCGTGGTGCCGAAGGGAACGCCGCCGGCCGCGGTCGAAATCATCCGCAAGGCGACGGTGGAGGCGATCAACGAGACGGTCATGCGCGCGCGGCTGACCAACGAGGGCGCCAAGCCGATCGGGAATTCGTCCGCCGAATTCGGAGCCTTCATCGCCAGTGAATCGAAACGCTGGGCGGACATCGTCAAGACCGCGAATATCGCGATCAATTAGCCGCGTCGATGCGCTCCCTTGTGGGGGGCGCTTGACGGAGCGAAGCGAAGGCTTGCGTTCAAAGCAAGGCTTGCGTTCAAAGATTGAGCGGATCGGGCCCGTAGGCATTCGCGCCCGGCGTGCCGCGCAGGAAGCCAAGCTCGACGATTGCCCAGATGGAAATGACGAAACTCACCAGCGACAGGATCATACCGCCGCCCATACCGCCGCCCATGCCGCCACCCATGCCGCCACTGACCCAGCCCAGCACGGCCGGCACGCCGTAGAACAGCAACAGCCACCAGCCGCTCTTGCCGCGGTCATGCAGCCGCTTGATGCCAACCGCGACGCCGGAAATCAGCATCGGGATGTAGATGATCAGAGCGATCAGGATGGCCAGTATGCCGCCGATCAGCCCGACTGTTATCGCGAACACCGTTAGAACGATGGCGATGGCGAAATAGACGGCGACCGCGAGCCAATATTTGGCGCGGTTGATGCGGCCCTGAAAGCCGAAGAACAGCGATACGAGATTGCCGGTATCCATGACTGCCCCCAACGATGGATCGAGGAGGTCAAGTCTATGCCTTTGGCGTGGCGGCTACAATTCGGGTCAGCGGCGTTTTTCTTTTTCTTTGTCATTGCCGGGCTTGACACCGCAAGTCGGATATATCCGACTTGCGGTGTCAAGCCCGGCAATGACAAAGAAAAAGAAAAACGCCGCTGACCCGAATT